>CACJBW010000001.1 GCA_902591775.1 uncultured Pelagibacteraceae bacterium
GCAGAATTAAAATTTTAAATAAGATTTTAATTATTGGGAAGGGTTATTCTCTACAATAACTGTTTCTTCGGTTCCTACTGGTTTTACCGGGTCTTCGATAGGCTCTGTCGCTGGATTAAGTTCTAAGCCAATAGGTGTTATTGTTGTAGGAAGAGGTGTGAATTGAGAGTCAGGGTTTTCAATAACCTCTCTTACATTCATCCTGTAAATTCCATATGCTCCTATTAAACAGTGAAATATAATTAGAAATATAAAGTAACCATTCTCTCCTATAAAATCCATAAACATAGAACATAAAAAAGGTCCACTAATTGCACCCATTCCGAAGGTAAATTGTAAACCCGCACCTGCAGCGACAAATTTTTCTTTAGCTATAAAATCATTAGTGTGAGCAAATATTAATGCAAACATAGGAAGACTAAAGAAAGCATATAAACCTGTAAAAATATAAAACCAAAACTTCGAGCTTGCTAAACCTTCAGGTAAATGCATCGTGCCCACTGAAAAAATTGCACATAACGCAAAGAAAGCCGAAGCAAATGTGGAATATACTGTAACTGTTCTTCTGTCATAAATATCTGATAGTTTACCAATTGGCCATTGCGAAATAGCCCCAGAAATAGCTATTAAAAATGTTACAAAAGAAATTTCAAAAATACTAAAATTCATTGACGCTGCATAAACAGCAATTAAAGCTGGAAAAGATGTCATGGTTGACAAGCCTGGATGTACAACTCTTGAGCAACTTAACAATCTAAAACAAACAGTTAATGAGACAGGAAAAATTTGGTCAATTAATTTTTCAGAAAGATTTCATGTAGCCGCTGTTACAAAAGCTGAAGAGTTAGTCGCTGAAGGTAAAATCGGTAAAGTTAAACAAACAATTGGTACTGGTCCCCACAGGCAAGGTAATTATGAAAGACCAGATTGGTTTTATGATCGTGATAGTTATGGTGGAATAATAACAGATATAGGCTCACATCAAATTCATCAATTTTTAGTATTTACAAATTCAAATGAAGCTAAAGTAAATCATGCGTTAGTTGAAAATACGACTAGGAAAGAATTTGCTGGTTTTCAAGATTTTGGTGAAGTTAATCTTACTGGAAATGGTGGTCATGGATATGTTCGTTTAGATTGGTTTACTCCTGATGCGCTTCCCACTTGGGGAGATGGAAGGTTATTTGTCCTGGGTGATAAAGGTTTTATTGAAATTAGAAAATACACAGATTTAGCAAAATCTGATAAAGGAAATCAGTTATATTTAGCAAATAATGACGAAGTTAAACATATTGACTGTTCAAATGTAAAACTCCCCTACTTTGCTAATTTAATTGAAGATGTTTTAAATAGAACTGATACTGCTTGTTCGCAAGAACTTACTTACTTATCAATGGAAGTAGCAATTAAAGCTCAAGAATTAGCAGAAAAAAAATGAAAAAATATCAAGTGGCAATAATAGGAACTAATATAGGAGCTAAGCATTTTGAAGATTTTAAAAAAGTATCAGACCGATTTAGTGTTCATACATTGTGTGGTTTAACAAGAGATCCGATAGATAAAATATTGGCGTCATATGATGATACTAAAATATCTTTGAACTTTGATGATGTATTAAAAGTAAGGGAAATAGATATAATTGATATTTGTCTCCCACCCCATTTACACTTTTCTGCATGCAAAAAATCTCTTGAAGCTGGAAAGCATGTAATTTGTGAAAAACCACTGGTTTCAAGTCTCAAAGAAATTGATGAGCTAGAAAATATTAGCAAAAAAACAGGCAAGATAATCTTTCCAGTTTTCCAATATAGGTATGGATTAGGATTTTCTAAATTTAAAGCACTAATAAAGTCAGGACTTGCTGGAAAACCTTTAATCGCCTCATTAGAAACTCATTGGAACAGAGGAAAAGATTATTATTCAAAACCTTGGCGAGGTACTTGGGATGGTGAACAAGGAGGAGCAATTTTAAGTCATTCAATACATATTCATGACTTGGTGAGCATGATACTAGGCCCAGTTTCAAATGTATTTGCAAAATTAACAACAAGAGTAAATGATATTGAGGTCGAAGACTGTGCGTCTTTATCAATTGAAATGGAAGATGGAACATTGGTCACTAGCTCTATCACCCTTGGTGCAGCAAATGATACCAGTAGACTAAAATTCTGTTTTGATGGACTGACAGTAGAATCGGGAGCATCTCCAGATAAACCTTATAATCCAGCTGACGATGAATGGGTATTTTTACCAAGAGCTCCTATTACACAAAGTCAAATAGATGAAGTATTATCAAAAGTCGAAATACCTAAATCATGGTACGCAGGAATGTTTGATGAAGTAGCAAAGAAACTAGATGGCTCTTCAAGTGATGAGGTAACATTGTCAGATGCTAGAAAATCATTAGAGTTTGTAACTGCTGTTTACCAATCTTCAAGACAAAATATAAATATCAAACTTCCAATTGATAAAAATAATCCATTCTATAACTCTTGGTTACCAAAAAATTAAAAGAATAAAGAAAATGTGAATAAAGTAGCTCTGATGAAGGTTGTTCTAATTAAAAAATATATTAATGTAAGTAGTATTAAAAAGTATGCCTTCATTTGATGTTATAAGTAAAATAAATTATCAAGAGTTTGATAATGCTCTTGCTAATTGTTTAAGGGAAATTGTTAACCGATACGATTTTAAGGGGCTTAATATTTCTATTGAAAGAAAAGATAAAATAATAACTACACTAGCTCCAGATGAATTAAAATTAAAACAAGTAAATGAATTGTTACAAGTTCACCTTATAAGAAGAAAAGTAGATCCAAGAGTATTAATTATTAAAAATTCAGAGGGTGCAGCTGGTGGAACTATAAGGCAGGTTAGTGAATTAGCTGAGGGTATAAGCCAAGAAAATGCTAAGAAGATTATTGCTGATGTAAAAAAACTAAAACTTAAAATCCAAATTAAAATTCAAGGAGAAGAATTAAGAGCTCAAGGAAAGAAAAGAGATGATCTTCAAGAAGCAATATCTGCCATAAAAGCAATAGATATAGGGCTTCCGATTGAATTTATTAATTTTAGAGATTAATTAAACATGATTGAAATTATTTTAGGTATATTCGTAATTGTTGTAGTGGGTTTTTATTTATTTAGACCTACTTCAAAACAAGAAGAGAAAGATTTGAAATCTAAAAATAATTGGCGAGGTGGATTTTAAATGGAAAAAATTTTTGGGATTGTTGTTCTAATCTTTTTTACATGTAATTTAGGTTATACAGAGCCTGTTACAATTAAAAAAACTAAGTGGCATCACATGGATATCAAAGAGCATTTTGAAATAGTCGATAAGAATGTTCGTGCTGGTAAATCAGCTCAAAAGTTTGAAATTAGACATGGTGAATGTAAAAAACAAGATTGTAAATGGGGTGCTCAAAGAACAGAAAGACATTTAAAAAAACTTCATTACTCAAGTAAAAAATTTAAAGAACCAGTATTTTATGCTTTGAGTATCTATATACCCGAAGATTTTGGATACGATTTCGTAGCATCAAAGATGTCTTTGTTTCAAGCTAAAATGAAAGGTGTAGATATGCCATTATGGATGGTTTCTACACAGGGTTCAGGCTTTCAAGTGAGATTAGGTCACTATAAGAGATGCCATGGATTCTCTTTTAAAAAAGGTAGTTGGAATGATTTTATAGTTAAAACTAATTATAGTAGAGAAAGAATTAAAGGTGAAAAATATTTTGAGCTATGGTGGAATGGAGAACAGATTAATGAGTGCACCCATTATATTCCATTTGTAAAAAGCAAACATATTAAAGAGTCCAAAAGCCATGGGTGGAGCAGTAACAAACAACAAATTAATATGAGATATGGTATTTATAAATTTAGAGTTGGTGATTACTTATCTCAAATAAATAGAAATAAACCAAAGGGAATGAAGACCATGACTCAACCAAGTGGTCAAAAAAATATAATAAAACCTTTTAAATATAAATGGGAAAATAAAATTCCAACAACCGTAATGCTATTTGATGAAGTGAGATTTGGTAAATCCTATGATGAAGTAGATATAAATAAGAACAAACCAGTTGATTAATAAATTAAAAAATCTTTTAAGTTTATGGTTCTGTGTTGTAGGATTTTTTAGAGAAACTAGTCCTGAAACTTGAACAAGTTGAGATAAATTAGTTGAAAATCTTATTGATTGGGAATTTATTGTGTCTATATTATTTTAATTTATTAATGAAAGGAAAAACTATGAACTTTGTTGGAACAACAACATATGAAGGAACTAAAAAAGATGCAGATGAATTATACAGTATATTTAAAGATGATCTTGCAAAATGTACTTCATCATTTGAATGGGCACACATTCGTGAAGGTAAAATGATTTTTATTGCAAATGTCACTGATGAAGAAAAATTTTATGCCTTATTTGAAGATCAAAGATCTAAAGACTGGAACGCAAAGTTTAATGCTAAAGATGAAGCTTGGAAACTTGAGAAAATAATGTAACTAGTTTACAAACTAGAACTTTTTGAGGTAAAATAAGAAAAGTGAAGGTGTGAACAAAGAAAACGCAAGTAAACTCTGGAAAATTATTCAGGAAGCTGGCGATTATTTACGGTGCTAGTGGTACAAAGTACCCCACACTACCTCACCCGACTTCATACTTGTTATGCGGCAAATTAAAATTCGATTGAAAAAAAATTGCTTAAAAACTCGTAAATTTAACAAGTATACTAGAACTAGAACTAGAACTTTTTTAGATAAATCAAATAGCTGATTTTCAAGCAAATAGACACATGTTTCAGAATTTGATAATATTATATTATGAAAAAAATTTTGGTTATTACATTATTAATTTTTATCTCAAGTACGGTTCTTAACGCAGAAACAATTAAACCAAAAAAAACACCACTTAAAAAATTATCCAAACAATTAGGCAATGGAGAATTAATTAAGATTAATTCATATCAAACTTCTGATTATAAAGGTATTATGGAGGGCTGGTACAAAGAAAGTCCAATAACAGTAGACGCTCTAATTTCTTATCCTCAAGGTGATGGACCATTTCCTCTTTTGTTAATCGTTCATAGTAGTGGTGGTGCTGATGAATTTACTGCAGATTGGCTAGAATTTATGAGAGATCAACAAAAGCCATTACTAGACATGGGTATAGCTACTATGTATTTAGATAATTTTTCTGCAAGAGGAGCAAAACACACTTACCGTGATCAATCAAAGGCTTCTTTATGGTCTACTTATATAGATATGTTTATGGCATTAGATTATCTAAGCAAGGATCCAAAAATAAATATTAAAAAAATAGGAGTTTCTGGTTATTCAAGAGGTGGAAACCTTTCAATTATGGCTGCTGAAAAAAGATTGAGAGATGCCTTAGTTAGTAAAGATCTTTATTTCGCTGCATCTCAACCAAGATCTGCTGAATGTGGAATATCTGGAATGTTTAGAAATCCAACTCCAGTTAAAGAAACTAAAATTTGGTATGTACATGGTTTAGCTGAGGATTATACCTTGCCAGGTCCATGTGTAGAAGTAATGAAAAAAATGCAAGCTAAAGGTGCTGATATTGAAATAGATTTAAGAGAGGGATGGTATCATTTATTTACTGGAAATTATGGGCCAGAAATTGAAAAAAGAACACAATATTTTTGGAAGTGTCCTAATTTTTACACAGAAGATGATGGTAATCCTAATAAAGAGTTCATGGATTTAATTTTAAAAAATACAAAAATAAAAAGTTTGGATGAATTTAATGAGTTATCACGTAAAAATCCGAGAAAAGCTTTTAAAACAATGTTCAAGGGTCTTAAAAAAGAAAAATGTATTGGAAAAGGTGTTACTGAAGGGGGTAACCATGGAAAAACTTTTATGCCGGAGTATTTAGCTTTTTGGAAGGAAAATTTATTAAATTAATTTAATTAAAAAACTTGATCACAAACTTGTAATAAAAGAGATAAATCAAATAGCCATTTTTAAACCAAATAGACTCACGGTTCAGGATCTGTTAATATTGGATCATGTATCAACTAATACCTGTAGTATATATGATAGGAGTTCTATTGTTGGTTCTGCCTGCTTTTTTACAGTCTAATTCTAAATTAAAACAATTGTTAACTAATTTTACTATTTGGATTATCATAGTGCTTATAATTGTTACTTTTATTTATTTATTTAAGGATTAATGAAAAAACTTTTAGGGATAGTGGTTCTTGGTTTGTTGTTGAGTGGAAACTCTAATGCTTGTGAAAAAGAGGATTTCATAAAATATATATCAGCAGGTAAAAACAAATGTATAGCAATTTTAAATTTGGGAAAAATAAAAAAGGGTAAAAAAAACTTAATAGTATTTCTTCATGGCGACGGTAGTCCTAATTCTCCAAGACCAGGAGTACCCAAAAAAAGTCATATTAGATTTGCAAATGAATTAATTAACAATGATAACAATATCTTTCTTTTTGCAAGACCCGGTTACTTTATTAGAGAAAGAGGAAGTAGTGAAGAGGATAGATATTCATCAGGACCTCGTGATGCTATAAAGAGTACAATAGTAAATTATGATTGGAAAAATTTTCAAATACTAGCACCTGCATTACAAAATCTTAGAAAATATTATAAACCTGAGAAACTAATTTTAATTGGTCATTCTGGAGGAGCTTATCAGGGAGGCACTATTCATGGAAAAGTTCCAGGATTAGTTGATATAAATATTTTGATCTCTTGCCCGTGTGACTGGGAAATTAGAAAAAAACTAAGCAATGGTAAAAAATGGGAAACCAAATCTCAATTGAAAAAATTAAAAAAATATTCACCAAGTTTTAATTATGAAGATATAGATATAGAATCTCTAAATGTATTAATTGTTGGAAAGGATGATAAAAATACAGCTCCAGGAGTTTCAGAATATTATTATGATTTACTTAAAAAGAAAAAACTACAAGTTAAGTTGCATATTATTGATGGAGGCCACGGATTAAGGTCTATGCCAACAATTGGATCTATAATTAAAGAATATATAAACTAATGAAAAAACTTTTAGTTATCTTAGTTACAGTTTTGTTTTGGTGTAATACTAGTTATGAACGAGGAAAACCGGCGTAAACTGTGGAAAATTATTCAGGAAGCTGGCGATTATTTGGAAGGACAACTTCCAGATCATCCTAATCATCCTAAAGGCAGAAATCCTTATGCTCATGTCTCAATTTGTGTAAAAGGTAAATTTAATGCAAGTTATAAAGATATTGAGGATGAAAAATTTGATGAAGTAGTAAATTATATAAATTTCCTTAAAGAAAATCCTAGCTAAATTAAGATTTAATTATATTTAAAAATGAATCTACATCATCTGGATGAGTATTCCAGGCAGCAACTAATCTAACAGCTTTGTCTTCCCACTCATCATCGTTAATTTTGTAACCATTTGAATTAAATTGATCAATTATATTTTTTGGTATTTTAACAAAAACTTCATTTGCATCTGTTGGGTAAGCTAATTCAATATTTTTATGTTTCAGCAAGCCTTGGCTTAGTTTTTTACCCATAGCATTTGCATGTTTAGCATTTTTTAACCAAACGTCATTTGAGATATAAGCATCTAATTGAGCTGATACAAAACGCATCTTTGATAGTAAATGTCCTGCTCTTTTCATTAAAAAAGCTAAATTTCCAACTAACTCTGGTTTAAAAAAAATAATAGCTTCTGCTGCTAGGCATCCATTTTTAGTTGCTCCAAATGACAGTACATCAATTCCAGACTTCCATGTCATTTCTGCTGGGGTACAGTTTAATGAAACTAATGCATTTGCAAATCTTGCACCATCCATATGAATATTTAGATCATGTTTATGAGTAATCTCTGATATTTTTTTTATTTCATCTAAATTATAAGCAACACCTGTTTCACATAGTTGGGTAATACTTACTGACGATGGTTGAGTATGATGTACCACGCCTTTTCCAGAAATATTTCTATCTAGTTCTTCTGCTATTATTTTTCCATTAGTCCCATTCAGATTTACTAACTTTGCACCTCCAGTATAAAATTCGGGAGCTCCACATTCATCTACATTTATATGGGAAAGTCTATGGCAATAGATATTTCCAAAAGAAGGAGTCATAGTTGATAAGGCTAAAGCATTAGCTGCTGTGCCTGATGTTGTTGGAAAAACTATAACTTCTTTCTCAAATATTTCTGAAAATTTATTTTGTAAGTTTTTCGACAGCTCGTCATTACCATATGGAGTTTTGTCATCCTCATTAGCTTTAAGAATTGCATTTAAGACTTCTGGACATGCACCTGTAACGTTATCTGAAGCAAATTTTACTCTTTCTCTTTTTGTTTTTATCTGAGCCACAATTATTGCTTTGGAAAATAATCTTTTAATTCACCTTCTCTATAAACATCTGCTGTACAACAATGTAATCCACCTCCAAATGCATAAGCATCTCTAAGCTCAACAGGAATAACCTCCATTCCTAATTTATCTAGTTGTTCTGCTTGGTACACTTCACTTTTTTCTACACATACAGTTTTAGGATCTAAAACTAGAACATTCATTGATAGCCATGTTGAGGAGTAACATAGAGGTGGAGGTTCGTTGTGTGCAGGTTGAGCACTATCAATAATTTCCCATCCGTTATTTTCAAACAATTTTCTTTGGTCTTTAGGAAGTCTTCTTTGAGGATTGTTAATTATTAAACCCTCCTTGATAGGTGTAAAAGTTGCATCTATATGAATTGGATAAGGATCACCTGGAAAATTAACAGCATGGACCCTGTGATCTTTATAATGTCTTTTTAACCAATCAATTCCTTTTAAATTTGTTGTAAAACCATGTTGTACTACTAAATCTTTCCCAAACCTCAAAACATCAGCAGCATCAAATAGCGGCTCCTCCTCAGTAGTTACAAAATATTTATTTTCTGTCCATTCTAACCTTTTTTGAATTCCTATTTTATCTGATAAATAGTCCTCTCTGTAATCCTCATCGGTTAATCTAGGTTTAGGAGCAGATTCGTGTCTCATATTTGGATCTGAATTATAATATTGTTTTAAAAGTGGTCGGTAACATAAATATTCAAACCATCGGCATCGATAACTCATCGTAGCCTCTAAAATTTCATTACCTACAGTTAACAAAACATCTCTCGGTGGCATGCAACCAAACATCGTCTCTGCTTGCCAATCAGGTGTAGATGTTTTTTGATTAAAATCAATTGGATCTGGTCTATCAACTTTAATCCCTCTTTTTTTTAATATATTTGAAAAATTATCTAAAAGTTGATTTGCTTTATCTACAGTATCTTTAGTTCTTGGACCAAATTTTCCTCTCATATCGCTGTCTTCTGGAACTTTGGCATCTAATGCTGGCTCAGGGGCAGGTATACAAGTACCATCTGCTTTACCTACTATTACATGTTTCAGTGGATCCCATTCATTCCAACTATTAACAATTACTTTTTCATCATTCATTTTAATTTAAACCTATAAATCTTCTATTAGACTGCATAATGAGGCTATAGTAAAAAATTGACATAAAGATAAAAAATCCACCAATAATAGTATTCGTCGATGGGACTTCATTAATTCCCATCCATGGTAACCACACCCAGAATATTCCACCTATTACCTCAGTAAGTGAGAGTAAAGTTAGATCAGCTGCTGGAATATTTTTTGATCCAATTGAGTACAAAATCAAACCCATGCATACTAGAGTTCCATGAGTAGCAAATAAGGCTTCATTTTTTCCACTAGATAGAAAATTAGCATCGTTCGAAATAAGTATTACAGCAGAAAATATGAAACAGAACAATCCCGCAAATGCTACAGTAGTAAATTTTGGTGTTTCTTTTCTCCATCTAAGTGAAACAGAAAAAATTGAGAAACCTAATGCAGAAATAAGTCCAAAAACAAGCCCTGGCAATGAATTTTTACCTGAATTGTCAAAAGCCATTATACATATACCCGCTGCTGCAACTACAATCGCAATCCATACTGTTAATGAGATTTTTTCTTTTAAAAACAAAAATCCTAATAGTGCTGTTATAAATGGCATTGCCGCAAGACAAAGTAAAGTGATAGCTGCTGTCGTATTAGTAATTGACCATATAAATGTTATCATTGCGGTACCAAGACCAATACCTCCAATTAGACCTGATATACCAACTTTAAAATAATTTTTATAAAACTCTTTTCCTTCCTCGAGGAACAAATACATATTAAGCAAAAGAAAAATAACTATTCCTCTAGTAAATAAATATTGCCAAGGAACTGTTTCTGGCTGATCGATGTGTCTTACAACATATGGACCAAATGACCAAAAAATACCAGCAATTAATACGATTGGGATAGCTACTTTAGGATTTTTTAAGTTTAGCATGTGCTATTTTTTTATTTAAGAAGTATGAAAATATAAATATAAATTTGTATAATAACAATCAAATAAATACTCAAATTGATGGATATAAATATTTTAAAAATAGCTTCTGATACCAAAAATAATAAACATATCAATAATTGCACTCATTCAATGAAATATAAAAGTCAAATTTGTGGTGATGAGATTGAAATTTTTTTAATTATTAAAGACAATGTTATAAAAGATTTCTCTTATCAGTCTCAATCTTGCATATATTGCAATGCATCTGCAAATTTAGCTACAAAAAATTTTAAAAAAAAAAGTAAAGATAAAATTAAAAATTTTTTAAAATTATTAGATCAGTTTAATGATAAAAAAAATATATCATTTCCAAGTGAATGGAAAGAGTTTAAAAAACTCTTTGATAAAAAAAATTATGCGAGAAAAGAATGTTTAACGCTTCCAATAAAAGCATTAAAAAAAGTAATACAATAAATGAATAAAGATAAAATTTTAAAATCTTTTTTTGCATTTTTTTTTTCGACTATTACAATTGGTGTTCTCACTTTATTAACTTATAAAACTAATTTTGGACTTTTTTTAATTGCATCATTTGGATCCTCAATGGTTCTTTTATATGGCTATCCAGAAAGTCCATTTGCAAAACCTAAAAATATATTATTTGGTCATCTAGTAACTTCAACAATTGGAATTCTATTTTATAATTTTATCCCGTTACCAATTTATATATCAATACCTTTAGCGGTAGGTCTTGGTGTTGGATTGATGATTTTGCTAGATGTAACCCACCCTCCAGCTGGAGGAAATCCTATTATAGTCATATTGGGCTCAGTATCGTTTGACTATTTACTCTCCCCAATATTAACGGGATGTTTGATTATAATAGCCTTTGGAATTGTTCTGAATAAATTCGTTGCTAAAAAGAAATACCCCTAATCAACTACTATTCGTTTGATTGATGTTCTAATTCTATGCTACACTTTAATAAGAAAATATCTATAGAGAGATTTTAAAACATAAATATTAGGAGAAAAAATGAAAGTACTTTGCGTGTTATATGATGATCCTAAAGGTGGTATGCCTAAAGCTTACCCTTTATCGGATCTTCCAAAATTAGAAAAATATCCTGATGGAATGACTTTACCTAGTCCAAAAGGTAGGGATTTCACACCAGGAGAATTATTAGGATGTGTATCTGGTGAATTAGGATTAAGAAAATTTTTAGAGAGCAATGGTCATGAGTTAGTTGTAACTAATAGTAAAGATGGAGAAGGATGCGAGGCTGATAAACATATAGTCGATGCAGATATAGTTATTTCTCAACCATTCTTTCCTTATTATTTAACAAAAGAAAAGATTGAAAAAGCAAAAAACTTGAAAATGGCAATAACTGCGGGAATTGGTTCAGATCACGTAGATTTACAAGCAGCAATGGATCATAAAATTGATGTCGTAGAAGTTACTTTCTGTAACTCAAGATCAGTTGCTGAGCACATAGTAATGATGATAGTTTCACTTGTTAGAGATTACCACAACCAACATCGAATCGTTAATGAAGGTGGATGGAATATTGCAGATGCTGTTCAAAGATCGTACGATGTTGAGGGAATGCATATTGGAACTGTAGCAGCTGGAAGAATTGGTTTAGATGCACTCAGAAAAATGAAACCATTTGATGTTCATCTTCACTATTTTGATAGGCATAGATTACCTGAGTCAGTTGAAAAGGAGTTAAATCTTACTTTCCATGAAACTGTGGAGTCTATGGTTAAAGTATGTGATGTTGTAACAATCAACTGTCCTCTGCATCCTGAAACAGAAAACTTATTTGATGATGAGATGATAGGTAAAATGAAAAAAGGTGCATACATTGTAAATACTGCAAGGGGTAAAATTTGTAATAGAGACGCAATAGCAAAAGCCTTGAAGAGTGGACAATTAAGTGGATATGCGGGAGACGTATGGTTTCCTCAACCAGCTCCAAACGATCACGTGTGGAGAACAATGCCAAACCATGGAATGACACCTCATACTTCTGGAACATCACTATCTGCCCAAGCTAGATATGCTGATGGTGTAAGAGAAATATTGGAATGTTTCTTTGAAGGTAGTGAAATACGTAATCAATACTTGATTGTTAAAGACGGACAATTAGCTGGAATGGGAGCGCATTCTTATAGTAAAGGAAGCGCTACCGGTGGTTCAGAAGAAGCGGCAAAATATCAAAAAAAATAGAGTTTTAAATATAAATTATTAAAGGTAAGCTATCAACATTAAGATAGCTACCTTTAATGAAAAAACTTTTATCAATAATTTTCATTCTTATTTCTTCAATAAGCTTTGCCAATTCTCCAAATTTTGAAAGAGCTTATTTTGCTGGAGGATGTTTTTGGTGCATGGAGGAATCTTTTGAAAATATTCTTGGTGTATCAAAAGTAATTTCTGGATACTCAGGTGGTACTACCGAAAATCCTACATATAAAGAAGTTACTTATGGAAACACAGGTCATTTTGAAGTTATAGAGGTCATATATATCCCAGAAGTAGTTAGCTACGAAAAACTTTTAGAAGAATTCTGGATTAATATTGATCCTTTTGATGCTGCAGGACAATTCTGTGATAAAGGATATAGCTATAGATCAGTGGCATTTTATCAAAATGATAAGCAAAAAAACTTAATAGAAAATAGTATTAAGGAAATAGAGAAAAAATTTAAAAAAAAAGTAGTAACTTATGTTAGAAAATTTGATAAATTTTATATTGCGGAGGCTGTTCATCAAGATTATTACCAAATAAATTTTCTTAATTACTTAAGATATAAAAAAGTATGTAGACGCGAAGCAATATTAAATACTATTTGGGGGTCTTAAAATGTCTGTTGTTAGTAAATACGTATCTTTAAAAAATTATATTCCAATCGGCTTACCACAAGAGACAGATTTTGAAATAAAGTCAAAAGAAATTTCAATTAATGATGAAAAAAATATTTTAGTATCAAATTCATGGATATCAGTTGATCCATACATGCGTGCAAGAATGACTGAGAGAAAAAATTATAAACCACCATTTAAAATCGGTGAAGAAATGGAAGGGTATGCAATTGGTAAAGTAGAACTCTCAAATGATAAAAATTTTAGTGTTGGAGATTTAGTATTCAGCAGTCTTGGTATGAGAGATAAATTTGTTTGCAGTTCTGATGAATTAAAGAAATTAAAACCAATTGATATACCTATACAGTCATACTTGGGTCCACTTGGAATGACAGGTCATACAGCTTACATTGGACTTTTCAAACATGGAGAATTGAAATCTGGGCAAACTATATTAGTCTCCTCTGCTGGAGGTAGTGTTGGATCTACAGTTTGCCAAATTGCAAAAAATCTTGGTTGTAAAGTTATTGCAAGCACAGGGTCTGATGAAAAAGTTGATTGGTTAAAAAATGAATTAAAAGTTGATCATGCTTTTAATTATAAGAAAGTAGAAAACCTTGTATTGCATTTCAAGGAAATTTGTCCTGATGGTTTTGATCTTTATTTTGATAATGTTGGTGGAGACTTTTTAGAGTCCGCTATTTTCCAAATGAAAACATATGGTCGTATTGTGATTTGTGGAAGAATTTCACAGATGAATGCAACAAATCCTGGATCTGGTTTGAAAAATATGGCTTATGTTTTAGTAAAAAGACTTACAATAAAAGGATTTCTTATTTTTGATCACGATAATGAAAGAGAGCCATTTGAAACTGAAATGTCAAAATGGTTGGCAGATGGTAAAATAAAATTTAAAGAAACTATCTACGAAGGAATAGAGAATGCTCCAAAGTCATTTATTGATTTATTAAACGGTAAAAATATTGGCAAAATGCTTGTCAAAATTTAGTTTAGAAATTTTGTGACTTCAAAATCCTCAATAAATGATTAAAACATTTCCTTTACTATTTATATTGCTATGGTCATCTGCATTCATCTCAGGTGATATTATAGTTCAGAATGCATCACCTTTTGCAGCACTTGCCTTTAGATTTGGAATTGTAACAATAGGTTTCTTCTTATTCGCATTACTTAAAAAAGAGATAATTTTTACAAAAGTGAGATATATATTAGAAAGCATAACTACCGGCGTATTGTTTCATGGATTATATCTTGGTGGTTGTTGGTACGCTTTTCATGTAGGAGTTCCTGCAAGTGTTGTAGCATTAATTGTTACTCTTCAACCGATATTAACTAATTTATTATCAGGACCAATCTATAAAGAGGTAATAGGATGGAGGCAGTGGGTTGGTATTGCGTTTGGTTTTGTAGGCTCTTTGCTAGTACTTGGAGTAGATTTTGGAGAAGAGTTTCCTAAAGATGGATTAGTAACTTGTTTTATTGCCCTTGCTGCAATCACTACAGGAACCTTGTGGCAAAAAAAACTAAGTGGTAATGTCCCATTATCAGTTAATAATGGATTTCAAGCTTTTGGGGGCTGTTCTTTTAATTTAATTTTAATATCAATTTTTGAAACTCCTTATATAAATTTTACAACAGGATTTTTATTAGGGATGACACATCAGATTATTCTAGTGTCGTTTGGAGCCTTTACAATTTTAATGTTTTTAATAAAAGCAGGTTCGGTAAGTAAAACTTCAACATTATTTTTTCTTGTCCCACCTACAACAGCTGTGATGGCCTATTTATTTTTAGGAGAAAAATTATCTAATATTGATATAGCAGGATTTATACTTGCAACAATTGGCGTTTATATTGCAACTAGAAAGTAAGTGAAAATTTTAAATTTTATAAAAAAATTTTATCGACCTTTTGTGTTAACTTATCTTTTTTTTTCAATTGGGATAAGTTTTTATCCATCTTTTGAATTTTACTCGTTTAAAGGACAATTATTGATTTTAGCTGTATCTATATTTAACGGAATACTAGGAGTTTATATTAAAAAATTATAAAACGTAAGGTTCCGGTCTAGCATTACTTTTTAAAACTCTTTCTACATCAAAAACACTTATATCTATTGATTGGTAGCTACCTGTTGTGATCAATTCAGTCAGAGCCCTTCCAATACCTGGTGCCTGCATTAAACCTCTTCCAGTGAAACCAGAGGCTAAATAAACATTGTCATATTTTGGATGTTTGCCTACAACTGCGTTGTTATCAAGTTTATTACAATCATAAAATCCTGCCCAACCACCGGTTAATTTTAGTTCTTCAAAGGCTGGAACTCTTTTTGCCAGAGCAGGCCAAACTAATTCTTCAAAATCATTCCATGCTGGTTCTAAATCTTTCGCATCAAATACAGATATAGGTGAACCTGCTAAGAACTCTTTACCCTCTGGTCTCCAATATACACCTGTTGTTAAATCTCCAGTTAGTGGCATATCAGGAAAATGTTTTGGACATTTAACTCGAAATACAGTGTGCTTTTGTGGTTCAACTGGAATATCTGATAACAATTCTTTAGTCCAACATCCTGCTGCTGAAATGATAGTTTTTGCATTTATCTCAGACAAATTTTTAACCTCACCTTTAAGAAACTCTGCGCCTAACTCAATTGCTTTACTTTTTAAAGCACTATGAAACATAAAAGGATCAATCCAACCTTCACTTTTATTATCAGTATATGTAGCTGTTTCTATACCTTCGTTATTTATATATGGAAAAATTTTATTTAATTCTGAACCTTTAATATTTTTTGTACCAGCATCGCATTCTCTATGATTTTCCAAAGCTTTATATTGTTCCTCTGCATGTTCTGGTCCAAACATTAAAAGGTATCCATTAGGAACCATGCTTGCCGTTGGGTTTGGATTTTTTTTTGTTTTTAACAATTCTGGTATTTTAAAAATGAATTCTCTAGCAAACTTACCTAAAAGTATATTTTCTTTTTGAAAAAATTGTCTTCTAAATCCACCTAAAGACAAAGGAAATGAGGCAGTCTTATATGTAGGGTCTCTCTCAATTACCTTAACTTTTCTACCTTCCTTTGATAAAAAGTATGCAGTAGCAGCGCCTATTATACCTCCACCAACTATGACGACATCATCCATAAATTTTAGTATATACTATTTTCTTTGCATTAACCATAAAGCATCTTGAGATAAAAAATAAATTTTTCCGTTAGAGGGATGCACTTGAATGTCTCTAATTCTTCCAATTTTATTTTTAAAAATAACCTCTTCTTTTACATTTGATAAGTCTTCAAATATCAGTTTTCTTAAGGATTTATCTTTTAAAGAAGTGATTAAAGCATGACTATTCCACTCATTAAACTCGTCACCTTTATAAATAGTTATTGCGCTAGTTGCTATTGAGGGTACCCAATATTGAATAGCTTTTGTAAATCCAGGTTTCCATTTTGGGCCAATTGGAATTCCAGAATAATTGGTTCCTCCCCATCCTAAAATTTTCCATCCATAATTTTCACCTTTTTTAACTTCTCCGAACCAATCTCCACCTTTTGCCCCATGATTACTCATGTAAACTTTTCCATCAAATTCAGAAAGTGCCATCCCTTGAGGATTTCTAATTCCAATTTGATAAATCTCTGGCAACCAATCTACCATACCCTCAAACTTTGGATTATCTTTTGGTATACTTCCATCTAAATGAATTCTTATAATACTACCTGGATGCTTTGAGGCGTCTTGTGCAATCATACCTTGTCCTCTCTCACCCGCAGAAGCAAATATAAAATTATCTTTGATAACTAATCTTGATCCAAAATGATAACCAGAGTCTATTGGGGGATTTGCTTGAAAAATATTTTTAAAGTTTAATTGTTTCCTATTAAATTCTGCTTTTGCAATAGAAGTGCTAGTTTTATATCCACCTCTATCTTCAGTATATGAAATCCAAATATTATTGTCTTTATGAATAATATCTAATAAGCCTCCTTGACCATGGACAACAAAGTTAAGTTGATGACTAATTTCTTGAACTTCTCTAGATAAAATATTTACAATTTTTATTTTGCCGGTTTTTTCTGTAATTATTATTTCATTACTATTAATAAAAGAGGATCCCCAAGGTGAATCTAGGTTAACTAATTTTTCTAATTTAAAGTTTTGTGAATACGATTTTGAGGCAAATACGAAAAAAAGAATTAAAACGTATATTATTTTTTTCACTTTATGAAAGTTTTGATCTTCCACCATCAACTGCAATTATTTGACCCGTTACCCAGGAACTTTCCTCGGTAAGTAAAAATTTTGCCAAAGCTGCTCCATCTTTACCCTCACCTAGTCTTTTAAGTGGGTGGGCTTTAGCTATTCCTTGAGCAATTGCTGTATTTTTTAACATTGGTTGAGCTATCTTAGAATTAGTTAAACTTAGAGCAACACTATTAACTCTTATGTTTGGAGCAAATTCAGCTGCTAATGATACAGTTAGTCCCTCAATAGCTGCTTTGGTTGATGCTATTATTGAATGATTTGTAAAACCTCTTTGAGCTGCAACTGTTGAAAATAAAACAATTGAACCATTATTTTGTTTTAGGTTATCTTGATATCCTTTGATTAAGTCTACCGCAGAATAAAAATTAAGTTTCATACATTTATTGAAATCATTCTCAGTTGCCATCTTTAAAGGCTTCAAATCTATAGACCCAACACAATATGCTACACCTTTGATTTCTGATATGTCTGATTTAATTGTATCCACGAACCCCTCGTGTAATACATCTGCCACAGTATAAGAAGAGTTCAATTTCTCAGCTAAATTTTTAAGTTGACTTTCATCTCTTCCAACTAAATGAATTTCTTTACCAGAAGAATACATTTGCTCTGCTAAATTGGATCCGATAGAACCTGTCGCACCGACAATTAGATATTTTTCTGACATATAATAATTAATGAAATTATTTTTTATACTTGGAAATCAGTTATTTCCATTAAAAAACCTCGACCGCTTCAAAAAAGACCACCTATTTTTTATGTCAGAAGACTACCAATTATGTACATATGAAAGACATCATAAATTAAAAATTCTACTATTTTTATCTTCAATGAGATCTTATGCGGATAAATTGAAGGAAAATAAATTTAAGCTTAATTACTCAAAAATTGATTCTACTGATTTTAAAAAGGACTATACGAAGAAATTAGAAAAATTGTTAAAGATGAATAAGATAAAAGAAGTAACTAGTTTTGAAATAGAGGATAAATTTTTTGAAACAAAAATAAATAATTTTTTAAAAAAACAAAATATTCAGTGGAATATAATTCGATCGCCAATGTTTTTAGATAGTCGTGAAGATTTTAAAAAATATTTATCAAAAACAAAAAAACCCTTTATGGCAAAGTTTTATAAAGAAAAGCGAGAGAGATTAAACATTTTGTTAAACAAAGATGGTACACCAGAGGGAGGAAAATGGAGTTTTGATGAGGATAATAGAAAAAAACTGCCAAAAAATATCTTAATACCAAAATTTCCAGAAATTAAAGAAACTAAACATACAAAAAGTTTAAAACCAATTATTGAAAAATTATTTAGTAAACATCCAGGAGATACCAAAAAATTTTGGTTTGCAACTGAATATAAAGATATTTCAAAATTATTAGATTTTTTTATTAAAGATAAGTTAAACCTATTTGGTGATTACGAAGATGCTGTTGATCAAAAAAATAATATTTTATTTCACAGTGCTCTTAGTCCGTATTTAAATCTAGGTTTAATAACGCCAGACATTATCATTCAAAAAATAATGACTTATCACCATAGTAAGAGTGTGAGACTAAATTCTTTAGAAGGTTATATAAGACAAATAATTGGTTGGAGAGAGTTTATGAGAGGAATATATCAAAATTATAGTAAAGAAATGGAAAGTGGAAATTTCTTTAAACATAATAGAAAAATGAAAGATACATTCTATGATGGCAGCACTGGTTTGGATCCTTTAGATCATGCAATTAAAAATGCTAGCAAATTTGGTTGGTCGCACCACATTGAAAGATTAATGATATTGTCAAATATTATGAATTTATGCGAAGTTGAACCAAAATCAGTTTATAAATGGTTCATGGAAATGTTTGTGGACTCATCTGATTGGGTTATGGTTCCAAATGTTTATGGAATGGGTTTGTTTAGTGATGGTGGAATTTTCGCAACTAAGCCTTATATCTGTGGATCAAGTTATTTTATGAAAATGATGGATTTTAAAAGGGGCAACTGGTGTAATGTTATGGATGGTCTTTATTGGCGTTTCATAGATAGAAATAGAAAATTTTTTTTGAAAAATCCAAGGTTGTCTATGATGGTAAGAATTTTTGATAAAATGAAAGAAAATAGAAAAAAATTAATATTATCAGAAGCAAACAAATTCATTAAAGATAATACTTATGGGAATTAAAGTTTATTTTAACGATTCTTGCAATATTTGTAGAATGGAAATAAATCATTATAAAAAAATTGCAAATAGTGATTTGGAGTGGATAGATATTACAAATAATGATGAGGCTATAAAAATAACATCTAAGTCGCAAAAAGAGTTGCTCAGAAGGTTGCATGTAATAAATGATGGTGAAGTTATTGGAGGTGCTAAAGCATTTATTATAATTTGGTCAAAAATACCAAAATATAAAATCCTATCTAAAATTTTTTCAATAAAACCCTTATTTATTATTTTTCATTATATATATGAAATTGCTGCATTTTTCTTATTTTTAAAAAACAGAAAACAATTAAATGAAAAAACAAAACCTACCAACTAAGGTATGCAAAGTTTGTAACAAGCCTTTTTCTTGGAGAAAAAAATGGAAACTTAATTGGGAAAAAGTTAAGTATTGTTCTAAGAGATGCGCCTCTAGTAATTAATTATTGTGTATTGCTTTTTCTAGGATCTTTAAGTGATTTTAAAATTTTTGATAGCCCCGTAATTTTTAAACTATAATAAATCACATAAATTAAAGTTAGTCCTAAAGCCATGGTAGATAGAAACACAAAGATGGCTGTCAAAATTTTTTCTTGGAACCAGTTCTCTACTCCAGAGTTAGAATAATAAAGAATATTCCAAAACGCGACGAAAATTAACTCATATATGATTATAATTTTGAACATATGGTTGATATAGTTCTCAATATAATGAATACTATTCAATTCTTGTCGCATGTCGATAAAAATTTATGAGATAAAACAAAGAAAATAGATGAAAAAAGTAATTTGGATAACTGGCGGTAGCAGTGGAATAGGAAAAGCAGTTGCATTAAAGTTTGCAAATAAAGGATGGCAGGTAATTATATCATCAAGACGTGAGGAAGTCTTAAAAGATATTTCAGATAAAAATGAAAATATTGATTATTTGAAATTAGATATTGTTGATTATGAAGCATGTCATTCAGTTTTTAAAACTATTGTTGAGAAATACAACAAGGTTGATATTTGTTTTTTTTCTACTGCAATTTATGAGCCTGAAAAAGAGAAGGATTTTGATCTTCAGAATATAATTGATGTTACAAATGTGAATTATATTGGAACCATAAACTGTATTAAAGCTGTTGAAAAATATTACAAAGAAAAAAGGCAAGGAGTTATATCTATTGTATCTTCTACTGCAGGATACAGAGGATTGCCAAATTCAACTGCCTATGGGCCTGCAAAAGCAGCTCTTATTAATTTAGCAGAAAGTTTATATCTTGATTTTCAAAGATATGATGTTCGCGTATGTCTAGTCAGCCCTGGATTTATCAAAACAAGACTTACGGATAAAAACACATTTAAAATGCCATTTTTAAAAACCACACAATATGCGGCTGAACAGATTTATGATGGTTTAATAAATAAAAATTCATTTGAAATAGCTTTTCCTAGAAGTTTATTTTTAATATTAAAATTTTTTAAGATTTTGCCAAATGGGATCTACTTATATTTGATAAGAAAAATGACGAAGCTTCAAAAAAAATAAATTTAATCTTTTACAAACATCACAGTTAATTCTGCAACTTTAATACCAAACTTTGTCATTTTTGCTCTATTAATTGCTACTCTTTCATCTTGCATAAAGATCCAATCATCAAAAGTTATTTTCATTTCTCTTCCTTTTACAGGAACTAACAGTACATATTCAAACTTAAATGCAGGACCATAAGAAAAACCTTTTGCAGTTCCAACTACATCTCCAGCAGTGCCTTCATAGTTATGTTCATCAATTTTATTGATTGTCCATTGCCTATTTTGAATTTCTCCATCGTTCCAAACAAATTTTTCGTCAAGTATTAATTGTTTTCCATCCCACTTTCCATCTAGGTCTGCAGAAAATTGTCTTGTCACTTTACCTGATCTATTTTGTAAAATTCCCCATGCTTTTACATTTCCAGATAAATACTCTTCTATTATTAATCTAGGCTTTTGGTTTTTGAAATCTTCTGGTTTCATTGCTTGGTTTGATGAACAACTTGTAATCAATACTGTAATTATTATCAATAAGAAATATTTTATTTTCATAATATTATTTATTTTTGAAGAGCAAATTGGATTAAGTCTATATTTTTAGATTTAAATCCAGCTTCACAATAAGATAAATAAAAATTCCACATTCTTTTAAAAGTATTGTCAAAGCCTTGAGATGAAATTTGTTCCCATTTTTCTAAGAACTCTTCTCTCCAAATATTTAGTGTATTTGAGTAATGATCACCATATGAATTACAATTCTCAAACTTTAGTCCAGATTGGTTTGCAAGATTTACTAACTCATTTTTACTAGGTAAAAAACCACCAGGAAAAATATATTTTTGGATAAAATCAGTTTTACTTTTATATCTATCATAGATAGAGTCATCTATGGTAATTGATTGTATAGCTGCTGTTCCTCCATCAACTAGGTTTTCTTTGATAATATTAAAATAGTTTTTTAAATAACTCTGCCCTACTGCTTCTATCATTTCTATAGAAGCTATTGAATTATAATTATTTTTAACATCTCTAAAATCTAACATTTGTATATTTATTTTTTCATTCAAACCCTCTTTATGAATTCTTTCTTTTGAATATTCGTATTGTTTTTTGGAGATTGTTATACAATCTAACTTTACGTCATAATTTTTTCCAATATATTCTGCAAATCCTCCCCAGCCACAGCCAATCTCAAGCATCTTATCGCCTGATTTAGGCTTAACAAGACTCGAGAGTTTTTTATATTTATTTAACTGAGCTTTTTCCAAATCATTACTATCGTCAAAAATTGCGCTTGAGTAAGTTAGGGTTTTATCAAGCCATAATGAGAAAAATTCATTCCCTAAATCATAATGTTTTCTAATGTTTTCTTTGCTCCTAGATTTATTATTTTTAATAAACAATCCTCTGATTTTATTAAATATTGAAAGATCGAAAGAGCCAGAAAATTTATGAACTATTTTTATATTTTTTGCCGCTAGCTCTATAAGATTAGTTAAATTATTTGTCTCAAAGTAATTATACATATATGCTTCTGCCAGACCTACACTACCATTTTTGATAATTTTAAAAGTTAATCCTGGTTTATTTATTTTTAGATCAGCATTTAATTTTTCATTACCTTTTCCGAAGGTATATTCTTTTCCATCATGGTTTATTATTTTTAAATTTCCATGTTTAATAAATTTTAGTGAGTTAAAGACAATTTTGTCTGATAATTTATTCAAATTCACTTTTTTCTACCGAACTATTATTTTTAATATTTATTTTTTTTTTAATAAACTTTATTCCTTTTAACCATAGTTTAAATGCCTCATAGTGGATTGCGACAATAACTTTAAATGTCATCAAGGGGTGAAAAATATAGGAAACGAATAGATTTTTATTACTAAATTCTTTTGCGGTACCGTCCTGGGATGCGAATAAAAGTTTACCATCATTATCAGATTGGTCAATTATAACTGATATTTTGTCTGAGGGTTTATTTACTCTAAATTTGTAATTGCACTCCATATCTATGAAAGGCGATACATGAAATTTTTTTACACAACTATTTCTTAAAGTTTCATTATCTTCAGCTTTGAAAATGTATGTGTGTTGTTCACCAAATGTATTTTTAACCTCATAAAATAAAGAGATTATCTTATCGTACTTATCATATATAAAGAAAACACTTAGAGGATTAAATACATAACCCAATATTCTTGGATAACAGAATAATTTGATTTTAACGTCTTTATTGTCGATACCAATATTTTCTAGTTTTTTTTTTACCCAGTTTTTTAAAGAGGTACCATCTCTATCCCCATGGTCTTTATCAAAAAAACTAATGATATTGAATTTATTATATGAAAATAATTTAATTTTATTATCAATTTCATTTAAATCATCTAAGTCTATTAGTAATGAAAAAACCCTATATTTGAAATAATGATTTTTAGGTTTAAATCGTCTATGTATTACTTTTCCTACGTATATCTTAGAGTTTTTAAGCATTTATATACTTAATCATATCTATTGATGATTTTATACCATCTTCATGAAATCCATATCCAAAATAACTACCACAAAATAAAATATTATTTTTATTTTGAATTAGGTGAAGATCTTTCTGGCTATTGATTGCATTTTGATCAAAGTAAGGGTGTGTAAATATAACTTTTCGGATTATCTTATCTTCGGGTATCTCTAAATAAGGATTTAATGTTAAAAAAATATTTTTATTTATATTCAAATTTTGTAATAGGTTTAACCAATAAGTAATCGAATTTTTTTCACTATTCTCAGACTCGATAGAGGAATTCCATGAACACCAAGCACTTTTATTATTTGGCATATAACTTATATCCTCATGGACTATAGCTTCATTTGTTTTATATTTAAAATTACTTAAGATCTTATTTTCTATTTCTTCAGGATTTTCAATTAAAGAGAGAGCTTGATTAGCATGAGTGGCCAATACGACTTTATCGTAAGTAAAATATTCATTTTTATCTCCATAATAAACCTGAACTCCTGATCCAATTCTTTTAATTTTATTAATATTATAATTTTTATAATATTCTCCACTGATTTTACTTAGAATTTTATCTACATATGTTCTACTTCTTTTGGAAACTGTAAACCATTGTGGTCGATCTTTTAATTTGAATAATCCATGATTTTGAAAAAATTTAAAAAAAAATTTCAATGGCATTTGTTTTGCCTCGTAAGGGGGCATTGACCATATAGCTGATACCATAGGAATAATATGAAATTTGATAAAGTACTCTGACAATTTTAAATTATCTAAATAGCTGCCTAAAGTAATATTTTCGTTAATTGGATCTTGGTTTTCACTTTGTTTATAAAAACTAATTATAGTAAAAAACATCTTCAAAAATTTTATATTTAACAAGTTTATTTTATTGCTAAAGATTCCAGAAAGACCTTTTCCACAATATTCTATATTTGAGTCTCTAACGGATACTGAGAATGACATATTGCTTCTTTCGATAGCAATATCATTTTCTTGAAAAAAATTTATTAAATTTGGATAAGTTTTTTTATTAAATACAATAAAGCCTATATCAACAGGGACTATATTATCTCCAACATTAACATCAATAGTATGAGAATGACCTCCAAAATGGTCTTCTTTCTCAAATAGATCTACTTTATATTTTTTAGATAAACTGTACGCTGCACTTAGACCTGATATACCAGAGCCAATAATAGCAAATTTCATTATTGAGGATTATATTTATTTTCTTTTGTAAAGGATGAGACAAATTGTAGAAAAACTGCAAGAATTATAATGCTTCCTCCTATTAATACGTAGAATGAAGGGTTTTCATTTACAAATAGCCAAGCCCAAAGAGGACCAAGTATCGCCTCTGTAAGCATTATTATGCCAACCATAGCTGATAGAGTTTTTCTCGCACCAATTGTTATAAAAATAAAGCCAAGTCCTATTTGAAATGTCCCAGACAAAAATGCCAAAAACATATCATTTAAAGATATAGAAATTTTTGTTGAAGCTAAAAAACCTATTATCATTGCAATTATTCCAGCAACTAATTGTAGGGGCACCATATCTACATGAGGATATCTTCTTACAATTAAAATTAGAGATGCAAAGGTAATTGGCATAACAAAGGCAACAATATTTCCAGACATTTGTCCACTTGATAGAGTATTTCCTAGCATTAAAATTAATCCAGAAATTGCTAAAATGATAGAAGCTAAAGTAATTTTTGAAATTTTTTCTTTTAAAAAAAAATATCCAAATATCGCTAAGAAAATTGTTTGTGTTTGTATTATGAAATTAGTATTTGCAACAGTTGTATTGTACATAGCAAAAACATAACTGCTAAATCCAATACCCAATATAATTCCACCAATTAAGCCAGGAATTCCCGATACATAAATTTTTTTAAATACCTCTTTTTTGTAAGTTGCAATTAAAAAAATAGTTACAACAATTATAAAAAAAACCTGTCTCCAAAATAAGATTTGCCATAAAGTTGATCCTTCAAATGATTTAACAATCAACCCACCAAAACTAAGACAAAATGCACCAAAAAAGATTAATAATGGACCTGGTATCTTTGAAATAAAATTCATTTAATATTGGAAATCAAATTTTGAGTTTCCATCTCATACAACTTAAAAATAGTTTCTGCATCTTTTAAATTAATTTCTTTAAATTTAATTTTTGATCCTGGAGGTATTTGTACTAGTTTGTCATAATCAGCGCTTATTACAACTCCGATCTTAGGGTAACCACCTATGGTTCCATGATCAGATAGCATAATTATTGGATCCCCATCTGCTGTGATTTGGATAACACCCTTCACTAATCCTTCTGACTTTATATTTGTATTTTTAATATTACTAATCTTAGGTCCTTTAAGTCTTATACCCATACGGTCACTTAATTTTGTAACATTAAATTCATCACTAAAAAATGAAACTATTGCATCCTTTGAAAAATAATCAAAATGAGGTCCTTTTATTATTCTAATATTTTCAATTTTAGAATTTAGGTATTCTATTTTATTTTTTGGCAGGATTTTTTTTATATTTTTTAAATGAATTATTTGTCCTTTCTTAAGTTTTTCCCCACTATTAGCGCCAATTTTAGCCTTAGTATTTGTAGAACAACTATTTAAATAATAATCTATCTCAAATGTGCCTCCAATAGATAAATAACCATATACTGATCGATTGGTAGACAGTATATCTAAGCAATCATTATTCTCTAAAATAATATTTTCGTAACAACTAAATTCTAAATTTTTGTTTTTTCTTATAATTTTAAAATTAACATCTCCAGTAACATTGATGAAGATATTTTCTCCTATATATTTCAATTTTGGACCTTGGTATGCAAATTCAATAACCGGATTATTTATTTCATTGTTTGAAATGGTATTTGCTAATAAAAAATTCCTATTATCCATTGCTCCACTAAAAGGTATGCCTATATGATAAAAATTATTTCTACCGTTATCTTGAAATGTAGAATTGATACCTGGTCGTAATACCTCAAAATAATTTTTATTCATATTTTTTTTCATACTCTAGTTTAGAAATTGGATAAAATGATATTGTATCACCTGGATTAATTAGATTTGGCTCAGTATTTTTTTTATTATCAAAAATATCAACTGGTGTTTTACCAATTATATTCCAACCACCTGGACTTTCAAAAGTATAAATATTACAAAATTGCTCTGTTATACCTATGGAATTTTTTGGGACCTTAACTCTTGGTGTTTCTAAACGCTTTGCAAAAAGAGATTTATCCATATCTCCCAAGAATGGCATGCCCGCAATAAAACCTGTCATATAACAATAATAATTTTTTGAAAAGAATGTTTCATAAATTTTTGCTTCATTTATCTTTAATAATTTTTGTAAACGTTTTATATCTAGTGCAAATTCCTCTGCACAACAAACTGGGATTTTAATTAGATTATTTTTTGAATTATTATTTTTTTTTAACTCTAGATTTTCAACTTGTTTTTTTAATTTAGCAAAACTAGTAAGTTTTAAATCGAAACTAATTACTAGTTTATTATAACTTGGTGTAATATTTGTAATACCTAAAAAATTACTATATCTTAAATTATTAAAATAATTTATAACATTTCTGTTAATTTCTTTATTTACCTCAGTACCAAAGTCACAGTACAATGCTGCGTCACCAAGATTTGATATATTTTTAATCATGTCATGTTATACTTTAAGCTTTATAGTATGGAAATTAATTTAAATTGTGATTTAGGTGAAAAATCAAAGCATCATTCAAATGAGAATGATCCTGATTTACTCAAAATAGTAAATTCTGCAAATGTGGCTTGTGGGTACCACGCTGGAGATGAGGAAACTATGAGAGAAGTTGTAGAGATTTCAAAGCAAAATAATGTAAGTATTGGTGCACATCCATCTTTCAATGATCCAGAAAACTTTGGCAGAAAACGGATTAATCTTGGTGCTGATGAAATTTCTAAGCTTTTAATAGATCAATATGAAATTTTGCAAAATATTGCCATTAAATTAGATGAAAAGGTTTCTCATATTAAACCACATGGAGCCTTAAATAATATGGCTTGTGAGGACCTTGAACTAGCAACAATTTTGGCAAAAACTATTTATAGTATTGATAAAGATATAATTTATTTAGTACCAACAGGTTCAAAAATGGAAATTGCAGCTAAAAAATTAAATATGAAAATTGCATGTGAAATTTTTGCAGATAGAAATTATGAAGACGATGGAACACTTGTGTCAAGAGGTAAGGACCATGCCCTAATAACCGATCCTGAGCGAGCTAAGGAGCATGTATTCAATATGGTGAAAAACCAAACTCTTAATTGTCACAGTGGAAAACAAATACCTTGTGAAATCGATTCAATTTGCATACATGGAGATAACAAAAGTTCTCTCTCGACTGCAAAACAGGTAAGGGAAAACTTAATAAAAAATAATTTAGAATTAAAGCCTCTAAATAAAATGAAAAAATTTATATAATTATGATTAAAAAACTATTTACTTTTCTCATATTCTTTTTTTTAACAGTTGAAACTTTTGCTGCTGGAACAAGTTCATCAGATAAAAAACCGAGCTATAAAAATGCTGTAAAAATAATTGAAGCAGCTAAGAAATATGAATCCAAAAATAAAATGGATAAAGCATTAAAAAGATATGAAAAAGCTCAAAAAATTTTATTAAAACTCGACAAAGAAAAGCCCTTACAAGCTGATACACTAAACTACCTAGGTTTTACAACTAGAAAACTTGGAGACTTTGAAGCAGGAGAAAAATATTATTTGTTAGGTTTGCAAGTTGATCCAAAGCATGTTGGTATAAATGAATACTTAGGTGAATTATATGTTGTAACCAACAGAATTGATTTAGCAAAAGAAAGATTGGAAATTTTGAAAAGCTGTAATTGTGAGGAGTATAAAGAGTTAAAAGAAATTATTGAAGGGACAAAAAAATCAAAATACTAATTGATATTTTGAATCATTTGTTCAGGCATCCATAAAGCGATTTGTGGGAACAGCACAATCAGTAGGACTGCAAAAATCATTAATAAAAATAATGGGAAGGCACTTTTTGCAATGAAACCCATATCTTTGTTTGCCATTCCTTGGAGAACAAATAGATTAAAACCAACAGGTGGTGTAATTTGAGCCATTTCTACAACAATAACTAAAAATATTCCAAACCAAATCATATCAAAGCCTGCCTGCCTTATCATTGGTTCAATTATTGCCATTGTAAGAACAACTGCAGAAATTCCATCAAGAAACATCCCAAGAATTATGTAAAAAATCATTAACACAAATATTAATAAATACGGTGATAACTCCATATTCTGTATCCACAATGCTAGATTTCTGGGCAAACCTGTAAATCCCATAGCAAGTGACAAGAAAGTTGCCCCAGCTAAAATAAATGCAATCATACATGAAGTTTTAGTTGCTCCAAGCAATGAGTCTTTAAATGTATTTAAGTTTAAACTCTTTTGAAAATAAGAGAGAATTAAAGCTCCAACAACACCTAAAGATGCGGCCTCGGTTGCTGTTGCTATACCAGTATATATTGAACCTATCACGCCAAGTATTAATAAAATAACTGGAATTAATTGTTTGGATTTGCCTAGTTTATTTAAAAATGAAAAATTTTCATAATTAGTTGGCATTTTATTTTTATTTAATAAAGACCAAACAATTACATAGCCCATAAAGATTAGAGCAATCATTATCCCTGGAATTATTCCAGCTATAAAAAGTTTTGCAATTGACTCTTGAACAGTTACACCATAAATAATTAAAATTATTGAGGGCGGAATTAAGAGGCCTAATGTTCCTGAACCTGCCAAGCTTCCAAGTAAAATTTTTTCAGGATATTTTCTTTTTCTTAGCTCTGGAATTGACATTTTTCCAACTGTAGCAACTGTTGCAGCAGATGATCCAGAGATAGCGGCAAACAAGGCACAACCAACAACATTAACGTGTATCAAACCTCCTGGTAACTTCTGAAGCCATGGTGCCAATCCCTCAAATAAATTTTCTGATAATTTAGTTCTAAAAAGAATTTCACCCATCCACACAAATAATGGTAATGCTGTTAGTGTCCACGATGATGAAGCTCCCCATATTGTTGTGGCCATCGCATCTCCTACTGGTCTAGAAGTAAACAAAATCATGCCTATTGAAGATACCCCAACCATACTTATGGCTACCCATATCCCAGATCCTAAAAAAAACAGTAAAACACTAATAAAAAAAAATGCTAATAAAATTTCAATCATACTTGTTAACTATTCTTAAAATTAATTGATGAAAGACACATATAAAAAATAATAATGAACCAATTGCTACACTCGATTGAGGTATCCAAATTAAAATTTCATCAGCACCTTCACTTCTTTCTTGAAACTCATAAGATATCTTTAACATTTTAAGAAAATAAAATGCCATATATCCTGAAAAAATAGATGCTATGATTAAACTCCAAATTTCAAGAAACTTTTTTCTTAGATCAGTGGCTTTTTCTAAAAATAATGTGATCCTTATATGACCTCCATTTACAAAAGTGTATGAAAGTGCAAAAAATGAGGAAGCCGCCATACAGTAACCAGAATATTCAGCTAAACCTCTTATATAAAAACCAAAAATTCTTGAGGCAATTCCAGTTAAAATAAAAACTGCTATCAAAATTAAAAAAAACGCAGCTATATATCCTGAGAAATTATATAAATTATTTAAAGATTTATTAATTTTATGTAGCATAAAAAAGGCCGTTTTTTAAACGGCCTTTCTAATTATATTGATTTTATTTGTAAGCAGCAAGTACGCTAGCTCCAGTTTTGCCAGCCTTTTTCTTCCATTCCTTTGCCATTTTTTTTCCAACTTTTTGGAAATGTTTTTCTAAATCAGCGTTTACTTTACCTACTGTCATACCCGCAGCAGCTAACGCTTTTTTATCCTCAATATTTCCAACTCTAGAAAGCATCCAACCTTTTTCTTCTGCAGCAGTTGCTTCTTTCATTATTAGATTTTGAGTATCCGCATCTAGTTTGTTCCAAGATCCTCTATGAGCAACTACCATATTTTTTGGAAACCAGGCAGCTATATCATAGAAATATTTTACGCCGTTCTCCCAAATTTTACTATTTTTTCCAGTAGTTGGCGAAGTAATCATACTCTCAACTGCTCCAGTTGAAAATGCTTGACTTATTTCTGCAGCTTCAATTTTTGTTGGAGCCATACCAGTAAGTTCAGCAATTCTAATTGTTGCTGAATTATAAGCTCTAAATTTTAAACCTTGTAAATCTGAAACACTATTAATCTCGTTTTTACTATACAAACCTTGTGCAGGCCATGGTACCGCATACAAAAATACCAATCCTTTTTGGCTCAAGCTTTCTATGATTGCTGGTTTCGATGCTTGATAAAGTTTCATAGCATCATCATAAGATGTTGCTAGGAATGGTTGTGAATCAATCTCAAGAATAGGATCTACTTTTCCAAGAGCCGACATAAATCTCTCTCCCATTTGAGCCTGACCAGTTCTGACAGCTCTAAAGATTTCTCCACCTTTAAATAATGATCCTCCAGGATGAGTTACAATTGTTAATTTACCTCCACTTTTTTCTGAAACATTTTTAGCAAATTCTGCAGCATTAGCTGAATGAAAATTGCTTGCACCATAAGCTAAAGCCATATCCCACTTTTCAGCAGCATTTACGTTCGCTGTTAACAAAACAGAAAATAAAATAGAAATTAAAGTTTTTAAATTTTTCATTAATCCTCCTTATTTTTAAAAAAATACATCTGATTATGTATTATTTGTTAAATCAATAGAAAATTTTCCATGTTTTATTGAAAAATAAGAAAATAATACTATTATGCAGTTATCTTGATCGAAGAAGCCCTTATTTTACTACAAATTATATTTATAAATATAATTTTAACTGCTGATAATGCCATAATAATTGGCCTTATCGCATCTAATTTTGTCCCTAAAAATAGAAAAAAAATTATATTTTGGGGAGTAGTCGGGGCTTTAGTATTTAAAGTTTTATTCGCAGTATTTGCTACATATTTATTCAAATTTTACTTTATAAAAATTCTAGGAGGTTTGCTGTTAATTTGGATAGTAAATGATTTAAGAAAAGATCTTTTACAAGTTGAAAAGCAAACTAAATCTCCTACAAAAAAATCTTTAGAACCGTCATTTGCTAAAGGTATGTATAAAGTACTTTTTGCAGATATTACAATTAGTTTTGATAATGTTATAGGTGTTGTTGGGGCTTCTAAGGGTAATTTTGGATTTATGATTTTTGGTTTAATTTTATCCGTTGTACTTACTGGTGCAATGGCCACTTATCTAGCTAGTTATGTCCAAAAACATTTATGGGTTGTCTACGTTGGAATGGCATTTATTCTTATCCTCGCAATACAACTTATTATTGGAGGACTTGTAGACTTAGAAATTTTAAACATTAACGAACAGTTTAAAAAATATTTTTAATAAGAATATTTAATTGATGGGTATGAGCCTTTCTTAACATCTGATTTAAATTTTTTTACTGCTTTCCTTGCATTACTTTTCAAATCAGCATATTTTTTTACAAATTTTATTTTAGTATCTGTTAGTCCCAATAAATCATCTGTAACTAAAATCTGACCATCACAAAAATTTGATGAACCAATTCCTATTGTGGGAATTTTAATTGACTCTGTAATTTCTTTAGAAGCTATTCTTTCGACACATTCCAAAACAATTGCAAATACGCCTGCGTCTTCTAGAGATTTTGAGTCTTTTAATAAATTTTTTTTTTCAATATCTGATTTACCTTTGTATCTGAACTTCCCTCTTACTGACTGTGGTGTGATACCTATGTGTCCCATCACAGGTATTTTATGTTTGATTAAGTGTTTAACAATTTCATTAATGTTTCTTCCTCCTTCCAATTTTATTCCATCACATTTAGTTTCTTTCATTACTTTTCTACAATTTTTAAGTGCTTGCGATTTATTTTTGTATGTATTGAAAGGCATATCTACAATCATTAAACTTTTTTTAACTCCCTGTCTTACGCTCTTTGAGTGTTCAATCATCATTGAAAGATTGACTTTTCTCGTAGTTTTAAAATTATATAAAACTGAGCCTAAAGAGTCGCCAACAAGTATTAAATCGGCGTAATTATCAATTACTTCTGCTATATTTTTTGAATAAGCAGTTAAACAAACAATTTTAAACTTATGTTTTTTTTTAAGAACAAGCCTACTTGTTTTTGTAAGCATATATACCTGCTTACCAAATACCTGTATTTTCCATAGATTTCCATGGCTCTAAAGGTTCTAAATAACCATCTTGTAAAATTTCAACTGATATCTTGTCAGGAGATCTAACAAATGCCATGTGACCATCTCTTGGTGGTCTATTTATTGTATAACCCATGTCCTTTAATCTCTGACAAGTCTCATATATGTTATCAACTCTGTAAGCTAAGTGTCCAAAATTTCTAGATCCATCACCTAAACTGTCTCCATCCCAATTATAAGTCAATTCTATTTCAGCACCCTTATCATTTGGGGCGGCCAAAAATACCAACGTGTATCTTCCCTTCTCACTCTCTTTTCTTCTTGTTTCTTTTAATCCTAATCCATCACAAAAAAACCTTAATGAATCTTCAATATTTGAAACTCTTATCATTGTGTGTAAATATTTCATAAATTTATTTATACAGTCTTATTATTCCAATTCAATAGTACTCGGTGGCTTAGAAGTAATATCATAAACTACTCTATTAATACCTCTTATATTATTTACGATTTGATTAGATACTGTTTGCATGAAAGATTTATTAAATTGAAAGAAATCAGCTGTCATTCCATCTTCTGATGTAATTGCCCTTAAAAGACAAAGAAACTCATAAGTTCTATTATCTCCCATTACGCCGACTGTTTTTACAGGAAGTAATGCAGCATAAGCCTGCCAAATCTTGTTATATAGGTTATTTTCTTTTAAAGAATTGATAAAATAATGATCAGCCTCTTTTAAAATATTAATTTTTTCTTTAGTTATTATGCCAGGCATTCTTATTGCAAGACCTGGTCCTGGAAATGGGTGTCTAGAAATTATTTCATTACTCAATCCTAGTTCTGATCCTAACTTTCTAACCTCATCTTTAAAAAGGTATTTTAGTGGTTCTACTAATTGAAGTTTCATTTTTTTTGGCAAACCACCTACATTATGATGTGATTTAATTTTTGAAGTTTGACTTCCAGTGACAGATTTACTTTCAATTAAATCGGGATACAAAGTTCCTTGAGCCAAAAATTTTACATTTTTAATTTTATTTGCATATTTTTCAAATATTTTAATAAAAAGATTTCCTATTATTTTTCTTTTTTTTTCTGGATCAGATATATTTTTTAATTTTGATAAAAATAAATTTTCAGCATTCACATAAATTAGATTAATTTTAAATTTCTTTTTGAATGTATTTACAACTTGCTTTTCTTCATTTTTTCGAAGTAGACCAGTATTAACAAAGATGCATGTTAATTTTTTTCCTATTGCATTTGATAATAATTTAGCGACTACACTACTATCTACACCACCAGATAATGCACAAATAACCTTCGAATTTCCTACACTATTTCTTACTTCATTTATTAACTTTGTTTTCTGATCTTTTGCTGACCAATTTTTATTTAATTTACAAATAGAAAATAAAAAATTTTTTAGTATTAATTTTCCTTTAATTGTATGACTTACTTCTGGATGAAATTGAATACCAAACATTTTTTTTTCTAAATTTTCAATTATGCACATCTTAGAATTGTTACTTTGTGCAATTATTTTGAAGTTTTTTGGTAATTTTGTTACTTGATCAGCATGACTCATCCAAACACTATTTTTTCCTTTAGAAAAAAAATTTTTTGTTAACTTACTTTTTTTAATTTCTTTTACCTCTGCTAGTCCAAATTCTCTATATTTTGAATTTCTTACACTTCCACCCATTGTTTTTGAAATTATTTGATGTCCAAAACAAATACCTAGTACAGGAGTCCCTAATTTAAGAAGTTTACTATTAAACTTTACTTTTTTGCTTTCATAAACATTCAATGGGCCACCAGATAAAACAATACCTTTGATATTTTTTTCAAAATTTTGGAACTTTTCTATTTTTTTGTGACTTATAATTTCACAATAAACCCCCAGTTCCCTTATTTTTCTTGCAATTAATTGTGTAAATTGAGAACCAAAGTCTACAATAAGTATCTTATTGAGAGTGTCCTCAAGACGCATCTTTTATCTCAAAATCCTTTAATCGACTTTCTATTGAAGCAATTTTTTCACACATATCTACACAAATTTTTTTAAAATCTTCACTTAATTCATCTGCTTTTGAAAAGTTTGATCTTTCTAACTCCATATCAATTAAAAGGTACATTGCTTCTTCGTTCTTAGGATCTAAAAGTAAAGTAGTTCTTATATTTTTTTCTTCTTGTCTTTTATCATCTTCAATTTTAAAAATTTTAGCTAAATAAAGGTAAGATACCGAGTCTTTTGGGTTATAAACTATGTTTCTATGAAATAAAAATTTTGAATCTTCATATTTTTCTTTATCGAATAAATCTTTAGCTTGATTAAAAAAATTATTTTCATTTGTCTTAGCAACAGTACTAACTAAAAAAAATGTTAAAATTAAAATTAAGTATCTCATAATTATTTTTTTATAACATCTATATTATGTACCATACTTTCATAAAATCCTGCTTTAGTAATTTTTACAAATTTCGGTTTTTTTCTTAAATCAATTACTTTCTTGGCTCCCATGTAGCCCATTGAAGATTTTAAACCTCCAACTAGGTTGTAGATTATGTTATCAACTTTACCTTTGTATTTAATATATCCCTCTACACCTTCCGCTACGTATTTTGATGTATCCTTTTGTTTTGTTTGAAAATATCTGTCTGCTGAACCTTTATTCATAGCACCAATTGATCCCATACCCCTGAAATATTTATATAATTTTCCATTTTTTTTAATTTTTTTTCCAGGTGCCTCATCTGTACCTGCAAATAATGAACCTATCATAACTGCATCTGCGCCAGCTGCTAATGCTTTAGCAATATCACCAGAAAATTTTATTCCACCATCAGCAATTAACCTTGTTTTACTTTTCCCAATTCCCTTTTTAACATTTAATATCGCACTTAGTTGTGGAACACCTATTCCAGCTACAAGTCTTGTTGTACAAATAGATCCTGGACCAATACCTACTTTTATAATATCAACACCTAGTCTAACCAAAAATTTTGCAGCTTCTGCTGTGGCTATATTTCCAGCACAAATTGCAGTTTTCTTAGGACGTATTTTTTTTATTTTTTTAATTATATCTCCTACTTTTTTGGTATGTCCGTGCGCTGTATCAATTACTATTAAGTCTAAGTTTTCTTTTAATATTTTTTGAGCTCTTTTTAATTCTTTATCACTCGCACCAACTGCAGCACCTACTAGTAATTTTTTTGATTTTACTTTTCTAATTTCTCTAATCTGTTCTTCAATATTTAAGTTTCTATGAATTATTCCTAATCCCCCTGATCTTGCCATAGCAATCCCCATTGAAGATTCTGTAACAGTGTCCATTGCAGATGACAAAAGTGGTATTTTCATCTTTAGACTTTCTGTTAAATTTATGGAGGTGCTTACTTCACTAGGTAGAATTGCTGAGTAATTTGGCGCTAGAGTAACATCATCAAATGTTAAAGCTTCTTTAATAGTTTCCATGTCCTTATATAAATGATTCTTGAAAAAATAAAAGGATAACTATTTCAAATTTCTACAAATTATAAAATTTTCTTTAGAGTCTTTTCTGCTTGAAGGAGGCTTGAAAATATGAACATCTTTAAAAGATTTTTTACCTAATGCGACAATCTCGTTAAAAGATGATCCCATGAAAAGTTTAGAAATAAAATTTCCTTTTTTATTGAGTAATTCAATCGCAAAATTCATTGCTTCTATACATAATTCTCCTGTAACTAATGAGTCTACACTTTTATTACCTGTGGTGTTAACTGCCATATCAGAGACTATAAGATCAACTTTCTTACCAAAATAATTTTTGATATTTTTTTTTTGCTGTTCCTCAGTAAAATCCCCTTTAATATGTATTAAATTCTTAATTGGTTCAATATCCTTTAAATCAATTGAAATTATTTTAGAGTTGTTGAAATTTCTTGATATATACTGTGACCAACTACCCGGGGCTGCACCAAGGTCTATAACTGAAATATTATTTTTGATTATTTTAAATTTATCATTTATTTCTTGCAATTTGTATACAGCTCTTGACCTATAACCCTCTAACTTTGATTTTTTGACGTAAATATCTCTTTTTTGCTTAATGATCCAGTTTTTAGAAAATTTATTCTTTTTCAACTAATTCTCAAATCTTAAGGATTTTTCAATTATATCTCCATCCAATGTTTTAATTTTGGACATATAATTTTTATTATTTCTTATATTGTCATTATTTTTTCCTGCTAAATGAATAATTCCTATTTCATGGTTTGGTAAATAAGGTTCAACAAAAGTATTTTGTTTTTTGTCAAATTTAATCGCTTCGATTAAAGTCCAGTTACAATAAGCAGGTAAAATTTCTACGTTTAAATTATCTGAATATATTGTAATATTCATTGCAATTTGTTCTGAACCCCAAATTTTTCCCGAAGATAAAGCTTTTTTTAAATTTTTTTGCCAGATTTCCCAATGAGGAGCACTTTCTTCTAAGCAAAATAATCCAATATTCAAATGGGGTTTAAGAGCAACTTCTCTTGAAACTTTTTCTGAGAATCCTGATGATTTAGCGTGTTTATAATTTTGTGATTTTATTCTCGCAAAACTACCCCACACCCAATCTGCTCTTAAAACTCTTCCGTAAGATCTATCTACTGATGTTGCTATTGCTAATTTATTATTCTCACAGCCCTGAAAGTAAAGATCGATTGCAAACCAAGAGTTTACCCATGCATCAGCATCTATCCATAAATATTTTTTATACCCTGGAAAATAATTTGGTAAAAATGCTCTAGACACTTGACTTTTCAACCACTCTCTTCCTTTTACCTTGAAATTCGAAACTTTTATGTCCCACTCAGCTTTTTTGATTTGGTATACTTTTTTTTCTAATATTTGAATTTGTTCGTCAGTTAATCCTGCATCCATAATACAAATATCTACCGATTTACTTTGTTCAAATCTTTTAATTGAGTCTATTAATTCATTAAGAAGATTGAAGTAATTTGAATCTGCTAATGAGATTATTGTGTTTTCTCTCATTTATAACACATCTTCATGATGATCAGTTTCATCTGCGATGGCTTTCGCATTTTTTTTAATCATAAGATAATGCATTGAACTTATTGGAACCATTAATAGATAAATTACACCTGAAATAATAATAGCATTAAATGTATAAACAAGAATTAAGCCAAAATATAATATTATTCCAAATAGCAAAAATATTGATGTACTTCTTGGGACAGCTATTCTTTTAAAAGAATAGGTTGGTATTTTGCTTATTAATAATATTGAAACAATTATAAACAAAATTGGTACGATAATTTGATAATTAAAGTTTAAAAACTGAAATTCACTAATACTTAATATTAAAGGCATTAAAACTAGAATTCCACCTGCTGGAGAAGGAATACCTTCAAAAAAATTATCTTTCCAAGAACTCTCCTCGTTTGATGAAACATTAAACCTTGCAAGTCTTAGAGCAACACAAACAACATAAATTAATGCAATTAACCAACCTACTCTTCCTATTCCAGACAACGCCCAAAAATACATTATAAAAGCTGGAGCAACACCAAAACTTATAACATCAGTAAGAGAGTCTAGTTCTTTTCCAACTTTAGAAGTTCCTTTAATTAACCTTGCAATTCTTCCGTCTAATCCATCGATAATTGCAGCTATTATAACTGCGATAATTGATAATTCAAATTTACCGTCAAATGCAAACTTAATTGAAGTCAATCCAATACATACTCCGACAAGTGTCAAAATATTTGGTAAAATAACTCTTGTTTTTTTATTTGAAACTAATTTAATGTTTTTATTTTGTTGCTCCATTAAACTATTTTTTTGCGATTAAAGTTTCACCTGCTAAAGTTTTTTGGTCAACTTTTACTAAAGGAGTATAATTTTCAAAATACATATCAGCTCTACTTCCAAATCTGATCATTCCTATTCTTGAACCTTGTTCTACAAGCTCATCTTTAGAAACTTCTGTTACAATTCTTCTTGCTACAAGTCCTGCTATTTGGACAACAATTATATCTTCTCCATCAGAATTTTTAATTTTATAATAATTTCTCTCATTATCTTCACTAGCCTTATCTAAAGACGCATTAAAAAATTTTCCTGGTTTATAAAGTATCTCAGATATTGCTCCGGAACATGGAGATCTGTTTACATGGCAATCAAATACATCCATAAAAATACTTATTTTTTTCATTTGTTTATTTTCTAAACCTAATTCTTTTGGACCGTTAGTATCCATTACTTGTAATACAACTCCATCAGCTGGACTTGTAAGATAATTATCATCGCCAATAGAAATTCTTTCAGGATCCCTAAAAAAATAATAACACCAAATAGTTAATACCAACCCTATAAAACCAAGAAATCCATTTATGAAATAGAGAATTATAGTTGCGATTGCAAAAATAATAATAAATTTGTATCCTTCATTGTGTATTTTTGGAAATATTTTACTCATGACAATCCTATAATTGATAATTTTGGATTAATATGTATACAAAAAGAATAAATTCAACTATTAAGATATATCGAAAAAATGAGTAAAATTAAGGTTAAAAACCCCATTGTAGAGTTAGATGGCGATGAAATGACCAGAGTTATATGGGACTTCATAAAAAATAAGCTTGTTTTAACTTACCTTGATCTCAAAATTGAGTACTACGATTTGGGAATGGAAAGTAGAGATAAAACAGAAGATAAAATCACAATTGAATGTGCTAATGCAATTAAAAGAAATGGTGTAGGGATTAAATGTGCAACAATCACACCCGATGAAGCTAGAGTAAGGGAATTTAATCTTAAAAAAATGTGGAGATCTCCAAATGGTACAATAAGGAATATTATTGGAGGAACTGTTTTTAGAGAACCAATAATTTGTAAAAATATTCCAAAACTAGTGCCCTCATGGACAGATCCATTGATCATAGGTAGGCATGCGTTTGGTGATCAATACAGGGCAACAGACTTTACGGTACCTGGTAAGGGTAAATTAGAAATCAAATGGACTGCTGAAGATGGTTCTGATGAGAGAAAGTATGAAGTCTTTAATTTTCCAGGGCCTGGAATAGCTCTATCAATGTATAATTTAGATAAGTCAATAGAAGACTTTGCTAGATCTTGCTTTAATTATGGATTAATTAAAAAATGGCCAGTTTACCTTTCTACTAAAAATACAATTTTAAAAAGATACGATGGAAGATTTAAAGATATTTTTGAAGAAGTTTTTGAAAAAGAATTTAAGGATAGATTTGATCAAAATAAAATTACTTATGAACATAGATTGATAGATGATATGGTAGCATGTGCTATGAAATGGCATGGCAAATATATTTGGGCATGCAAAAATTATGATGGAGATGTGCAATCAGATACAGTTGCTCAAGGATATGGATCTTTAGGTTTAATGACAAGTGTATTGCTTGCTCCAGATGGCAAAACAATGGAGGCTGAAGCTGCACATGGAACAGTAACAAGACACTTTAGAATGCATCAACAAGGTAAAGAAACCTCAACAAATCCTATTGCATCTATTTTTGCATGGACAAGAGGTTTGGCTCATAGAGGAAAATTAGATGGAAATGAGGAATTAATAAAGTTTTCAGAAACACTAGAAAAAGTATGTGTTGATTGTGTTGAAGAAGGCTCAATGACTAAAGACTTAGCTATTTTGATAGGGCCTTCAACAAAGTATTTAACAACTAATCAATTTTTAGATACTTTAGATGGTAAGTTGAGACAAAAACTAAATTAAAGTTTTAATTTTTTCAAAAGCTTCATCAATTTTATCTTTAAATTGGCCTCCTGCTTGTGCAAAATCTTTTCTACCACCACCACCTTTTCCACCAATAATTTCAGATCCAGTTTTAGCAAATGTGACTGCATCATACTTATCAATAAGTTCATCAGTTATCCCAACTGCGAGACCTACTTTGTCTTCTAAACTAGCAAAAACTATAACAATTCCTTTTTTTAACTCTTTTTTTCCGGCATCAACCAATTTTCTTAGCTCTTTAGGTGGAAGATCATCAACTTTTTGAAATCTTACACTTATATTATTAATTTTAACATCTTGAATTATATTTTTTAAATTATTTTCTAAAATTGAACTAAATTTTAATTGCTCTAGTTGTTTTGATAATTCTTTAATTAAAATCTTATTATCTTCATTTTCTATATTTGGTTTGCCACCTAATTTAATTATCTGTTTTGATAAGTCATTTATCATTTCTTCATCTTTTTGTGCAGATAAGTCAGATAATTTTTCTTTATTTTGTAAGAAACTATTTAATTGATTTTCTCTAAGTGCTTCTACTCTTCTCACACCTGCTGCAATTGATGATTGGCTAATAATTTTGAATTTTCCAATGTCACCAGTGTTTCGTACATGCGTACCTCCACATAATTCAGTGGAAAAATACCTTTCTTTCTCATCTCCCATAGATAATACTCTAACCTCTTCTCCATATTTTTCTCCAAAGAGTGCCAGGGCTCCATTATCTACTGCTTCTTTAGGAGTCATTATCCTTGTTTTAACTTCTGTTTTTTTTTGTACCATTGAATTAACGTGATTTTCTATTTTTTCTATTTCCTGGTCTGAAATTGGTTTCATGTGGCTAAAATCAAATCTTAATCTATCTGGCGCTACTAATGATCCTTTTTGTGTAACATGAGTGCCTAATACTCTTCTTAAAGACTCATGCAAAAGGTGTGTTGCAGAGTGATAAGCTCTTATATTATTACGTCTATCAATATCAATTTTCATCTCGACATTGTCTTTGATCTTTATACTTCCTGATTTAACTTTACCGTAATGTACAAATAGATCGCCTAATTTTTTTTGGACATCTGTTATTTCGAACTTAAAGTTTCCAGATATTATTTCACCAGTATCTCCTACCTGTCCCCCAGACTCTCCATAAAAAGGAGTTTGATTTAAAATAATAATTCCTTCATCGTTTTCACTTAATTCATTTACTTCTTTGTTGTCTTTTAATAATGATAAAATAATACCTTCTGCTTGGTCAGTTTCATAACCTAAGAATTCTGAAGGACCTAATCTATCTTTTATCGAAAACCAAATATCATCTACGGTACTATCGCCTGAGCCTTTCCAATTTTTCTTAGCAAGTTCTTTACTTTCTTTCATTAAACTTTGAAATTTATCACTATCAATTGTCATAGATTTATTTTTTAAAATATCTTGCGTAAGATCCAATGGAAAACCGTAGGTATCATAGAGTTTAAAAGCTACTTCTCCAGGTAATATCTTGTCTATTTTAGTCATTTCCTCATTTAATATTTTAATACCTCTGTCTAAAAGAATTAAAAATTTTTCTTCTTCCATTCTCAATGTTTCTTTAATTAAAGACTCAGCTCTTTCTATTTCTGAGTAATTACCTTTCATTTCATCTTTTAAGGTTTTAAAAATATTATAAAAAATTGGTTCTTTAGAACCGAGCAGGTGTGAATGCCTCATTCCTCTTCTCATAATTCTTCTTAGGACATAACCTCTTCCTTCATTTGATGGCAAAACTCCCTCAGCAATTAAAAATGAGCTTGCTCGTAGGTGATCAGCTATTACTCTAAAACTTGCTAAATTATTGTTATTAGGCTGGACTTTTAAAATTTCTGCAGCAGAGTTTATTATTTTTTTAAAATGATCTGTTTCGTAGTTGTCGTGTGTTCCTTGAAGTAATGCAGCAATTCTCTCTAAACCCATTCCAGTATCAACTGATGGTTTTGGCAAATTAATACGCTTATCTTTTGAAACTTGCTCATACTGCATAAAGACTAAATTCCAAATTTCTATAAATCTATCCCCGTCCTCATTTTTTGTTCCTGGTAATCCGCCTTCTAAGTGGTCTCCATGATCATAAAATATTTCTGAACAAGGACCACAAGGTCCAGTTTCACCCATAGACCAAAAATTGTCAGATGTTGCTATCCTTATGATTTTATCTTCACTTAACCCAGCAATTTTTTTCCAGTAATTAAATGCTTCGTCATCGTCATGGTAGACTGTTACATAAAGCCTATTCTTATCTAAACCAAATTCTTTTGTTATTAAATTCCACGCAAGTTCAATAGCTCTTTCTTTAAAATAATCACCAAAAGAAAAGTTTCCCAACATTTCAAAAAACGTATGGTGTCTTGGAGTATAGCCAACATTTTCAAGATCGTTATGCTTACCACCTGCTCTTACACATTTTTGAGATGTTGTAGCTCTTTGATAATCTCTCTTTTCCAGTCCAGTAAACACATTTTTAAATTGGACCATTCCTGAATTGGCAAACATCAATGTTGGGTCATTATTCGGGACTAAATTGCTAGATTCAATTATTTTATGATCATTTTTTTCAAAATAATCTAAGAATGCTGACCTGATTTCATTTAATGTTTTAGCCATATTTAACTAAAATACAGCATTTTTATATGATGTCTACACCTCTGAAGGGAAAAAAGGCACCCAATAGAGCGCCTTTTTTTAATAACTAAAAGTTATCTGCTAATTTTTTTTAGTAGGAACTTCTTCCTCTTTTTTCTGCGCTTCAAGCTTTTCTTCACTTAAAGGATTGCCCTCAATCTTCTTTGAAATAACGCCAGCTTTTTCTCTGATAGCCATTTCAATTTCAGCAGCAGCTTTTGGATTTTGCTCAAGGTAAAGTTTAGCATTTTCTCTACCTTGACCAATTTTTTCACCTTTATAAGCGTACCATGCTCCTGATTTTTCAACAATCTCAGCTTTGGCACCAAGGTCGATTAGTTCCCCTACTTTACTAATTCCTTTTCCATACATTAAGTCAAATTCAACAACTTTAAATGGTGGTGCAACTTTATTTTTAACAACTTTTACTCTTGTTGTATTTCCAACTATTTGTTCTTTATCTTTTATTGCTCCAATTCTTCTAATATCCATTCTTACAGAAGAATAGAATTTTAAAGAGTTACCCCCTGATGTTGTCTCTGGACTTCCAAACATTACACCAATTTTCATTCTAATTTGGTTAATAAATATAACCATTGTATTAGTTCTTGAAATTGATCCTGTTAATTTTCTAAGAGCTTGAGACATTAGTCTTGCTTGAAGACCAACATGATGATCCCCCATATCTCCTTCAATTTCTGCTCTTGGAGTTAATGCTGCAACTGAGTCGACTACTAAAACTGACATTGAGCCAGACTTAATTAAAGTATCTGTTATTTCCAATGCCTGTTCACCAGTATCTGGTTGTGAAATAAGTAATTCTTCAGTGTTAACACCTAATTTCTTAGCGTAGACTGGGTCCAATGCATGTTCTGCATCTACAAATCCACAAATTCCACCTGCTTTTTGTGCTTCAGCAACAACTTGTAAGGCTAATGTAGTTTTACCAGATGACTCTGGTCCGTAAATTTCAACAATTCTACCTTTTGGCAATCCACCTATTCCAAGTGCTAAATCCAAACTTAAAGAACCAGTAGAAACGGACTCTATATCCATTGCTTTTTGTTCTCCAAGCTTCATCACAGAGCCTTTTCCAAAACTATCTGTTATTTGGCTGATTGCAGCATCTAGTGCTTTATTTTTTTCTTTATCTTCCAATTCTTTATCTTTTGCGGTTTTCACCACTTTTAGGTTATTTTTAGTCATTTTTTGCCTCGTTTTTTTTATTTATTAACATTCGAATCATGAAAATAAATGTACACATTTTGTTCTCATTGGCAATATTTTTTTAAAATTAGGGCTAGAAATCCATATTTATCTGAGTTTTAGGTATTCGCTATTTAATAAGCCTGCTGACTTCAACAGTCGATATTGGGCTAATAAGTAATTTCTTTCAGCTTCGGCAAGATTAATTTTAGCATTTATTAAATTTGATCTTGATTGAAGAACATCAAATGTAGATCTATTCAAACCACTCTCATATTCAAAGCTAATTCCCTCATTTGCAATTTCAGCGGCTTTAACTTGTGATTGTACGGCTCTTAAAAGACTTTTTGAGGACTCTAAAGTAGACCAAGCTGCAGTAACACTTTGAGTATTATTTCTAAAGGCATTCTCAAGTAGTAATTTTTTCATACCTTTAACTTGAAGATTTTTATTTACGTTAGATTTATTCTTTCCACCAAATTGAAATGGCCAACTTACTGTTGCTTGAAGAACATCTTTTTCTCTTTCATCATAAGTGGCACTTAAATCATCTGTATATGATCTTTCAAGTGAAAGTTTTGCTGTAGGAGATAAATCTGACCTTGCAATTTTAACATCTAATTCAGATTGTCCATATTCTATTTCTGCGATTATAAGGTCAGGACTTTTTTGTTCAGATATTTTTTTTGCATCAACTAAAGTAGATGGAAGTGGAACTTCAGAATTATATATTTTTTTTAATTTTTCATTACTAGCAATCGGTCCAATAATATTTTCATAAGCTAATTTACTAGTTACAATATTATTTTGCGCTCCAATATAGCCCGCTTGTGCTCCTGACAAAGAAGATTGTGACTGTGCTAAGTCAGTTGCAGTTATTTGAGCTCTTGATAGTCTTGCATTATCTATTTCGAATTGTCTTTGAAGTAAGTTAACATTTTCTTCATTGATACTTAATTTCTCATAAGCAAGAATTAAACCTGTGTAAGCCTCAATTGCTTTCATAAAAACATCTTGCTCTTTTTTAATAAGTTGTGCTTCAGACAAGTTTAACCCTAATTTACTTTTTTCATATTTTGTATCACGTCCACTGCCATCTAAAAGTGTTTGCTCTAATTTTATAGAAGATGTCATAGGATTTGTATTAGTAATTGAAGCATCAGTACCATTTTGATTTGTTAGTTTATTAGTATCTTCAAAGCTTTTGGTTCCGGAAAGTGTTAAAGTTGGAAAAAAATCACTTTTAGAAATATTTAAAACTTCTTTTTGAACTTCCAAATTTTTTCTTTCTGCTTGTAACTCTAAATTATTCTGAGAAGTAATTTTTAATGCTTCACTCAAAGTTGCAGCGCTAGCTGGCAAGATAAAAACTATGAAACAAGTGATAATTAAGGATAATTTTTTCATCTCTTATATTTTATTGATTTAATTTGATGATTTCTATTTAAATTTAATACAATTGATGAATATTTTGGAGCAAATTTAAACATATTTTGTGTGACCCTTTGATAAGTCTGCATAAATGTTAATACTTCATTTTTGCTCATAACTTTGCTATTTGCTTTGTTTTTTGAGTTTAATTTAAGTAATGCCTCCTGTTTAAGCCTCCAACTTTGTAATAATTTGAAATTACCAGCTTTTAAAAATAACAAACAGTCTAATTTAGAAAATAATTTTTTATATTTTGTTTGTAGTTGACCATTTACATATTTTCTCCATTTTAAATTTTTATCTGCTGTTCTTTCAAGAGAATTAATCGATTTTTTTAAGGTTGTATTTTTTTCTGCTCTAGCTCCTACACACCATCCTTCAAAGATTATAACATCTGGTACATTCTTAACTAGATACCAAGACTTTCTTTTTAATCTATCATCTATTGCCTTATTAAATTTAGGAAGTCTCTGTTGATTAAATCGCTTTTCCTTTGTTTTTTTAAGAAGATCAAAAATAAAGTTTACATCGTGAGTACCTGGAACACCTCTGGTCATTAATAAGGGATGAATTTTTTTAGATAATTTTATTCTATCTTTTCGGGTTTTATACAAATCATCAATTGATATTTTAAAAACATTTAACTTAAAATATTTCGTTAAAATGATTCTTAGAATAGAACTAATTGTTGTTTTACCAGTTCCTTGACCTCCTGCTAAGCCTATTAAGTAAGGTTTAGATTTATTTGTTCTATTTGAAATCCAGAAACTAATTGGAATTAGAAAAGATTTAATCATCTTTTCTTTATTTTTAAATTTTTCCTTTGTTGTTTCTTGAGATCTTATAAACTTAAAACAGTCTTTACTAACTTTTTTATAACACTCAGTAATTGATTGCATAAAAAATTTATTGTTTTTGATCTAAAGGATGATTTTTGCCATCGTTCACTGGCACATCTTCAATTTCAAATGGCTCCACACCTTCTATACAAGCAATATTTACACCAAATATTTTTGGATTACTTCTAGGTCTGTTATGAGTATGAATTCCACAAATTGAACAAAAGTAATGTTTAGCGGTATTAGTATAAAACTGATAAAGTGATAACTTATCCTCTCCTTTTATAAGTTTGAAATCATCAGGACCAAGCACTCCAATAATGTAACCTTTTTTTTTGCAAATTGAACAATTGCAACGCATGATTTTTTCAATACCACCCAAAGGCATCTTAACTTCTGCTTCTATTGCACCACAATGACAGGATAATTTTTTCATATTTTAATCTCCTAAAAATTTATCTTTTATTATCTTTTAAATAATTTTTATATCTTTCGTAACTTTCTTTTGGCCAAGTATTTTTTAAATCATACATTTTTTCAAAACAATTTGCATCATCAGTAAGTTTCAACCATGGATCTTTATCTTTTGTAAATATATGCGCTTCAGGAGGAAAGTTTTCGGAATTATCTAAAGTTTTAGTTCTAACTGTTGATCGACCAACTGCCGTAGCATAATCAGTATAAATATATGTACCACATTTGTTACAAAAATAAGCTCTTGAGGTAGCTCCACTACCTGTTTTAAGTTCAGTTGACGAAATATCACCCTCTATAATTAATGTATTGTCTAGAACGCTAGTATTAATAACATAAGAAGATCCAGTTATAATTTTACAATCTTTGCAATGGCAAGCTTGGGTGAATAGAGGCTTCTCGGTAATTCTATATTTAACCTGACCACAAATACATCTTCCTGTTAAGCTTTCGTTTTTTTTCATTTTTTATATTTAAACTATTTATGGTTAAAGTTATCCACAAGTATACTAAATATAGTTTTGATGTTCACGTTTTGATTCACTTTTGATTCAGTTACAGACTCAAAATACAACCTGATTGACACTATTGAATAACTTGGATATTAATTAGAACAAAATAAGAACATTTATGAAGCTAACTATACCTTACTATTTACATAAAGCTGGCGCGGGTTTTCCGTCCCCTGCCACAGACTATATTGAGGAAGATATCGATTTAAATGTTCATTTAATCAAAAATGTTCCAGCAACTTTCATCATAAGAGTTCAAGGGAAATCAATGGTGGATGTTGGAATTAATGATGGCGATCTATTAGTTGTTGATAAAAGTTTAACGCCAAAAAACTTCTCAACAGTTATTGCAAATGTTCATGATGAACTAGTTGTTAAAAGTTTAGTTCAAGAAAGAGATAAAAAATTTTTAACATCAGGTTCTAAAGAATTTACAGATCGAATTTTAATTAATGAAGATGAAGATATATTTATTTGGGGAGTTGTAACTTATGTCATCCATTCAGTATACTAAAAAAATAGCACTTATTGATTGTAACTCTTTTTACGTTTCTTGTGAAAGATTATTCAATCCTAAAATAAGAAAAAAACCTGTTGTAGTTTTATCTAATAATGACGGTTGTATAATTTCAAGATCAACTGAAGCAAAAGCTTTAGGTATTAAAATGGGAGAACCTTACTTTAAAGCAAAAGATATTATTATTAAAAATAGAGTTGAAGTTTTTTCATCTAATTATTCTTTATATGGAGATTTGTCTAGAAGGGTGATGCGTACATTAAAAAGATTTAACTCTGCTATTGAAGTTTATTCTATTGATGAAGCATTTTTAGATTTATCAAATTTTCCAGATAATGAAGTTGAAAAAGTTGGAAGAGAAATTAGAGAAACAGTTTTAAAGTGGACAGGTATTCCAACTAGTATTGGTATCGCTAAAACAAAAACTTTAAGCAAGGTTGCAAATCATATTGCAAAGAAAAAAAAATCAGGTGTAACAAGTTTGATAGGAATTGAAAATATTGATCCAATATTAGAAAAAGTTGAAATTAATGATGTATGGGGTGTAGGAAGACAACTAACGAAATTTTATCATAAAAATGGAATTTATAACGCGAAGCAACTTAAAAATAAATCTAATACATGGATAAAGAAAAACTCCAATGTTTTAGGCTCAAGAACTGCAATGGAACTAAGAGGAGTTCCTTGTATCGATTTAGAAACAACACAAACAAAAAGAAAAAGCTGTGTTGTATCTCGTTCTTTTGGCCAAAGAATTGAAAAATATCAAGAATTAAAAGAAGCAGTTGCAAATTATTGTTTGAATGCGTCTGAAAAAATAAGATCTGAGTCTTTAATTGCAAAATCAATTACAGTTTTTGTTAGAACAAGTCCTTTTCAAAGTAGATTTGGATATTATTCAAACTCAAAAACGATAGATTTTGCAATTTCAACAAATAATAGTATTGAAATAGTTAAAACTGCTCTAGTTGCTTTAGACTCTATTTTTAAAAATGGCTACCGTTATCAAAAAGCGGGCGTAATGCTTACTGGTTTATCCAATGAAGATCGTAGTAAGAACCTATTTTATTCTGAAAAAGACGAGAAAATAAAGGGGTTAATGAGGTCTATTGATAATACTAACTATCGATATGGAAGATCTACGTTAAGTCTTGCTAGTGCGGGTGTTCAAAAGAGATGGAACATGAGAAGAGAACATTCTTCTAAAATAGATACAGCCGATTTTTACTTACTGCCAACAATTAAAGGTTGATTAAGATTAATTTTAAAAAGTTTAGCTGCATTTTTATATGCAATCTTTTCTTGTACATCTGGGCTTAAAGATCCAATCATCAAACGAACATGCTTCATATAGTGTTCAACAAAAACATCATGTGCTGGGCTTTTACCTAATTTATGATCAGAACCAAAAAAATATCTATCGGAATATTTTTCCATCGATTTTGCCCAAACCTCATGTAATTTAAATCTATAATCATTTGGGATATGCAAATCCTCAAAGCCCCAAAGAGAAGACCAATGAAATGCTATTTTCCAGTCAGTATATGTATTAGGACAATAATCAAAAATTTCTTCAAGGTCTTTTGTTGGCATCATTCCTGTATGAGCTATCACAATTTTTGCGTTGGGGTATTTTTCACATTTTTTTTTATAAAAATTTTTAAACTCTGTTAATCTATCTATCCCATCTATTTCATGAAAAGGCTCCAGGTGTAAATTAATCGGCATACGGTGTTCATTGACAAATTCGAACGCCTTATCAATAATTGGGTGCTTAAGATCTAAATCTAATTGCGGTTGATACCCACCATAAGGGGGATTTTTTTTCTTTTTATTATAGTGAACTAGTCCAGCTTCTCCCAATCCATAACATTGTCCTTTTTTAAATCTTTTAATAGTTTCTTTAAACTCTTTATTAACTTCTGAGTTCTTATATTTTTTTTTATTTGCTGACATTCCAATAAAATTGGAATGACAATTAGTTAAAACATTCTGATGCTCTGCAGCAAAATCATAATAATAATTCCAATTATCTTCTGATTTGTAAGTATTTGGAGTTCCCATAATTACAGACATAAAAACATTTGCCTTATTTGTTAACATTGGCAAATCTTCTATAAAATACTCAGTACCTATATCTAAAGCTCTTCCGGTGGATTTTCTAGGATGTGCATGACCATCTATTATAGGTCCTAAATAAGGTTTATTTGTATCTCTTACCTCAAGATTATTAAGTTTATAACTGTCTAAAAGTTTTTTTGCTTCTTCACGACTTTCAGTTTTTCCAAACATAATTCTTTCATAAGCCCAGTGATCGAATCTATAGTGTTCGTCAAAACTGTTGGCAAACGTTGGTAAAATTAAAAAAATAAATAACAAAATTTTTTTCATTAATTCATACACTTTGGTTCAAACCCAAAGTTTCTATCTACAAAATAACCTGACTTTTTAGATTTCCACATCCTATCATTTGCAACAATAGTATGATCTCTGTCTGTGTACTTCTCAATTAACCAGTCTAGAGAAATGGCCATCTGGTGTACATGATATGTTGCATGTGCTTGATTTTTTGTAAAATTCTGCATTCCTGATGGGTCTTTACGTTTTCTATAAGTTTTAATGTCTGTCAAACCCAGGTTTAGAACATCGACAGTTTTATCTATTTTTTTCTTTAATTTTTTTGGAAACTTATTGTAACCCCACAGCTCAGCTATAGCATAAAGCCCGAGCAGATTGTTTACACCTTGTGAATGATACCAGACATCTCTAACACCCCTGAAACTATTATTATGAATGTAGCCATCATCGTATACAACTTTATTAGCTTTACCAATTCCTTTTTTAATCCATTTTGCTACTTCCTCTGGTTTATCTTTCCAAGCTAAATATGATAATACAGAAATTGTTCCATCAGCCATTTGAATAAAACCTCTCGCAGATTTTTTTGTTGTTAATTCTTTTGTAGCCCACGGCTTGATATATTTTTTGTATAAAGTATCAATATACTTATCAATAATTTGAAATTGTTCTTTAGTAAATTGATCCTTCATTAAATATGCTTGTTGAATATAAGTGGCTCCATAAATTTGAGCTTCATGTGGCCTGTGAGAAATACAAGGTTTGTCACCTTTTGCTTTGCCACCACCGTAGCATAGTTTATCAACTTTGCCTTGATCTTTTAGTATACTAATTTCTTTGGAAGTTAATGTATTTAACATCACACCTGCTTCAGCCCAGGCTGCCATTACTTTTGCAATAATTGGACCATGTTCATCCATTTTGTTATTTACGATTGCATAAATAATAGTTCCGTGTAATAGCGCTAACCGGTTAGTATGTTTTTCATGATTCACATATATACTGTTTGATCTAGCTTCATGATCTTTGTTCCAATTATATTCCGTAAGTTCCATTAAATGATCATAATTATTTCCTTGAAGTTCAGGATTTTTTTTTTTACTTACATGTGTTATAGCAAGATCCATTTCCCAATATTCTTTACCCCAACTGCCTTTACCATGCACACCCTCTAGTGAACAAGTTTCTTTTGTAAGCTCGTTAGCAAAGAAATATTTTGGAATAACAATATCATTTTTCTTTGCGTAAGCACTACCACTCAACAACGAAACTAGAACCACGATCCCTAAAAGTTTTTTCATTTCAAAAATGATTTTGAAACCTTAAGAATGTGGCTAGGATTAAATTTTTTATCATTTTTTCTATATGAATAAACTTCATATTTTTCAACATTTTGTGACACAAGCTTTTGACATTCAGATTTATTAAACAATTTTTCACATTTTTTTTCAGATCTTACCCCATCAAAAAAAATAATTCTTTGAGGCATTTTATTTGTCTCAAATATATTTTTATATCTAGACATAAAGCTATTATATAATCCATATCTTAAGCTTTGCTCTTTACCTTTGCTTGGATGATTTGAGATACCCTTAAAATCAATCTTTAATTGTCCATCTATCCAGACCCTCATGAAACCCTTATCGGGGTCAGGGTGCCAATTAGTATTAAAAATAATTTGAGTCCAATTACCTAATAATTCTTCATTTTTTTTTAATAGTATGTACGAGTCTCTAAATGTATCTCCATTTCTATTAAAAGTTAAACCGGCATGCATATGCTGAAACATTACTAATACTTTTGAAGGTTTGTGCCTTTTCCATTGTATTAAAGACATTTTAGATGGTGCAACTGAATTGTAATCTTTTGGTAAGAAAATATAAAATTGGTACCATCTCTCATATTTTGAAGGATATCTTTTGTAATATAATTCAGTTCTTTCTCTATCATTTTCACAATCACTCCATTTTGGTTCATAACCACATTCGCCGTCATTTAGTTCAAATCTAATTGATTTTTCTCCAATAATAGAAAAATCAGATACAGAAACAGGGTTAACTGCATGTCTTGCATTTAGAAAATGAAATTGTTCAGGAATTGCTTTTCCATATTTATCTTCTTTTAAAGCTTTTTTGACTTTTGAAAATTTTGTTTTTGCAAATGCATTGCTATTAACTAAAAATCCAATTATTAAAAAAATTAAGAAATTTTTCATTATTTATTTCATTTTTATTTCGGGTAATGGCTTGTCCCATTTTATAGACTTTGAGATTTTTTTTCCATGAGTACTATCACGCCATGAGCTTTTTTTAGTTTTAACATAAGAAATTGATTCTCTAGTACCAGAAGAATAAGAACATTTACCCTCGTCTAAGATCTGTTCACAACTGTCACTGAAACCAAATTCTTTTACAGTTACGGATTGAGTCGGAATTTTATCTAAAGCCATTTGCTCTAACCATCTATAAAACCCCCACTTAAAAGTATAACCATTGCCAATAGTAAAATTTGGTCCGTATACCTCAAAAATTCTTTGATTGTCTAACCACCCAATTATTTCTCCATTATCTTTTTTTGAAGCCAATATTTTCAAACTCAAAGTTCGATAGTCCTTATAATCCTCCACATATCCAAGGTAAAATTTGTAACCAATTTTATCAAAATTAGAATTATCTGGGTCCCCCTTTAGGTAAAATACCTCTTTAGTAAAATTTATTTGATGAGCGATCCTATCATCAGAATATTGAAATTTCATCCAGGGTAAAAGTCTAGAATTACCTTTATTTGCTATTACCTGAAATAAAGAGCCACCTAAGCCATACTTAATTGGAAATTCATTTAATTTAAATTTATATTTAACATAAACCGGCTTTTCAAATTTTCTAGGCTTTTTCGCATTTGCCATCTCCCATCTTTGATTTCTTTGACCAGTTCTCTTCCAATCATCTTTATGACCTTTAAACTTTGTATCTAAAGTAATTTTAATTGCTTTACCGTTTTTATCCTCAATAATTGATAAAGCTTTTTTTTTTGATATTGATCTGGTATCATTAACTAGTTCTTTTTTAGCTTTTCCTATTAGAATTTCTTTTTTTAAAAATTTGTAGGGATTTTCAGATGCGTTAGAAATTGTAGATAAAAAAATAAAAAAATAAATAATTAAAAATAATTTTTTCGTCACGCTTTGAACAATTTGTCAGAGAGATTATCTAATTTTTCTCCCCAAAAAACTTCTTTTTGTATTCTGTTGAAATCAATGTCAAAAACAGAAGACATGGCTGATGCATAAACAGATCTAGCATCTAATGTTACATTAAGATCTCTGCCATCAAAAAGCTCTTTCTTTTTTAAACCTGGCCAGTCTGTGTGCACTTGGCTTTTCTTAATTAATCCACCAGCCATAAATATTGCTGTTCCATAACCGTGCTCAGTTCCATTACCGCCATTTTGTTTAATGGTTCTCCCAAACTCAGTAACAGTTAGTATCAACGTATCTTTATATGAGTCTTTAAGTTCAGCTTTTAAATTTTTTATAATGTCATCCATTTCAACTAAACATTTCGTATGAGTACCGTTCACTCCACCTTGGGCCGTATGTGTATCGAAACCATTTACCTCAAACACTGCAACTCTTGGTCCATTTGGTTTTCTTAAATATGCAGCAGCTTGTTTTGAAAGATTGTTATTTTCTCTTTTATCCCAATTGCTAGAATACCCAGCCATCATCTGTTCATTTTTCCGTTTTTTTATGTAGTTCATCATATCCATTAACTCTTCTTCTGAGCTATCGGCATATATAGATTGTAATAAATTTAACGTTTCGTCTCTTGGAAGTTTTCCATCTGATGGAAAATAATTATTATTTTTAGGAACTCCTCTTAATAAAAGAGGCATAGGTAAAGATAATGCCAATCCTTCTCCTTGAAGCTTAGCTAATTTCATAGCTCTTCCTACCCAGCCTGTCTTTTCTTTATATGGAGTTCTTCCGCCAGACTCCATTAGGTTTTGGCCTTCAAAGTGAGATCTTGCTGTATAAGGAATGCTAGTAGCATGAACTATGGCCCCTGTGTTTTCCTGCCAACAGCTATGAAAAGTTTTTAGTTTTGGATGCAAAGCAAAATCTGAATCTAGCTTAATTGTATTTTCGATTAAAATATTCCTTCTTCTTTTTTCAAAATTTTTATCTCCGATTACGGGTACTGCACAAAGTCCATCCATTCCTCCCCTAAGCATAATAACTACTAGATTTTTCTTTCTTGATGAAGAGGCTAAGATAGGCAAATTAAATCCTGATAAAAATAAAGTAGTTGCTGCTGTACCTTTTAAAAAATCTCTTCTTGATATCTTCATGCTTTTAATACCTCTGGTAAATTAAATAGAATCATATGTTTTTCCTCATTAGTTTTAGCTCTTGCTACAATTTTTAAAATTTTATCAGGATTATCAAAGTTAGTACGAATTATTCTTTCATGGATAGTATTATCGATTTGATCACTTATTTTATACTGATGGAATGCTTTTTTAGCGTAAATTAATCTTCTAATAACTAACTCTGTTGATAGCCAGTCTTTTTCTAAGTCTGAATATCCATTTGGTTGTTTTTGCTTATAAGGATGACACCCAATATCTTCTAATAACCAACTTGGAAATCTCATTTCATGAGATGGTTTAAAACCGAATACAAATTGATTCATTTTATATTCACTAACAGGATATTTATAAATAGAACCTGACATATTAATTGTTGTTAACCACCAATTTTCTGGATTTTGAAATTTTTTATATTTATCGTTGTATTCAAATGCAACTTTAATTGCAGCTTTGTGAACTTCTGGAAGGAGACCGTCTGATTTTTCCCAAGCTTTAATAACTGGTGCAATCATTTGAGGTGTTGGATTGTCAGTAATTAAATATTTACATAGTTTTGTTGATATAAACTCTCTACAAGACGGGTGATTAACTAAATCTTTTATTGCAAGCTTAATACCTTTCTTTCCACTTTTGTAAACTTTTCCTAATACTTTTTTCTTACCTGGTTCATGTATTTCTCTGTCAAATGATACGTCATGACCATGTTCTCTTCCCTTTGTCCATTTAGGTCTCCAACCAGTCATAATTTTTGCAAGTTCTATAACATCCTCTTGTGTGTATCCTCCATCTGGAGAAATAGTATGCAGTTCCATTAACTCTCTAGCATGATTTTCATTTATAGTTGCTGGTTCTTTTTTTTGTCTTCTCCAATCTTCTTTTCCACTAATTGATTTTGGACCAACATTATCTTTATTATCAAGATGCATTATCATTGGCCAAGCTAGAGTGGCTTCTTTTACCATGGTCTCAAATGTTTTATCCATATTGGATCTTAAAAATTCTCTTTGATAAGCTCCAGTTGAAAAAGAAGACAAAGTTTGAGTATCACTTATTGTAAAATGATTTCCCCAAAAGTACCAAAGCTTTGCAAGAACTGGGTGGTCACTTCTTAAAGCCTCTGCGTGTCTTATACAAATTTCATTATTTGGCCAAAACTGTTTACCAACATCATTTTTTAATTGACGTTCTGCTCTTCTAAATCCTTCTGGGTCATTTTTATATTTTTTACTTAATGTTGTATTTTCTTCTACTCTAAACTTAATCCAATACTTTCTCATCTCTTTTTCGGATAAGATATATTTTCCTTTCCAATTGAATTCGGGAATGGTTTCAACTTGTTTTTGAGCCCAAACTAATGGATCAGATGGAGCTTTCTCATCAGGTTTTAAACCAAAAGCAACTTTTCTAAAAAAGTTCTTCATATAAAATATTATAAAAAATTATTTTATTTTTTCAATATTATGTATATTTGTTAAAGAATTATTAAATTCAGTCATATTTTCTCTTCCTGAGATTTTTAAAATAACTAGACCAAATATAATGATTAAAGCCAAGGGTATTGCTGTAATTACACTTATATAATCGGCTATAATTATTAAATATAATGCATAAAAAGCTATTGATCTAAAAATTACACCTGTTTTAAAAACAGCGATAATGGCTAATGAATGCTTTATTAAATTGATGAAACTCATTTTTGAGGGACCAAAATATCTTGAACCTCTTATTGATGGAGATTTAATTAAATTATTTTCAGTTTTTGCCAAAGATCCTGAAAAACTACTCCAAGTTGCTTTCTCCTCAATTAGCTTTTTAACTGTTTTTTTTGTAAGGCAAGTATAGTTTCCAAATTTTATAAATTTCCCTGTAAATGTGAAAGTAATTATTTTATGAAAAAAATAGCAAATTTTAAAAATTAAACTCTCAGATCTTTTAACTCTTTCTCCAACAATGGTATTATTTGGATTATCTTTAATCTTTTCCACAAAGTTTCTTATTTCCTCAGGTCTATCCTCTCCATCTCCATCCATAGGTATTACATAATTAAATTCCTCATTTTCTGAGATATATTTAAGTCCTGCAGCAATACATCTTGCATGTCCTCTATTATTTCTCATATTTATTAATTTTAAAGATTTAATATTTTTTATATTTTTAGTTTCTAGAATTTTTTCTTCAGTTGAGGCATCATCGACTACAATAACTGAGAATGAAGCTTTAAGGTCGGAGACATTAGTATTAATTTCTTCAATTAATTTTGATACAGATTTAAAATCATTGAAGACTGGAATTAATATTATAATATTCATTAACTTATTGAGCCTATCAGTCTAAATAGAGAAGCAAAAAAACCATATCCTGAGAGTTCAATTAAAACAACAATTCCAATAATGAATAAAAGTCTCTTGTTTTTTTGATTAAATTGAAATTTCATTTATATGTTAAGCATTTCATATCTTTGTTGCACAATTGGACTTCATTTGAACTATAAATCCATTTTGGTCTTTCTGGAAGATGATAAGATATATTCCCAGCAATCCATTCATTGCCTTTAATATATTCCATTTTTCCAAGTTCCTTACCCACAGTTTCATAAAAAACTTTAGCCTGCTTAGCTAACTTTTTACCTTCAAAATCAGTTCTTTTATCAGTTTTAGTAATTGAAACATAAGAATACAAAATTGGAGATAATAAGAATAATATCAAAAAGATTGAAGAAAACATTCTCATTTTTTCAAAATTAATTTCTGATTTTAAAATATAAACAAATAACAAGCCAAAGCTTATATAAAATGGTGTCATCCACATAGTTCTAATTTTTACACCCATAGTAAATGATGTAAGAAAAATAAAAAAAATTGGAATTAAATTAATTGATAATAAAAACAAAAGCTTTTCATCGTTTAAATTTATATTTATTTTAAATTTTTTAATTAAAACAAAAATCATTAGTAAAAACGGTAATAATATTCCAATTTGCTTGCCTAGAAATATCGTAGGATGTTTTAAGTGATTTAAAATACTTGCCTCTTCTGATCCAGTTCTTAGAAGTCCATAAGTAATAGTTACATAATTATTCTCAGTTAACCAAATAATGTGTGGTAATAAAATTATAATAAAAGGAACGAAAGAAATTAGGCACTTTAAATTTAATCTTTTGGTATAAATCATGTAAATTAAAAGTACATCTATTGCTAAACCTAAATAGACAAATAAATATTTAGATAGAAACCCAAGTCCAGCAAATAGACCAAGTAAAAACCAATCTGTTATTTTGTTATTCTTAATTCCTCTCCATAAATAATATACAGAGAGAGACCAAAACGGTATTAAGCAAACATTTACATTAAATTCAGGTGTAGTGAAGTTATAGAAATATATTCCCTCTAATAACAAAACCGATAATAAACAATAAATTTTGTTATCAAAAAAATCTTCAGCTAACTTAAAAACTACAAGGAATGAGACTACGATACAGATTTGACTTAACAAATAATAAGCCCAGTCTTGAGATCCAAAGATTTGGTAAAATATTTCAGGTAAAAATGCGCTCATTGGCGGGTGCTTATTAAATCCCCAGTCTAAATTACTACCCCATGCTAAGGCCTCTATAGTATCAAGTGGTAAATTGTTATTTGTTAAACTGGGAACCAATGTCCATATGATTAAATGAGCTGAAACAAAAATATAAAATAAATTACTTATATTCTTTTTATAAATAGCCATTTTCATTAATTTATACAATTAATCCATTCTTGACACTCAATAAATGATGAATATATTCACCAAATTCATAAATTTGAGTATGGTAAAGATCTCTAAAAAATATATTCCAAAAGAAACTGAAAAATATATGTGTGCAAAACATCTTGCATATTTCAAACAAAAATTAATGGAGTGGAAAAAAGATCTAAAGAGAACTAACAATGAAGCAATATTTAACGCATCAATGGATGACAATAGTGCATCTGCAGATATCGTTGATCAAGCAAGCTCTTATACAGAAAAAAATGTTGAGATGAGAGCAATCAATAGGCAGATTAAACTAATTTCTAAAATTGATGGAGCTTTAAAAAAAATACAAGATGGAACTTATGGTTTTTGTGAGGAAACAGCAGAACCTATCGGTCTTAAAAGATTAATGGCAAGACCAGTTGCTACTTTATGTATAGCAGCACAAGAAAAGCATGAAAAAGAAGAAAAAGTTTACGCTGACATTTAAGGGTAATCTATTTCAGCATCTTTATTTAATGCTTTAAATCCTTTAATAACAGCAGGGCGTTTAGCTATATCAACGTACCACCTAGATAAACCTTTAAAATTTTCTAATCCAATGTCATGTCTTTTATGTCTTGCAATCCAAGACCATGTGGCAATGTCTGCAATAGAATACTCTTTACCAGCTAAATATTCACTTTGTGAGAGTCTTTCCTCTAAATCTTCATAAAGTTTTCTTGTAATCTTAAAATATCTTTCTTCTCCCCACTCACTTTTGCCTTGATGATAATAATGAAACTGATGATGTTGTCCTATCATTGGTCCAATTAAACCCATTTGGGCCATTAACCATTGATTTATCTCAAGTCTGTTCTCTTCAGGATAAAACATATTACTTTTTTCACCCAAATACATCAAAATCGCACCAGACTCGAAGACTGATTTATTGTTTTCGTGATCTTTAATTACTGGAATTTTATTAAAAGGACTAATTTTTTTAAAGTCTGGTTTATGTTGTTCACCTTCGCTTAGGTTGACTTTTGTTATTTTGTAACCAAAATTTATCTCCTCAAGCATAATACTAATTTTCCAACCATTTGGCGTATCAGCAGTAAATAGTTCTATCACTACTTTACACCCAATCTATCTTTTATTGTGTTTGATGCTGTTGTAAATTCAAATCTATATTTTTCGTTAGGTCTTGCGTACTTGAAACAACCTCTAGCAGCTAAAGCACCTTCATGAAAACCTGATAGTATTAACTTAAGTTTTCCTGGATAAGTACATATGTCACCGATAGCAAATATACCTTTCTTATTAGTTTCAAAGTTTTCAGTATTAACTGGGATTGCTTTTTTATCTAAATTAAGGCCCCATTCTGCTATTGGTCCAAGTTGCATTATCAAACCAAAGAAACCCAAAACGTAATCTACTTTTAATAATTTACTCTCTCCGTCTTCACTTTTAATTTCTACTTCTTCTAAAGAACCATTTCCTTTAACATCTTTAATTGAGTATTTAGTAAATAAATTAATTATATTTTTTTCGCTTAATTCTTTAATTTTTTTAACACTCGAAGGTGCGCCTCTGAACTCATCTCTTCTATGAATAAGTGAAACTTTAGAAGTATTAGATAGCTCAATTGCCCAATCAAGAGCACTATCTCCACCACCAAATATAGCTACAGATTTATCTTTAAAAATTGTTTTGTCTTTGATTGAATACAAAACTGCGGTTCCATCAAACTTTTCTGCACTTTTTGTCGGAAATTTTCTGGGTTCAAATGATCCAACGCCTCCAGCAATTACAACGTTTGGTGTTTGGAATTTTTTTCCACTAGTTGTTTTAACAATCCAATTATTGTTTTCATTTGTTAGTTCTTGAACTCTATCATTTAAATGAAAATTAAAATTAAATGGTTTTATTTGTTCTAATAAACTATTTGTAAGCTCTTCTCCTGTACACTCTGGGACCGCAGGAATATCATAAATTGGTTTATCTGGATAAAGTTCTATACATTGACCACCAATTTTATCTAGGTTATCAACAATTTCGCACGTCAATCCAATAATACCAAGTTGATGTGCACAAAATAATCCTGTTGGACCTGCTCCAACTATAACAGCATCAGTTTTTATCATTAAACTTGTTTCTCCGGCATATAAACACTTAGACCATCTAAGTCATCAGAAACCATAATTTGACAACTTAACCTACTATTTGAATTTGGTTCATAGGCTTGATCTAACATATCATCTTCACCCATTTCTTTTTTTGGTAATTTATTATACCAATCCTCTTTGACATAAACATGGCATGTAGCGCATGACATACTTCCCCCACAATCTGCATCAATTCCAGGAATATCATTTTGAACAGCACCTTCCATAACTGTAAGTCCATTTTGGACTTCAACTACATGCTCTTTTCCATTGTGTTCAATATATTTGATTTTAACCATTGCTTTTATATAAGCACAAAAAAAAATAGGGCAAGTAATCAAACTCGCCCTATTTTATATATCGTAACTAATTGTTACTAAGCTCTTCTTGTAGAGTTAGAAACTGCACAAGACCAGATAATTAAACCAAATGCGATTTTATTAACAAAGTCTGCTAAGTTATAGATAACGTTTAATGCGTTACCATCTATTCCACCTGTTAGGTAACCAAAAATGTAACCTAATGGGTAAATAGCCCAACCTACAGTAACAATCATTCTTAAAGCTCCAAATGCAGTTACTAAAGATTTATTTCCAGATTTAGCGGCAACTTTTCCTGCTTCTCCTGAAAAGATTTCATAAAGAATGTAAATCCATCCAGCCATACCGATTATGAAACCTAGTGTAGCGTTAATGAATCCTGCTTCTCCAAGATATCCACCTATTAACATAACTAGTGAACCTATTAAGATTCTCCAGAATATGTTTGTGTCAACTTTTCTTACTGCTGAAAGAATTAAGTAAAATTCTACTAGCTGTAGTGGTACAGTAATTAACCAGTCAATGTATCTGTAAACAGTTGGAGTATCACCTGTTTCGATCCATACTGCTCTCATATACATATAGTGAATAAATGCTATACCTGTTACTAATCCAGCTACGTTAACCGATTTTCTCCATTGTGAACTGACATTAGCCTGTTCCATAAAGAAAAATGCTGTAGCTGCTAACATACCCATTGATATTAACCAAAACGAAATACCTACAAAATCGTCTGTGGCTAAAAAGGCAGTTGCTGCGTTAGCTGCCGTAGTTGCTCCGAAAAGCACTGCCGCTAATGCTAACATTTTCATTGTCTTCATAAAAAACTCCCTCATAGTTAGTTTTTTTTTAGTTTAAATTTAAACTACAGACTAATCTAATGATTAGCCCAAAGTTAGGGGTTAAATAACAAATAAAATAAGTTTGTTGAAGAGTTATTTTGAAGCAATAAGTATTGATTTTATTAGCTTTATGAAATTAAATACAACCTGTTATATAAAATCATTATAAAAGTGTGTCAAAAAACAAATCACTATGAAAAATAGTTTTAAAGAAATTTATGAAGAATCTATTCAAAATCCTGAGGAATTTTGGAAAAATGTTTCAGATGATATTTTTTGGTTTAAAAAACCAACCAAGATTCTAAACAAATCTAATCCTCCATTTTATAAATGGTTTGAAGATGGTGTTACAAACACCTGTTACAATGCAATTGATGTTCATATTGACAATGGTAATGGTGATAAGACTGCTTTAATCTATGATAGCCCTATAACTAACAGTAAAGCAAAATTTACATATAGTGAATTAAAAGAAAAAATATCAAAATTTGCAGGAGCACTAGATAATCAAGGTATTAAAAAAGGTGACAGAGTAATTATCTACATGCCGATGATTCCCGAAGCAGTTATAGCAATGCTAGCTTGTGGAAGAATTGGTGCAATACACTCAGTTGTCTTTGGTGGATTTGCATCAAATGAACTGGCAAGTAGAATTGATGATAGTAAAGCAAAAATTTTAATTACTGCCTCTTGTGGATTTGAACCAGGGAGAACTGTTGAATATAGACCTTTAGTTGACGGAGCATTAAAACTTGCAAAACACAAAGTTGAAAAAGTAATTTTCTTTCAAAGGAAAGATCACGAGGTAAATCTAAACAGTCCACTTGAAATAAGTTGGGAAGAGTCCCTCAACAACGCTAAAGACAAAGATTGTGTTGAGATAGGATCAAATGAATTTGCCTACATTTTATATACATCAGGAACAACAGGAATACCAAAGGGTATAGTAAGAGATATTGGCGGTCATATTGTTGCTCTTAAATGGACAATGAAGAATATTTATAATGTTGATGAGAATGATGTTTGGTGGTCAGCTAGTGACATAGGCTGGATAGTTGGTCATTCGTATATTGTTTACGCTCCGTTATTCAAAGGATGCACTACAGTTTTGTTCGAGGGAAAACCAGTTGGAACACCTGATGCAGGGGTATTTTGGAGAATAATTTCAGAATATAAAATTAAATCTTTGTTTACAGCTCCCACGGCATTTAGAGCTATTAAAAAAGAAGACCCAGATGGAAAGTTTTTTTCTAAATATGATTTAAGTTCTTTTGAGTCTTTATTCCTTGCTGGAGAAAGGGCTGATCCTGATACAATAAAATGGGCTGAAAATCTTTTAAATGTTCCAGTGATTGATCACTGGTGGCAAACCGAAACTAGTTGGGCAATAAGTTCAAATTGTACTGGAATAGAAATGCAAAAAACAAAGTATGGTTCAGCATGTAAAGCAGTTCCAGGTTATGATGTTAAAATAATTAAACCAGATCATTCAATCGCAGAACCTAATGAGATGGGTGATATAGTTGTTAAATTGCCTTTGCCACCTGGTACTTTTCCTACACTTTGGAATGCTGATAAGAGATATAATGAAAATTATATGACTAATTATAAAGGTTACTATCAAACATATGATGCAGGTCATATAGATGAAGATGGATATATATGGATTATGTCACGAACTGATGACATAATTAATGTTGCTGGTCATAGATTATCGACAGGTGCAATTGAAGAAGTTTTATCAGAACATCAGTCAGTTGCTGAATGTGCGGTTCTAGGGATTGCAGATAAATTAAAAGGACAATTGCCTATTGGTTTAGTTGTTTTAAAATCTGGCGTTGAAAAAGAAAATGAAACAATCTCAAAGGAATGTATTAAAATGGTAAGAGATAAAATTGGACCTGTTGCAGCATTTAAAGTTGTTATAGTTATTAAAAGATTACCTAAAACAAGATCAGGAAAAATATTGAGAGGAACTATTAGAAAAATTGCTGACAATGAAGATTTTAAAATGCCAGCAACGATCGACGATCCTGCAATTTTGGATGAGATAACACAAAGTCTGATAGAAAATAGAATTCTTAACAAATAGATTAGCTTAATTGTCAAATCTTATAGGTTTACCTGACGCTTCTCCAAGGATTTCTCCATCTTTCATTTTAATCTCTCCATTTATGATTGTATAAACTGGAGTTCCCTTAAACTTATGTCCATCGAAAGGTGACCATCCACACTTACTTTCTATTTTTTCATTTTTAATTTCGATAATTTTATTCATATCCACAATTGTAAGATCTGCATCATAGTCTTCTTTTAAATATCCCTTGCCTATTATGCCAAAAATTTTTGCTGGATTTTCACATACGAGATTCATAAGCTGAACTAAAGTTAGTTTTTTATTATTTACATGGTTCAACATCACGGGCAATAAAGTTTGGACACCAGGCATTCCTGAAGGGGTATCTGGATATTCTTTGTCTTTATTTACTCTCAGATGTGGAGCATGATCCGAGCCGATAGTATCATTATAATTGTTTCTAACAGCATACCACAGTCTGTCGTAATGGCTTTTTTCTCTAATAGGTGGGTTCATTTGAGCATAGGTGCCTAGTTTGTCGTAACAATCTGGTGCAAACATTGTTAAATGCTGTGGAGTTATTTCAAAAGTTATATCTCCCTTATTCTGAGATAAAAAATCAATCTCCTGTTTAGTAGTAATATGCAAAATATGAGCTTTTTTACCTAATCTTTTTGCAATTTTTACAATCTTTCTTGTAGATGAAATTGCACATTCTTCATCTCTCCAAATTGGATGGGAGTGAACATTGCCTTTCTCTCTTAATTTCTTTCTTAAATTTAAAATATCCTCATCTTCTGAGTGAACTGCAACAATTTTAGATGTACTTTCAAATACTTTTTCAATGTCTTCTTCTTTATGAACTAGCAAAGTACCTGTAGACGAACCTGCAAATAATTTAACGCCACAACATCCATCTAAACCTTTAAGATCGGCTAATTCGCTTTGGTTGGTGGGGGTTGCTCCAAAATAAAATGCATGATTACAGTACATTCTATTTTTTGCTAAATCTATTTTTCTTTGAAATTCTGCTTTGTTTGTAGTTGCAGGATTAGTATTTGGCATTTCAAATACTGAGGTAATTCCTCCAACAATTGCCGCCCTACTTCCTGAAGCTAAATCCTCAGTGTCTGTCGAGCCCGGTTCTCTAAAATGTGTTTGAGTGTCAATACAACCAGGAAGAACAGTAAGTCCAGTCGCATCAATCGATTGACTTGAATCTTCATCTAACTTACCAATTTTTACAATCTTGCTGCTTTGAATGCCTATGTCAACATCTTTAAGATCTTTATCAATATAACACTTTCCATTTTTGATTATTAGGTCTAACATTTATAAAAAAACTACTTATATCATTTGTTATAGTATTACAATATGAATAGAAATAGTGTTTACATTTTAGAAGATAGAGGACTCCTTTATATTAATGGAGATGATGTAAAAGGATTTTTACAAAATATAATTACAAATAATATTGAAAATGTATCAGAGGATAGAAGTTGTTTCTCAGCTCTATTAACCCCACAAGGCAAATATCTTTACGATTTTATAATTATTAGACACAAATCTGGATATTTTTTAGATTGTGAAAAGAAAATTATTGAAAATTTATATAAACAGTTAAATTTATACAAGCTTAGATCTAAAGTAGATATTTTAAATCTAAGTAATGAGTTTGTTGTTGCTAATTTAACAAAGGAAAAATTCCTAGAATTAGAAAATTCTAAAGATGAAAACGGTTTTACAATCAAATTTAGAGAAGATCCTATTCTTTTAGATCCTAGATCTGATAAATTAGGAGCTAGACTAGTGATAAATTTGGAAAAATTATATCTTTCTATAAAAAAATTGGGGTTAAAAGTTTCTGATGTGAATGAATATTATAATTATAGTCATGAATTAGGAATTGCCCAAATTGATACAAATAATCTACAAGATAAAATATTTGGAGTTGAATGCAACTTTGAAGAGCTTAATGGAATTGATTTTAAAAAAGGATGTTATGTTGGTCAAGAGAATACAGCAAGAATTAAACTTAAAAATAAACTTAATAAAAGATTATTTGCAATTAAAGTTTTAGATGGTGAAATAAATAGTGAAGACATTACTTGTGAAGAAAAAAATATTGGAAAGTTATTAATCAATAATAAAAATCCTTTTGGTTTATTTAAATTAGAAAATAAAAATTTTAACTTTGACGCGGATCTTAGATGTGGAAATGCAAAAATTAAGGCGTTAAAACCAAATTGGATTTGAATTATTTTATAAATTTTGATAAATCTGGTTTAAAATATTCTGGTCCTTTCATAACTTTTCCAAACTCATTGTATATTGGTTTACCATCCTTTCCCAATTTACTCATATTAGATTTTTGAACTTCCTCAAAACACTTATCTAAATTAATACCAAAAGCATGTCCTGCCCCATAAGTAACATATAAAATATCTGTCAATGCATCTGCAACCTCAGTCAAATTTTTTTCAGATATTGCCTGTTTAAGTTCCTCTAACTCTTCATTAATCAATGAAATTCTTAATGAATTAATTTTATCTGTGCTTAAACTAGATGAATCTTTTACATCTTGATTAAAAGTTTTCATGAAGACGCCAACTTTTTCAAAATTTGTCATTTTACTCCTATATGATTTTATTATTTTTTAATGTATAAATGTTTAAATATACTCTCAAAACTAAAATATGAAATTCAGAAAAGAATATGACAGCATTGGTTCTATAAATGTGCCTGTGGATAAGTATTGGGGAGCATCAACTCAAAGATCAAAAAAATACTTTGATATTGGAGATGTATTAGTTAGACCAAAATTAATAAAATCTATAGCTATTATAAAAAAAGCAGCTGCTATAACAAATTATAAAAATAAAGATATTATTTTAAAAGTCTACAAATCAATTGTGCGCGCTTCTAATGAGGTTATTGCAGGAAAATTAGATAATCATTTTCCCCTTAAAGTTTGGCAAACTGGCTCTGGAACACAAACAAATATGAACGTAAATGAAGTTATTTCTAATAGAGCAATTGAAATACTAAATGGAAAAAAAGGTACAAAAAAACCTGTACATCCAAACGATCATGTAAATAAATCCCAGTCAACTAATGATGTTTTTCCAACTGCAATGCATATTGCTATAGCAATGGAAACTAGAGAAAAATTATTACCGAGTTTGGTATTACTAAATAAAGAATTAAAAAAAAAAGTAAAAGAATTTAATAAAATTGTCAAAATAGGTAGAACTCACCTACAAGATGCTACACCTTTATCATTGGGTCAAGAATTTTCTGGTTATCAATCTCAATTAGAAGAATGCTTAAATAGAATAGAAGCCTCACTAAATGAAATTTATTATTTAGCGCAAGGTGGCACTGCTGTTGGAACTGGCATAAATACCAAAAAAAATTTTGATAAGAAAATAGTAAATGAGATAAAAAAAATTACCAAGTTACCTTTCAAACCAGCTAAAAATAAGTTTGCTGCACTTGCTGCTCATGATGCAATAGTAAATTATTCAGGGACATTAAATACAACAGCAGTGTGTCTAATGAAAATTGCAAATGATATAAGATTTTTAGGTTCTGGACCAAGAGCTGGTTATGGAGAATTAATATTGCCAGAGAATGAACCAGGATCCTCAATTATGCCCGGCAAAGTTAATCCAACTCAATGCGAAGCAGTAACAATGGTCTGTGTAAAAGTAATAGGAAATCATAATGGAATAACAATGGCTGGATCGCATGGTCATTTTGAACTTAATGTATTTAAGCCCCTAATAATTCATAATGTGCTTCAATCAATTCAAATTCTATCAGATAGTACGAAAAGTTTCGCAAAATATTGTATCTCAGGACTAAAGGCTGACAAAAATAGAATTAAATATTTGGTAGATAACTCTTTAATGCTAGTAACTGCTCTATCTCCTAAAATAGGCTACGATAATGCTGCAAAGATTGCCAAGAATGCATTAAGAAATAAAACTACTCTTAAATCTGAAGCATTAAAGTCAGGGTTAATAAATGAGAAAGAATATAATAAAATTGTTGATCCTAATAAAATGATAAAACCAGACTAGTTGTTAATAATATTTTTAACTAAAGATTTAAGTTCTTGAGAATTGCTAATGTTATATCTAGATTTAACATTGTTTTTAATATTATTTACTGCTTTATTAATTTTTATGTCAAATATTGATATTGATCCAGTCATAATATTTTTTTCAATTTTAAAATGAAGAACATCTATATCTTTAACTTTATCTAATTTTACTTGGAATTTTTTGGCAAACGCTTTTTTATCTTTTATTGAAAAAGAATTTGAAGAATGAAAAATTATATCATTATTTTCCTCTAAATATTTTATTTCAGTTTCAATATGGCCAATTTCACCTATATTAAATAAAACTTCATTTAAATTTATAGTTTTTTGGCTTATATTCAAACTTATATATCCATTTCTTATAAGTTCATGCTCAATATTTGATAAAAGGAATTTGATATCTCCATTTAAATTACCTATTAAATTGGGTTTTAAATTTAAAATAGATAATATTAATTCATCAACCAAAAAATTTAAATTTTGCTTATTCAATCTAATAATAGAATTGAGATAAAATGGTGATAACTCTATTTTTGTATCAATTTTAATATTGTTATTATTGTCTGGTGATTTTAAAGTAATAAATTTATTTTTAACATTATAGTCTATTTCAACATTCTGATTTAAAAAATTTATTGTTGTTGAGCCATTGTAGTTGGAATCGTTATAATAATTTAACTTATTTTTTATCAAAATATTTGGCTCATCAAAATCTATTTCTATTAATGAATTCTTTTGAGAATTATATTTTTTTTTCCAAAATGATTTAAAATTCAAATCAAATAAATTTCCTTTAATATTTAATTTTTTGAAATCATCTTGCTGAGAGGTAGTAAAATTAATTTTTTCTATAGGGGATATAATTAAAGTTTCATCATTATCATCTATTACAAATACTTTACTTTTTTTAATAGAAAATGGTTTACTTTTGCTATTGTGAAAATAATTTCTTAAAATATTATATTCCTTAAGTTTTAATAAAAAATTAGTATTTTGTATCTCAAATTTTTCAAAATTAATTTTGGATTTTGGATATAAGCTATTAGATAACAAAAAAATCTTGAGATTCTTTATATCTACAAACATGTCTTGATCGTTATTTTGAGTTATAGATAATGTTGAATCGCTAATTAATAAATGAGGTTTTGGAAGTAATTGATACTTTATGTCACCATTTATATTTAGGTTAACATCAAAATCAGAATAAAATTTACTTTCGATGATGTTTTCTATGCTTTTATAATTAAATAAAACTGGTATTGATAAATAAATGCCAAATGTAAAAAACAATGCTATTAATAAGAAAATGCCTTTTGTAAATATTGGTATTTTCTTAGTTTTATTCATTAATTTAATATCGCTCAAATTAAAAAAAAATAAACGATGAATTTAGATTATTTAACAAATCTTAATAAAAGTCAGGAAGAGGCAGTTTTACATTTAAATGGACCTCTATTGATTGTTGCAGGAGCAGGGTCAGGAAAAACTAGAGTTCTTACAGCTAGAATTGCGCATATTGTTAAACAACATAAGGCATTTCCCAATCAAGTCTTGGCAGTAACATTTACGAATAAAGCTGCAAAAGAAATGCAATTAAGGGTCTCTAAATTCTTAAGAAAAGAGGCAACGGGCCTCCCATGGTTGGGTACTTTTCACTCAATTAGTGCAAAAATATTGAGAAAACATGCAGAAGCGGCTGGATTAAAATCAAACTTTTCAATTATTGATCAAGATGATCAAGTAAGATTAATAAAAAATATCTGTAAATCTGAGAACATAGATACAAAAAAAATATCTCCAAGATATATTTTGGCAGTAATTGATAAATGGAAGAATAAAGGGTTTTATCCTAACGAGGTTGTACTCAAACGTAAAGACATATTAGAAAAAAGCTTCCTTGGAATTTATAAAATTTACCAGCAAAAATTAATAGATCTAAACGCTGCAGATTTTAGTGACTTAATACTTCATACCGTTAAAATTTTTGAAAAACATGGTGATATATCAAAAATGTATTCTCAAAGATTTAAATATATTTTAGTCGACGAATATCAGGATACGAACTTTATTCAAAGTGAATGGCTTAAATATTTAGCAGAACACAACCAAAATATTTGCTGCGTTGGAGATGATGATCAATCAATTTATAGTTGGAGGGGAGCTGAAATTAAAAATTTTCTTCAATTTGAAAATGTCTATGAAAATACAAAAATTATAAGATTAGAAAAAAATTATAGATCAACCCAAAATATTTTAAATGTAGCATCAAATATTATTGAAAATAATCAAAATAGAGTTGGAAAAAAACTTTTTACAGATCAAGAAGATGGAGAGCTTGTAACTTTAAACTGTTTTAGAAATGTAAAAGATGAAGCAACTGAAATCGGATCTAATATTGAAGATTTTAAAAATAAATTTTCGTTAAATGAAGTAGCAATTCTTGTAAGAGCAATATTTCAAACTAGAGAATTTGAAGAAAGATTCTTAAAAATTGGGGTCCCATATAGAATTATCGGAGGTATTAAATTTTATGAGAGAGCTGAAGTTAAAGATTGTGTTGCATACCTAAAAACAGTTTTTCAACCACAAGACGACTTAGCCTTTGAGAGAATATTAAATGTTCCAAAAAGATCAATTGGGGATACGACCTTAAAAGCTATTAATAATTTTGCTAAATTGAATAAATGCTCGTTAGAAGTTGCCTCAAAACATTTAATTGAGCAGAACAAAATTAAACCTAAAACCAAATTAGGTCTAAATTCTCTTTTAAACCTTTTGACCAAATGGAGAAATGACTTAAATAGAAAAATGAACCATAACAAGTTATTACAAACAATTCTTGATGAGTCTGGATATAGTGAAATGCTTAAAAATAAAAAAGACTTAGAAAACGAAAATAGATTAGAGAATATAAAAGAATTATTAAATGCGATGAAAGAATTTGATAATCTAGAAAGTTTTTTAGAGCATGTTGCTCTTGCAACATCATTAGATCAAGATTGGCAATCTGAAAAAGTCAATTTAATGACAATACATGCATCAAAAGGACTAGAATTCGATATCGTATTCTTGCCTGGGTGGGAAGAAGGCCTATTTCCTCATCAGAAAAGTATTGAGGAAAAAGGTGAAAGTGGATTAGAGGAGGAAAGAAGATTAGCTTACGTTGCTATTACAAGGGCAAAAAAGTTGGCAAAAATATCATTTTCAATGAACAGATTTTATCAAGGAGATTGGATTGATAGCATGGCATCAAGGTTTGTGGATGAATTACCTGATGAATATATTAAAAAAAATAATAATTTTATAGATGAAAAAGAGGAAGAATTCGAATTCAACCAAGATATAAATTTTGATAATGATAGTGAAATTAGAAGTCCAGGTTGGATACGTTATCAAAAAAAATTAAAATGAGTGTCATAATAAATAATATTATTTTATCAAATAATTTAGATGGATATATTTTGCCAAAAAATGATAATTATTTCACAGAGTATTCTAAAATAAATAATCTTAAATATATTACTAACTTTTCTGGATCTGCAGGATTTGCAATTTTCTTAAAAAAAAAAAAATATTTATTTGTTGATGGAAGATATACCATTCAAGCTGAAAAAGAAGTTGGAAAAGAATTTAAAATTTGTGAAATACCTTATATTTGGCCTAAAGATATCCTAGAGAAAAAAATTAAAATTGGTTTCGATCCAGATCTTTTCACTTGGGAAACTCTAAATAAATACTTTGGAAATAATTACAACCTATTACCTTGTAATTTTAAATTTAAAAATAAAATTAATGCAAAAAATAATTATCCTTTTTTTAATCTTGAAAAATCTGTCGTAGGAGAAAGTATAAGTTCTAAAATGAGTCGATTGATAAAAATAATGAAAAAAAAAGAAAATTGATTATAATTTTATAAGCTCAGGTGAAAATATTTGCTGGCTTTTAAATATAAGAGGTAAAGATCTACCAAATTCTCCAGTTGCAAATTGTAAAATAGTTTTAACAAAAGATAGGAAAATTTATTTTTTTTCAAGTCAAGATAAGATAAAAAAAATAAAGGTAACCTATAAAAAATTAAAAATAAAATTTTTAAAAGAAGATGATTTTTTTAAATGCTTAACAAATTTGAAAATTGGAAATTTTTGTATTGATAGTAAAACTTGCTCTGTATCTGATGAAAGCTTAATCAATTATAAATTTAAAATAGTTGATAGAGAAGATTCAATTTATATTATGAAATCTTTAAAAAATAAAACCGAGATTAAAAATATGATTAATGCACATATTGAGGATGGTGTTGCTTTAACAAAATTTTTATATTGGATAAAAAATCTTAAAATAAACAATCTTACAGAAAAAAAAATTGAGAAAAAATTAGAAAATTTTAGAAAAATTAGTAAAAATTATTTATACCCAAGCTTCGATACAATTGCTGGATCTGGACCAAATGGAGCAGTAATACATTATAGATCTGATAGATTTTCTAACAGAGAGTTAAAAGAAGACGATCTATTACTAATTGACTCTGGTGGTCAGTATAAATGGGGAACAACAGATGTAACAAGAACAGTATGTTTTTCTAATGTTCCAAATAAAGTAAAGAATATTTTCACAAGAGTCTTAAAGGGTCATATTGCTGTTGCCTTGTCCAATATAAAAAAAGAAAGAAATGGACACAATATTGATAAAATTGCGAGAAAAAGCCTCAAAACTGTAGGCCTTGATTATCGTCACGGTACCGGTCATGGAGTGGGAGCATTTCTAAATGTCCATGAAGGACCACAGGGAATATCAAAATATAACTTCATAGAATTAAAAGAAGGAATGATTGTAAGTAATGAACCTGGTTTTTATAAAAAAAATTATTTTGGAATAAGAATTGAAAATTTAGTTTTTATTAAAAAAATCAGATCAAATCTTTTATTTGAAAATCTAACAATGGCACCAATTGATACAGACTTAATTAATTATAAAATGCTAAATAAGAAAGAAGAAAGATATTTATTTAAGTATCACTTTGATGTTTACAACAATATTTCACCATTTTTAAATAAAAATGAGAAAAAATGGTTAGCTAAGCTAATTTAATAAATTAAGCCACTCTTTTTGAGATAAAATTTTTATTCTTAGTTCTTTAGCTTTTTGAATTTTTCGGTTTGTTGGTTTTTCACCAATTATTAAATATTTTAACTTTTTGTTAACTGAACTTACAACAGATCCTGAATTTTCTTCAATCAAAGATTTTGCTTCAGCTCTACTCATATTTGATAATTTTCCTGTGAACATAAATGTATTGTTTAAAAGTTTGCCATCTTTATTTAATTTAAGATCAGAAATATTTAACATAGAAGATAAGTTTTCAATTATTTTATAATTTGATTTATTTTCAAAAAATTTTTTTAATGAATTAATTTGAGTTTCTCCAATTCCATCTATATTTAAAAATTCATTAAATTTTTTATTTTTGATTAAGTTTAAGAAATTAGTTATTGATTTTGTATATTCTGCTAAAAGCTTAGCGTTTTCAATTCCAATATGCCTAATACCTATAGAATAAATAAATCTATCTAAAGAAACTTTTTTTGATTGATCAATTGAATATTTTAAGTTTGAGACTGAGAGATCACCCCAACCATCAAATTTAGAAATTTTAGCATAATCAAGGTTAAAAATATCTTGTGGATATCTTATTAATTTTAGATTCCAAAAATTTTCCACGACTTTTTTCCCTAAACCGTCAATATTAAGTGCTTCTTTTGATATAAAATGTTTAATTTTTTCTACAGCTATTTTTTCACATTCAAACCCTCGATCTGGACACCTTCTCACTGCATCATATTTTTTCGTAAATTTATTAAATTCTTTTATAGTATCAAAACCACATGGGCATTTTTTTGGAAATACAAATTTTTTTGAATCTTTTTTTCTTTTTTTTAGATCAACTAATACAACATGAGGAATAACGTCACCCGCTCTCTCTACTTTTACAGTATCACCAAGTCTTATATCTTTTCTAATTATTTCATCTTCATTATGAAGTGTTGCATTAGAAACTACTACACCCCCAATATTTACTGGTTTTATTCTTGCTACTGGAGTTAATGCACCTGTTCTACCAACCTGAATATTTATGTCTTTTATTATAGAATATGCACTATCTGCTGAAAATTTATGAGCTATAGCCCACCTGGGAGAATTTGCTGTAAATCCTAATCTGTTTTGAAGATCAAGATTATTAATTTTATAGACTAAACCATCAACATCATACTTTAAATTAAATCTATCATTCTCAAATTGTTTGTGAAAAATTTCTAAATCTTTAATAGTTTTTAAAACCTTATTATGCTCATTTATTTTAAAACCCCATTTTTTCAACGATATTAAAAAATCAGACTGTTTCTTTATTTTATTACTTTCAAAGTAACCATAAGTATAAGCAACAAAGTTAAGTGGAATTTTTTTAGTTTCTAATGGATTTTTTTGTCTCAAGGAACCTGATGCTGCATTTCTTGGATTAGCGAAATCATTTTTTAACTTTTTAAAATCATCCTTTTCTATGAAAACCTCGCCTCTAATATCTATATCTTTTGGGAAGTCTTTATTAGTTATTTTATGCGGTATATCATTAATTGTTTTTAAATTTTCAGTAATTACTTCGCCTGTAGTACCATCTCCCCTTGAAGTACCCATGACTAATAATCCATTTTTATAAGTTAATGACGCTGAAATTCCATCTATTTTCGGTTCAACACTGTATTCAATATCAATTTTCTTGTTGAGATAATTAAATATTTTCTTTTCGAAATTTTCTAAATCCTTTATGTCAAAAGCATTTGATAAAGATAACATTTTTACTCTGTGAGTAGATTTTATGAAATTTTTTGAGGGAGCAAATCCTAGAGAATTGGATGGAGAAGAAGAACTCTTTAAAAAAGAAAATTTATTTTCTAAATCAAGTATTTCTTTTTTAATTTCATCATATTCTTTATCAGATATTTTTGGCGAACTTTTTTCAAAATATAATTTGTTATGATTTTTTAATTCATTTATTTTTTTCTTATAGTATTTTTTTATTTCTACTTCCTTCATTTATTTTACTATTGAAATAATTGTTTAAATTTTTTGAGTAATGATTTTTGCTTATTAAGATCCTTTTTAATTTGAGGTTTTTCATAATTAGTATTTAAGATTTTATATGATCTCTCATACCAATCACTGGACTGATAATTATATCCTAGAATAGCTGTATATTTTTTTGCCTCATCAATTAGTCCCAATTTGTAATTTAATTCTACAAGTCTGTATAATGCCTCTTCAATGAAGATAGTTGTATCATATTCATTTACAATTTTTTTATATCTATTCATTGCTGGTATCCATTTTTTTCTCGCTCTAAATAATAGTTTGCGAGATATAATTCTTTTGAAGCTAATATTTCCTCAATAAGCTCTAACTTGAAGTTTGCGTCCTCTGCAAAATCTGTTTCAGGAAACTCGTTGATTAATAAGGTAAAATATTGTTTGGCTTTAACAATTTGTCCTAGGTCTTTTTTTCTCATCTGTAATTTGATTATAATGACATATAGCCAACAAATAGTATGCATAATCAGTATTAGGATGATTTTTATATTTATCTAAAAATCGTTCTAATTCAACTATAGCATATGTAAAGTATAATTGAGAATAGTAAGAGTAAGCAGCCATTAAATTAGATCTTGGCGCCCAAATTGATTGGGGATATAAAAGTTCTACCTCATTAAATTTTTTTGCAGCAAAAAAAATATCGCCGTTATTAAATTCTTCAAAACCTTCATTATAAGCTTCGATCATCTGCATTTCTAAATTATCCTCCTTAATTAATGAGATTTTTTCTTGTTTTTCAGAACAAGAAATTAAACCAAAATAAATCAGTAAAATTAATAAAAAATTACAAATTTTCATCAATGAATTTTATCAGAAAAATTTTAAAATTCTAATTTTTAAGCTATAGATTTTAAATAATTACGATTATTTATTAGCGTATGAGGTAAATTTTTACCTTTAATTTCAAGTAAGGAATAATTTTTATTATCGCTAAATACTTTTCTTAACAATTTATTTGTTAAACTGTGACCACCATGTCTACATTTAATAGAACCGATTAACCTATATCCAATTAGATATAGATCTCCCATACAATCTAGAATTTTGTGATTAACAAATTCATTTTTATTTCTTAAACCTTCTTCATTAAGGATCTTGTTTTCTTTTACAACGATTGCATTATCTAAAGATCCTCCTTTTCCCAAACCTATTTTCTTTAATTTTTCTATATCTTCATACAAACAAAATGTTCTAGAATTAAATACATCGTCTAATTTGTCCTCAAAAACATTTATTTTATTTTGTTGTCTCTGAATAAGTTGATTTTTTATAATTTATTTCAAAATCTATTTCCAAAGAGGTATTAGATTTTTCTATAGAAATGAATTTATCTCCATCTTTTATTTCAACACTGTTATTTATTTTTATCAATTTAATAGGGACATCACTATTTTTAAATCCAGTTTCTTTAAGAATTTTAACAAAATTCATTGCAGATCCGTCAAGAATAGGTACTTCCTGTGAGTCAAGTTCAACAACAGCATTATCAATACCCAAACCTAAAAATGCTGCCATAAGATGTTCGATTGTTGAGACTTTTACTCCATATTGATTTGATATCGTTGTACAAAGCGTTGCATCACAAACATTCTCAAAATTAGGTATTACAATATTATTATTTTTAATATCAATCCTTTTGAATATAATCCCAGAATTAGGAGTAGAGGGTAAAATTTGAAGATTTACTTTTTTACCAGTATGAATTCCGACTCCAGATATTGATATTTTTTTTGATATAGTTGATTGGGATAACAATGACATTATTTAGAATATACAAAAACAAGCTGAGGTTTAATATTCAAGTAATGTTACAAGAAAATACAATTATCTAGAAAAAAAATTAAAAAACTTCTCAAAAAAGCCTGTTTTTTTTAGCTTTTTTTTAAAGTTTATTAAAAGTCTTTCATCACTTTTATGATAATTTATACCCGCCTCACAGATCTTGGAATAACTTTCATCAAAAAAAGTAAATTCTGAAAAAGTTTTTTTTAAATAAAATTTATTAATAAATGATTTCAACTTTGATCCGCCTCCAATAAATACTATTTTAGGTTTTTCAGAGGACTTATTGTTTTTAAAGTAATTATTTCGTGTAACTGAGATATCAATAATTTCGTCTACTCTTGCTTGAATAATTTTTTTCAATAGATCTATAGAAATATTTTTTTTTGTTATTTCACTATATAAATTTATTTCATTTGTAGAAATTTTATTAAATGAAGTTTCACCATCATTTTGATTAAATTTTGTTTTTAAATCTTCAGAATAATTAATATCTAATTTTAGTACATTTGAAATATCTTTTGTTATATTATTTCCACCAATAGGTATAGAGTTTAAAAATTGGAATTTATTATTATTAAAAAATAAAGCACTAGTTCTTTCATATCCAATATCTAAAAATATAAAATTATTTCTACTATCTATACTATTTTTATAATAAAAAGATTTAACATAGCTTGAGCAGTATATGCATAAGATATTTAAATTATTTTTTTTAAATTTATTTGATAAATTATTAATCAAAGATTTTTTTAAACAAATAAATTTTATCTCCAATATTAAAGATTTTATTTTTATATCATCAAATATCGTTTCTACTTTTCTGTTATCATCAACAATGATATTATTTATATCAACATGTATGACCTGAACTCTAAAATTATTTTCTGAAATAATGAAGTTTGCTTCTTCAACTAGGCTTTTATAATTTTTTGATATTAAAGTGGGTTGATCGAAAGATTTTTTTAATCGATAAATCGATGAAATTAAATTTTGAGGAATCATAAAGTACATTAACATCAACCAAGTGTGTTGATAACTGCTTTTCTGCATCTCTTACCAGCTTCTTTAAAGCTGTGTCGAAATTTTCATTTTCTATAGCCTCATTAATTTTAATATTAGAAGAATAAACTGTTTCAGATGATTGATTAAATACCCCTAATCTTAAATTTTTAGAACCAAAATCTATTATTGTATCTAATTTACTCATTATTATTAGTTATTATAATTTGATTACTTACTCTAAGATCTATAATTTTTGTATTTGTTAATTTATCATTATTTATTAATTCTTTAAAAATTTTAATTGAATCTTCTTTGTTTTTAGTAGGTAACTTAAGGATTAACCCATTAGAGAATACCAAATCCCATCTTCTATTTTTAAAATAATAATAATATTCAATTTCATTTGTTTTTAACTGTTGACTATTTAAAATATTATATAAATTTAAAAATTCTTTAATTTCAAACTTTCCATATATGGTTGCAGTCTTATATTTTTCATAAATTTGATTAGAATTTATAAATTTTCCATTTTTACCAATATAAAACTCTTCTCCATTTAAAAAAGTTTTTCCAAGTATAGATGTTGTTGATAAATTTATATTTATTGAGGAAGGTAAAATTTTCTTTACATATATATCTTCTATAAAGTTAAATTTATCCAATTTTTTTAAAACGTAAAACTCATTTATTTTAAGGATATTTGTATTTTTTAATTTATTTAATTCTTCTTCAATATTTATTTGTTCATTATAAGATACTCCGTTAATAGTAATTGTCTTTAGACTAAACATATCCTTATAATTTTCTAAAGATTTAAAATTAAATATTGAACTCAAAAAAATTAAAAAAAATAAATAAAGATATACTTTATATTTACTTATTGATGGAAGCATCTCTCATTATTTCTTCTATAAGTTGTATAAAACTGATATTTTTATATCTCGCTATTTCAGGTACAAGAGAAAGTGAAGTCATACCTGGCTGGGTATTAATTTCTAATAAATAAAATTTGTCATTATAAAATCTAAAATCTGACCTAGACACGCCTCTACATTTTAATAATTTATGTGCTTTCATAGCTATTGTATTTATTTTATTGTAATTTCTTAAACTTAATTTCACTGGTATTATATGCTCAGTTTTTGCACTGGCGCTATACTTTGCTTTGTAATCATAAAATTTCCTTTTGGGTTTGAGTTCAATTATACCTAATTTTTTTTTACCTAAAATAGCAGCTTGAATTTCTCTTCCAGGGATATATTTCTCAATTAAAATATCTTTATATTTTTCTAACTTCATCAAATTTCTATTAAAATTTTTTTTGTTACAAATATATACACCTACACTAGAGCCCTCGTTAATAGGTTTTAAAACTACAGGGAATTTTAATTTTTTTTCAATTTTTTTTATTGTATTTTTAATATTAAGATTGTTTTTAAAAGAAAATTTAATATGTAGTGGTGTAAGAATATTATTTTTAATAAAAATTTTTTTTGATATTTCTTTATCAATTGCAAGAGAAGATGAAAGAACACCAGAATGAGTATATCTTACTTTTTCAGACTCAAGTATTGACTGAATGTAACCATCTTCACCATACCTTCCATGTAGAAGATTTAAAACTAAATTTGGTTTGAATTTCCTCAATTTTTTAACAAAACTCCCATCTGGTTCAATTAATAAAAGTTTATATTTTTTATTTTTTTTTAATTCATGAATCACACTTTTGGCTGTTATTAAGCTGATCTCTCTTTCATTTGAGTATCCCCCTGCTAATATTAAAATTTTATCCATTATTCAACTACTACAATTTCTAATTCTAATTTTACACCAGTCTTATCTTTTACTTTCTTTTTTACAAAATTAATTAGAGACTTCATATCTGCAGACTTCGCATTTCTTTTATTCACAAAAAAATTAGCATGTTTCTTTGAGATCGTAGCATCACCATAATTTGTTTCATTAGTAACGCTTTCTCTGATTAGTTCCCAAACTTTTTTATCTGTTTGATTAATGGGGTTTTTAAATGTACTACCGCTTGTTTTTATTTTAGTTGGTTGAGCCATATTTTTAATTGTATTTAGCTCATTCATATATTTACTTACTTGTTCACTATTTTTTTTTTTTCCTTTTAAAGTAGCGCTTAAAAATATTAAATCTTTAGGTAATTCTATTGATCTGTAATTAAAATTAATTTTATTTGCAGGTATACTTCTTACTAAACCTTTAAAATCAACTAATTGAATAGATATTAGAATGTCTTTAAATTCTTTTTTAAAGCATCCAGAGTTCATTCTTATACCACCCCCTATAGATCCAGGAATACACGACATAAACTCTAATCCTGAAATATTATTATCCTTTGCAAATTCTGAAACTTTTTTTTGTGAGGTAGCTGTTCCAGCAATTATTGTTTCGTTATCTAGCAGAGTAATATTCGAAAAACTTTTACCCAATTTAATTACTGTACCTTGGTATGTATCATCATCAAATAATACATTTGACCCATTTCCTAAAATAAATATTTTACCTCTTAAATTATAAAGTTTAAGATATTCTATTAAACCCTTAAGTGATTTTGGTTTAAAAAAAATTTTAGTTTTTCCCCCAATATTAAACCAATTTAGATTTTTAATACTTTGATTAAAGAGAATTTCCCCATCAATTAATAATGCTGAATTTTTAATATCCTCTATTTCCATTAAAAAATATTTTCCAAATTTTTCATCCAATTTGATATAGATCCTGCACCCATTCCTATATAAATTTTTTCACCAAATGCATTGTGTTTTATAAATCTTTGTAATTGTAATTCATCATCAACTTGCACTAACTTAACATTAGAATTTTTAATTATTAATTTTGCAAATGAATTATATGTAAAATTAAGTCTTAGTTTTTCATTAGCTTTGAAGATAGGACACAACAAAACTGTATCTGCCATTTTAAAACATTTCGAAAATTCTTTTTTTAGATTTATTACTCTTGAGATTCTATGTGGTTGAAAAACGCAAACAATTTCCTTGTTTCTATATACATTTCTTACACCACTTAAAACTGACTTTATTTCTGTTGGATGATGAGCATAGTCATCATAAAAACCTATATTGTTATGATTGAATAAATGAGAAAATCTTCTTTCTACTCCTTTAAAATTGTGTAATCCAACCTTGATATTTTTTTCAGGTAATCCAATTGTAAATGCTAAAGAAACTGCAGCAGCTGCATTGAGAATGTTATGGTGTCCAATCATTGGAAGTTTAATTCCCTTAATTATTTTTTTCTTGCTCGGTATATTTACTTTAATATCGAAACTAGAAAAATTTGATGTTTGCTTTATATTTATTATTTGGAAATTTGACTTCTTATTTTTACCATATGTATAAAAATTTTTATTTGCTGATTTTTTTAGAACTATTTTAAGATTTTGATCGTCACAACATATAAAGCCTTTACCTACAGACGGAATTTTTTCAATAAATTTAAGAAAACTTTTTTTAAGGTTATTTATATTTTTATAAAAATCTAAGTGCTCAGAGTCTAAATTGGTAGCTATAGAATATGTAAAGGGGATTTTTAAAAAACTTCCATCTGACTCATCAGACTCTGTTACACACCAATTACTTTTACCTAATTTTGCAGAATTACCAAATGAATTTAATACACCACCGTTAATTATAGTTGGGTCTAAATTAGCTGCTGTAAAAATACTAGACACTAATGATGTTGTCGTTGTTTTTCCATGTGAACCAGTTATCACAACATTCCTCATGAAAGATACTATATGACCCAACATGTCTCCTCTTGTGTAAACTGGCAAATTTTTTTTTACAGCCTCAACTAATTCTGGATTATTTTTTTTAATAGCTGAGGAAATCACAAGAACAGTCGTTTTTTTTATATTTTCTTTTTTATGATTTAGAAATATTTTTATCTTTTTTTCTTTTAATCTTCCAATATTTCGATTATTAGCAATATCACTTCCTTGTACTTTATAGCCTAGCCCATTCATAATAAGAGCTAAGCCACTCATACCAATGCCTCCAACACCAACAAAGTGAATAAGTTCGTTTTTTCCTAAATCAATTTTCATTTAAAAGCTCGATTAGTTTAAATTTATTTTTTTCCCAGGTATTTTCCTTAGTAAGTTGAATCAAATTATTTTTTTTTCACAGAATATTCATTTTGATCCTTAAAAATTTTAAGTATAAAATCTGTAAAATTATTTTCTTCTAAATCTTTTTGCATAATTAACCAGCAAGATTTATTTTTTTCATAAAATTCTGCATTGTAATATTGATGATTATCTTTAGCATACGGATATGGAATTGCTACAAATGGTATGTTTAAATAACCTAGTTCTGAAATTACAGATGCACCAGATCGTGTTATAGCTAAATCATAATTTAAAGCTTTTAGCAGCACTTTGTCATCGAAGTGAAATAATTCGTGTTCTATGTGGTTTTTTTGATAAAGTTCTTTAATATTTTCTCTCTTATTTACATTTATTACTTGTTGTAGAACTTGAATTTTTTCTATTTTTGAGAGTTTTATTATAATTTTAGTGATAAATTCGTCAAAGAATTTTGCCCCCTGACTTCCTCCGATAATTAGTATTTTTTTTTTTTCTGCAATCTTTGTATTTTTATTTTTTTTATATTTATATATTTCTTTTCTAAGTAATGGTTTAACTAAATAAATCTTATTTGATAGCTTTTTAGAAATACCTTTTAAATTTTTTTCGTAACAAATAATTTTCTTAGCAAAATTAAGAATTAATTTGTTTGCTCTACCTAGAACTGAATTTGGTTCAAAAATATAAATTTTTATATTCAATAAATTTGAAGCTAGACATAAAGGTAGAGACATATATCCACCAGTACTAATTAGGATATTAAAATTATTAAATTTTAAGTATTTATAAGATTTTATTATTGAATAGCAAAATTTTATTAAATTATATGGTAGTAATAATAAATTTGAAAATAAATTTGGTACATCAATTAATGAGTAATTATAATTCTCATTATTAATGAATTTTGACCCTCTCAAGTCAGTTGAAATTTTTACTTCAAAGTCATCCTTTAAAGCATCATATATACTCAATGATGGAATTACATGTCCACCAGATCCACCTGTTGCAATAAGTATTTTTTTCATCAGTTAATTTAATTTTCTTTTGGTTAAATTTAAAATTAATCCTGATAAAATTGCTGTACTAACTATAGACGATCCACCATAACTTAAAAAGGGTAATGTCATTCCCGTTGTTGGAAGAATTCTTATATTTACACCTACGTGAATAAAAGTTTGTAACAAAATTAAAGAAACACATCCGGTTAAAATAAGTTTTGATAAATCTTCGTTTAGAAAATTAATTTTTTGAATCACCCTATACGAAAAAATTAGATATAAAAATAAAATTCCAATGACTATAATAGCGCCAAACTCTTCTGAGATAACTGAAACTATATAATCTGTATGAGCTTCAGGGACTCTCGAATTCAAAGTACCTTCTCCAATACCTTTTCCAAAAAAACCACCATTGATAATTGCATCACTAGCTTTTTCAGCTTGATAATTATTACTCGAACTCGAGTCTAAAAAGGCAAAAAGTCTGATTTTTATATATTCAAATTTTGGAACAAATAACACCAAATAACTTACAGAAGAACCAATTATAAAAAAGAATATAAAAAATACAAAAATATTTATTCCAGAGATAAAAATTAAAGCTAACCAAACCATTGATATTAATAGGGTTTGTCCAATATCAGGTTGATAAACAAGCAACATTAATATTGGAACTGTGAATAAAGTACTTAATAGGTATTTAAAATATAATCGTCTGTTTTGAATAGTTAACATAAATGATAAAGCTACTATAAAAAAGGGTTTGACAATTTCAACAGGCTGAAATCTTGGCAAAAAAACCAAATCTAGCCATCTTTTTGATCCCTTTACCTCAATTCCCAGGAAAGGAACTAACAACAAACTTAAAAATGAGACTAAAAATAAGATCAATGAAAATCTTGTTAAAATTTTTTGATTCAAAAATGAGAATGTAATCAATATTAATATTGCTAAAATTATGTAAGCAAAATGTTTAAAAAAAAAATAATATGATTTAGTGTTTAATTTATCTGAAGCTATCAGAGAAGTAGAGACTAATGAAAAAAAAAGACCTAATAAAAATAAAGTTAGAATTAATAATAATATAAATTTATCTATATTTTTCCACCAGTCATAAAAAGTATCTGAATATTTGTTCATATTTTGATTTTCTTAAATTTATTTTTTATAATTTTGTTAAAAAATTTTCCCCTTTCCTCAAAGTTATTGAATTGATCAAATGATGCAGCACTAGGACTAAAAATAATTACTTTTTTTGAGTTATCATTTTTAATATTTTTATTTAAATTTTTCATAATCTTTGAAAGTGTTGATGAAGACTGATAAGGAATTTGATTTGGCAGTGAATTAATCAAAAAATTTCTATCTTTTCCATAAATATAAGCTTTAATATTTGGAAAAAATTTTTTGTTTAATTTTAGTTTGTCTCCTTTTTTAGCAAGTCCTCCTAATATCCAATAGATATTTTTATAACTTTCAAGTAATGGTATGGTTGATGAAAAACTAGTGGATTTTGAATCATTAATAATTAATAATTTTTTTGATTTATAAATTATTTGTTGCCTAAAATCTAAACCTCTAAATTTATTTATAGTATTCAAAACTATATTTAAATTGAGTTTAAGAACCTTAGCAATACTAAAAACAAAGCTAAGATTTATTCTGTTTGCAGAATTATTAAAGTAAATATTATTTATTTGTTCAAAGTATTTTTTATATTTCAGATAATTTATTTTTATAACTTTTGATTTTACTTGATTGTCTTTGATTAATTTATTTAAAAAATTATTTTTATTCTCTATGAAAGCATAGTCACTTTTAGTTTGAGATTTAACAATTTTAAATTTTGCTTCTGCATAATTTTTAAAAGTTCCATGCCTTTCAAGGTGATCTGGATTTAAATTAAGTATAATTGAATACTTAGATCTAAAATATTTGCTGTAATCAAGTTGATAAGAAGATGCCTCAATAACAAAAATTGTATTATTTTTAATTTTTTTTTCCATTAAAATTGGAAATCCAATATTACCGGTCAATCTTACATCTTTTTTGTTATTTTTAAGTACTTCATAAAGTAGTTTTGAAGTAGTCGATTTGCCATTTGTTCCAGTGATTGTAATTTTATTTATATTTGGGTAACTAATTTCAAATATATCTAGTTCTGAAATAATTTTAGACTTATTATTTCTTAAATAACTTGAAATTCTACATTTATTAATATTTATGCCAGGACTTAAAACAATAAAATCAAATGTTGTAGATGATAATATACGAACATTTATGAAATATTTTTTAAAATTAAGGGGAATATTTTTTTTTTTATCATCAAATATTGCACAGATATTATTTTTTTTTAAAAATTTAAAACAAGCAATGCCAGACTTTCCAAATCCATAAATTAAAATTTTTTTATTTTTAAAATAAATTTGTCTTTCATTCATTATCTAAGTTTTAATGTTGCTAAACCTATCATTGCTAAGATAATTGATATAATCCAAAATCTAATAACGACTGTAGATTCAGGCCAGCCTTTTTTTTCAAAATGATGATGTATTGGTGCCATTTTAAATATTCTCTTACCAGTAAGTTTAAATGATATCACTTGTGCAATTACGGAAACTGCTTCTAGTACAAATAGTCCACCTGTAATTGCAAGAACAATTTCGTGTTTAGTAATTATTCCAACTGCTCCTAATGATCCACCTAATGCTAAAGACCCAGTATCGCCCATAAATATCTTTGCTGGTGGCGCATTAAACCATAAGAAACCTAAACAAGAACCTATTATTGCTCCACAAAAAATGGATGCTTCTCCTACTCCTTCGATATATGTAATTTGTAAATAACCTGAAAAAACAATATTTCCTGTTACATAACTAATAAAAGCAAAACATGCTGCAACCAATATTACGGGCACTGTTGCCAAACCATCCAATCCATCAGTCAAATTAACAGCATTTGAGGAACCTACAATAACAAATAAATAAAACGGAATGAAAAACCATCCTAAATTAATTATTAGATTTTTAAAAAATGGAAAATACAAATTCTCAATCTCATTAGACCCACTGTAAAAATAAAAAATAAAAATTCCACCTAATGCTAAAATAATTTGAATTATAATCTTTAGTCTTGAAGTTATACCATTTGAATTATTTCTTTTTATTTTTTGATAATCATCATAAGCTCCTAATAATCCAAAAGATCCAGCTATATAAAGTAAGAACCAATTATAAGGGTTTGAAAAATCACCCCACAAAAGAACACCTGAAAAAATACCTAGTAAAATCATAAGACCACCCATTGTGGGAGTTCCTATTTTTTTGATTATGTGATCACTCGGTCCATCTTCTCTAATTGGGTCGTGAATTTGATGCGAAGAAAAATAATTGATAAGCGGACCTCCAACTAAAAAAACTACTACCATCGATGTAAACATTGACAGACCAGTTCTTACAGTCAAATATTTAAAAACATTAAGAAAACTAAAAATTTCAACTAAGTTAGAAAATAGACTAAAAAGCATTTATTTGCCTACTTTTAAGCTTTGACTTATTTTATTTAGTCCTGTGGAGTTAGAACCTTTAATCATAAGATAATCACCATTCTTAATATCATTTATCATAAAATTTAAGATATCTTTTTTTGAATTTAATATTTTTCCCCTTTTTTGTGGTTTAATTTTGTTAAATGTTTCAATGATATCTTTGCCGTATACATAAACTTTATCAATATTAGTACTATTAACATATCGAGCAGCTTCTATGTGAAGTTTTTTAGAATATTTACCAAGTTCTAACATATCACCTAAAAGAATAAGTTTACTTTTAGATTTAGAATTTATGCTATTTAATTTATTTATTGCAAATTGAAGAGATAAAGGGTTTGAGTTATAACTTTCATCAATTAAATTAATTTTTTTTTCTTTTAAATTAATTATATTTAGATCTCCTCTGCCTTCTGGAAATTTATAATCATTAAAGAAATATTTATCTAATTTTTCTAGATCAAAATATATAGATAATGCTGCTAAAGTTGATAAAATATTATATACATAACTTTCTAAATTTTTTTTAATAATAAATATTAATTCTTTTTCATGATATTTTATATTAATAATTGAACGAGATTCCCCTTTTTTAATTTTTATTAAACTCACATCTGATTTTTTTTGAATACCAAACGAAATTATATTTAATTTATTTTTTATAGATTTAGATTTAAAAAATTTGAAAAACTTATCATCTGCGTTCAATATAATCGTACCATTTTCAGTAATGTTATTAATTAGTTCTGATTTAGCATTAGCTACACCTTTAAGATTGTTAAAATTTTTAATATGTGCATACGAGATATTAGTAATAATACCAACATCAGGCATTATCTTTCTAGTTAAAAAATCAATTTCTCCTTTCTTATCCATCCCAACTTCAAAAATACCTATTTTATCATTTTGATTTAAATTAAATAAAGAAATCGGAACTCCATATTTATTGTTGAATGATTTTTTTGAATAGGATGTTTGACATATTTTATTCATCATTTGCCCCAACATCTCTTTTAAAGAAGTTTTTCCTGATGATCCTGTAATTGCTATAGAAGAAACATTAGATGAAACTCTAATCAGTTTTGCAATTTCTGAAAATGTCTTTAAGGAGTTGTTTACATATATATCATTTTTAAATTTATTTTTTTTTTTATTTTGGTTAATTGAAATAGACGCTCCATTATTAAAAGCTTGTCTAACAAATTTATTTCCATCAAAGTTTTTTCCTTTGATACCAAAAAAAATATTATTTTTTTTTGTTAATCTTGAATCAATTGATGCATTGTTAATATTTATATTTTTATCAATTTTTTTTTTTATTATCTCTGAAATAATATTTGATTTCCAATTTCTATTTAAAGATTTATTCTTAACTTTAATAAATTTTTCAATACATCTTTTATCCGAAAAGAACTTTTTAGAGATATATTCTTGATAAACTTCGTGTCCTTTTCCAGCAATAATAACAACCTCGTTTGACTTAATATTTAAAATGGCAGATTTTATTGCACTTTCTCTTGATGGGATTTCTAATACTTTATTCTTTGAAATATTAGACTTTACATCTTTTCTTATTTTCTTTGGATCCTCACTTCTTGGATTATCGTCTGTTAGATATATTTTATTACAATATCTGTCAGCAATTCTCCCCATCATTTTTCTTTTGGGCTTATCTCTCTCTCCTCCACATCCAAACACTAAATTAATATTTCTTAATTTAAACTGTTCCCTTACATTTTTAATGCATGTTTTCAAAGCATCTGGTGTATGGGCATAGTCAAGAATTACAATTCCATTATTGTTAAGTCTTCCTATTTTTTCCAATCTTCCATTTACTGGCTTTATTTTTTTTGTAATTTTTAAAATTTTTTTCAATGAAATTTTGCTTTTCATCGCAGCCATAATTGCCATTAGTAAATTTTTTATCTGTACACTTCCAATTAATCTTGTTGAAAAATAATATTGTTTATTTTCAAATCTAAATAATATTTTCTGCTCACTTTTTAAAAATTGATGCTCTAATATTGTTAAACTTGATTTGTTATATCCTATTGTAAATTTTTTTAATTTTTTTAATTCAGAAATCCTATTTAATTTTGGTGTAGTTTTTAAATTATTTTCAAAAATAGCATAAGACTTTGTTTTTAATAATTTTTTAAATAATATTAATTTTGAATTAAAATAATTTTTATAAGACTTATGATAATCTAAATGATCTCTTGATAAATTTGTAAAGATACCAACATCAAATTTTAATCCATCAAGTCTATTTTGATTTAACCCATGACTGGATGCTTCCAAAATAACATTTTCAATTTTTTTTTCTTTTAATTTTTGTAAGATTTTATTTACTTGTATTGTATCAAATGTAGTATTTGAAAATTTATTTTTAATATTTATACCATCAATCCCAAGTGTTCCAATCGAAGCTACTTTAATTTTATTTAGTTTTAAAATTTGAAAATAAAAGTTTGCTACAGATGATTTTCCATTGGTTCCTGTAACCGCGATCAGATTTTTTGGTTTTTTATTAAATATTTTTGAGCTGATTTGAGATAGTAATTTTCTAGGATTTTTTGCACTTAAAAATAAAATATTATTTTTAATACCAGTTTTTTTTATTTTATCAGAAATTATTATTTTTGATCCATTTTGAATGGCATCTTTTATAAATAAATTTCCATCCGTACTGCTTCCTTTAAATGCAAAAAAAATATATCCTTTTTTGACTTCATTGGAATTAAAAGCAATCCCTGTAAAATTTATTTTATGATATTTTTTATCAAGATTTGTAAAATAATCTTTGAGTAACATTATTTACGCTCTTAATATTTTGTGGCTAAAATTGGCCCAATTTTATCTATGATTTGACCTGTTACCCAGACAGTGGTCCAACCTGATGTATTCCTCCAATTCCCTTTGTAAGGATATCTTTCGTCTCTATAATGATAAACAAATTCTCTATTTGCTTTTGGTTCATCCAACATAACAGCTAATACAAATTTTGGATCTGAGGTTGGAAATACTGAGGCAAAAGTATTAACTTTTTTTTTTGAATAGCCACCCTTTGACGGTTGATCGGCAGTTCCAGTTTTTCCTCCAATTTCGTAGCCTTTTACGTTTGCAAATCCTGCCGTTCCTTCTTTTGTCGATACAATTTTTCTAAGAATAGGATTTATTGTATCAGATAAATTTTCATCAAGTATTCTTGTTCTTTTAAATTTTTCCCTCTCTAATAATGTAGGTGTTATTTCATACCCTCCATTACTTATAATTGAATAACCTTTTGAAAGTTGCAATAAAGTTGTTGCAATTCCATGACCAAAAGCAACTGTTGCGAGTTTACATTTACCCCACCTTCCTAATTGAGTTGTGCCTACCTCTTGAATATCAAAATCTAAATTTGAAATAATTCCAATAGTTTGAAGAAACTTATTATAATTCTCAATACCAACTTTTTCAGCTATTCTAACTGAACCAATATTACCAGATCTTATCAAAATCTCCTCAGCAGTTAAATCTGCTGGGATTTTATCATCGTACTCAGATATAGAATTTCCTGCACATGTAATTCTTTTTTTAAGGTTCTTAAATTCTGTTTCGGGTTCAACAACCTTGTATTGCAACCCTGCGGCCAGAGTAAATGTTTTAAAAACCGATCCAAATTCATACACACCTTTTGTAGCTCTATTAATATATTTTATATCGGTTATTTTTTCTCTTTTATTAAGATCAAAGTCTGGAAGAGAAACCATTGATAAAATATTGCCAGTATTAATATCCATTAAGATTGCAGCACTCCCAATATTTTGAAATATATCTTTAGATTTTGATAATTCTTCCTTAATTAAAAATTGAAGATCTTTATTAAGAGTTAATTTTAAAGGTTCTTTTGTGGTAGTTAGTTCGTAGTCAAAAGTTTTTTCTATACCTGATATTCCATTATTATCATTATCAATTTGACCGATTACATGACTAAATAAATTACCATTTGGATAAACTCTTGCAATACTATCTTCTTGAATAAACGATTTATCTCCTAAAAGTAGAATTTGTTCAAGTTTTTTTGGACTTATCTTTTTTTTAATATAAAAAAATTTTTTTCCATACATTTCCTTATCAAAATTTTTATTGGGAAAAATTAATTTAAGAGAAATTAATAATTTCTCTTTGTTAATTACTAAATTAGGATTAATCCCCAAGTTAACTATCGGAACACTTTTAGCCAAAATATTTCCTTCATTGTCTAAAATACTAGATCTAAAATTTTCTTTTTTAAATGTTTGTTTAATTTCAGGAATTTCTTTTATACTCAACAATATTACTTTAAATGAAAAGGTAATTGCTAAGATAAAAAAAATGAAAAAAATAAATGCTATTCTCTCAAAAGATATTTTCAAATAAGACTTATTTTCTGTAAATAAAAAACTGTCATTATACTTGTAAGAACTTTGAGAGTTATTATCCAATTCACTCATTAATTCTCACCATTTTGTCAATTTTTAACTTGTCATTTGAAAATTTAATTTCACTAAGATTTTCTATTTTTTTTTGCTCAAATTTGTCCTCAAAATAATATTGTTGAAACTCCATTAATTTTTTTGGTGAAGTTAAAATATTATAATCAAGTAAAGTTAGTTCATAACGATCTTCTAATATTCTGATATTTTCTTTTAATTGAAAAATTTCTTTATCAAGTTTTTTAGTAGAGTTTTTAGTTAAAGTTGTCGCCAATATTAAAAAAATTATAGGTGTAAAAAAAATTATCTTTTTCATTAATTACCTTAAATTCTCAACATCAGTAAGATTTTTAAATTTTTGTCTAAACTCATTAAAATCACAGTTATCATTAGTTTTAATTCCATATCTTAATTTAGCTGACCTTGAAGGTGGGTTTTGTTTTATCTCGTTCGCACTGGGAAAAATAGGTTTTTTATTTATTAATTTAAAACATTTTTCTGAAACTTCATTATCAGGCAAATACCTTGAAGAATTTCTTTGCTCTGAATAGTGTTTAAAAAAAAATTTAACAATTTTGTCCTCTATTGAGTGAAAAGTAACTACAGCTATTATACTACCTACAGGAATTAAATTAAATGAATTAACTAAGCCATTTATTAATTCACTAATTTCTTCATTTACTAAAATCCTTAAAGCCTGAAAAACTTTAGTAGAATTATGTATTTTTGTTTTTTGATATTTTTTTACGTTATCAATTATTTTAACTAAATCCTCAGTTTTTATAATTTTATCTTTTCTTTTCTTTACTATTTCTCTTGCAATTTTTTTTGAATATTTCTCATCACCCAAAACTTTAAATACTTTTGCAAGATTATTTTCATCCATGTGAGATATTATGTCATTAGCTGAAAAATTATTTATTCCCATTTTCATATTAAGTTTTCCTTTATCATGAAATGATAAACCTTTTTGTGAATTTTTAATTTGATTTAGTGAGTATCCTAGATCAAAAATTATACCTTTTATTTTGTGATTTTTTAATTTGATTTGATCTAGTTGAGAAAATTTAAGATTGTAAAATCTAAATCTTTTATTATATTTTTTTTGTAGTATTGACGTCCTTCTTAAAACATCTTTGTCCCGATCTAATGCAATAATATCATTTTTTTTATTTTCAAGAATTTTTTCTGAGTATCCACCTTGGCCAAAGGTACAATCAATAAATGTGCCACCATAAAGAGGGGAAATAATGCTAATTAATTCATTTAGCAGAACTGGAAAATGTTTGTTTTCCAGGTTTATGGTGGCATTCATTTATTTTTTTGAAGACCATTAATTTTTTTGTCTTCTCAAAAATGCTGGAATTTCTAATTCATCTTCTTCCTCTTTATTGTCAATTCCTTTATTTGTTAAAGAGTTATCTTCTTCAGTTTCGTTAATTGATCCATCTGAATTAAAGAGCTCAGGTGTCTCTTCATCAAAATCAAAGTTCTCTAATCCGTTTGATGGAGTAGAGTTTATTTCGACTGTTTCATTCGAACGGTCAGAAAAATTAGATAATTCACTATCAACTGTGTTATTTTCTTCTTCAATATTCGTCGAACCTGATGATTCTTCTAAATTATTTATTTCAGTTGTTGCTTTGTTCTCAGTTTCGGTTTTTACTTCTTCCTCAATTTTAAGAGCGTTTGCACCTTCAGTGATTATTGAGCTGTTTTGGTTAGAGAATGTAAATCCTTGAGAAGAAGCTGTGTTGGCAAAATCAGAATATCCAGGATTTCTATTTTGTATTCTATGAACCATATTAATTACAGATTTAGGTTCTGGTTGTTGTCCATCTAGGGAAGTAGCTACAATTGAAACTCTCATTATACCATCAAGATTTTCGTCGGTTATGGCACCAATGATTAATTCTGCATCTGGATCTACTTCTGCTCTAACTTTGTTAACAGCTTCGTCTACTTCAAAAAGCTTAAGGTCTTTTCCACCAGTAATATTTACTAATAAACCTTTGGCTCCCTTTAGTGTGTAGTCATCTATCAATGGATTATTTATAGCCATTTCTGCAGCCTTAACTGCTCTACCTTCACCTTCAGCTTGACCAGTACCCATCATAGCTTTACCCATTGAACTCATAACCGTTTCAACATCAGCAAAATCTAAATTAATTAAACCAGGTCTCACCATAAGATCTGTAATACTTTGAACTCCATGCTTTAATACATCATTAGACAATAAAAAAGATTCCTCAAATGTGGTTTGTTCACTTGCAATTTTAAATAAATTTTGATTAGGGACTACAATTATAGTATCCACATGTTTTCTTAACTCTTCTAATCCTTGGTTTGCTTTTCTCATTCGCGAAGGACCTTCGTATAAAAAAGGTAAAGTAACAACACCAATTGTAAGTATATTTAATTCTTTAGCAGCACGAGCAATAACATGTGCAGCACCTGTTCCAGTACCTCCACCCATTCCTGCAGTTATGAAGACCATATTAGATCCTTGAAGTACATTTATAATTTCATTTAGCGACTCATCAGCAGCAGCTTCTCCAATATCTAGTTTTGCACCTGCACCTAAACCTTTTGTTAAGTTTAAACCCATTTGAATTTTCGTTTGAGCATGGCTCAATCTTAGATCTTGTGCATCAGTGTTAACTGCTATAAACTCTACACCTTGTAAACCTGCTTCTATCATTCCATTAATGGCGTTCCCTCCAGCTCCTCCAATTCCTAAAACTAGTATTCTAGGTTTCAGCTCTTTTATGTCTGGTGTTTTAAAATTAATTGTCATTTATCCCCCTTTAGTTATTAAGTTTTTGCTCCCATTTAAGGTTAGCTCTATTAATGTTAGATTTTTTTCTAGCAGTGACCCTAAATTTTTCAAAATTTGTTGGCTCCCATATCTGAAAGGTTCTTCCTTGACCAACAAACAACATGCTTTTTTTTATTCTTGCATGTCTTAATAATTTTTCTGTAATAAGAATTCTTCCTTCACTATCAAATTGTAAATTAATACTTTCAGATAGTATTGAAGTTGCGAAATAATCCTTCTTTTCCTCAAATGGATTTAAAGAATCTATTGAATTTGAAATTTTTTCCATTCTGTCTTGAGGCCAAGACTCAATTGATTGATTGTTAAATGATGGAAAACAAACAATTCCGTTATATCCCATGTTTGAAAGATAGCTTCTGAAACTAGCAGGCACTGACACCCTTCCTTTTTTGTCTAATTTGTTTTCGTAAGTAGATAAAAACATAATCCATAAATTCCGTATTTGGGATTTTATGGGATATTATGGGTTTTAAATATAATCGTCAATACCTAAAATCATAGATATATATTCTTGATTTGTTCTAAATTTCCAAATGTAATTATAAAAAATAGTGATTTAAATTTTTAAGGGATTAGATTTTAAAATTATTTATTTGCCAGATAAAATGTAAGCCGGGTTCTGTCATTTAAACTTATCATTTCTCTAGGCCTTAAATCACTTTAAGGCTCAAGCAACTAACCCAGATGACTAGCCAAAGACTACTTTTCGTTATTTCTAACTGTGTCATCTCTACTCAGTCTTGCTCCCAGTGGGGTTTTCCATGCGCTAGCTGTTACCAACTTAGCCGGTGTGCTCTTACCACACCTTTTCACCCTTGCCTTGATAAGGCGGTTTATTTTCTGTGGCACTATCCCTAAGGTCTCCCTCGCCAGCAATTAACTGGCACTGTGTCTTTGTAGAGCCCGGACTTTCCTCTTTAATTAACTAAAGCGATAAGTCATTTATCTGGCAAACGAACAATATAAATTTTTTTAAAAAATTCAACGTTAATTATTTAAGATTTATAAGGGATTTTGCAATCATATAACATTCTAGATCTAATTTTCCATCAACTAACTCAGGTCTAAATCTCATTTGAAAAACTTTAATTATTTTTTTTAATTCAATCTTATTTGAATATTTTACGCTATATCCAATTTTTTTTAATAAAACATTAAATTCACCAATATTTAAATCCAAAATTTTTCCTCTAAATGTCATAAGTTTTTTTGAATTAATTTTATGCCAAATTCCAATCTTATGTTTATGTAATAATTTCCAAGGAAATTTTTCTCCAGGATCTATTTTTCTTAATGGAGCTATATCAGAATGACCTAGAATATTTTTTTTATCAATTTTGTATTTTTTTATTAGAAACTTTGATATTCTAATTATACATTTAATTTGTTTGTTATTAAATTTTCTATAAACATGTTGATGACCAGGATTTGAGATTTCAATTCCTATTGAGCTTTTATTTAGTAAATCATTTTTCCCCCATTTTGATTTACCTGCATGCCAAGCAATATATAAATCAGGTACTATTTGTAAAAGTTTTCCACCAGCTGTTATGTAATAATGACAACTTACATTAGAATTAGAATTAGTAAGTTTTGCAATCGCTGATCTATCATTTTTCATTCCTGTGTAATGAAAAATTAAATATTTTATTTTATTTTTTTCTCTTTTTTTAATATCGAAGTTAGGGGATAAATTAAAAGTCATTTTTTCAACATTTTTCTGCATTAATTCAAACATTTAAATCTTTAAATAAATAAAAGATATAATATAAATTACTTTAATGAAAAAGTTTATAACTGTTTTATTAATTTCAATATTTTCTCAAGTTCTAGCATTTGCTGGATCAGATGGAACTTTAGAAATTGGAAAAAAAACTAATGAACAAAATGATACGGTTAAAGATTGTTTTGAGCCTGTAAACAGAGGGATCTTTGCTTTTAATCAAGGATTAGATAAAATTTTTTTTAAACCTGTTGCAAAAGGTTATAGATATTTACCAAAACCCATAAGATCTGGAACAAGCAATGCAGTAAGTAACTTGTCTAACGTTGTCACTATCCCAAATAATATTTTACAGGGTCAATTTAAAGAAGCTGCGGTTAATACTTTAAGATTTTCGATTAATTCAACTTTAGGAATAGCTGGAATTTTTGATGTTGCCTCTTACTATGGATTAAACAAGTTAGATAAAGAGGATTATGGACAAACTCTTGGAACTTGGGGTGTAAATGAGGGGTGTTATTTTATTCTACCAGTTCTTGGACCTACAACAATTAGAGATACTATAGGATCAATTGTTAATTTTTCAGGTGGAGATGCATGGTACAATGTAACAGTTGCAAATAATACAAAATACTTTGAAAATTCAGATTATTATTATTCAAGATTAACATCTGGAGTAGATTTTAGGGCAAAAAATTTAGAGGCATTTGAAAGTCTAGAGAAAAATTCGTTAGATCTTTACGCATCAGTCAGAAGTCTTTATTTACAAGATAGAAAAAGAAAAATTCTAAATCTTAACGAAACTACTGAAACAATGAATGATGATGATTGGGAAGAAATAGATACCCAATAATTATCGATGATAAAAATTAAATTAATCTCTTTTTTATTTTTAATTTCTTTATTAATTAATCCTTTAGAAGCTAAAGAGCCTAGTGCATTAATAACTGAAATCGTCAATGAAGCATCTATAATTCTTTCAAGCTCCGATCCAGTCGAATCTAAAATAATTAAATTAAATAATATTGCAGAGAGAAATGTAGATATTGATGGTATTGGAATGTATACTTTAGGTAAGTACAGAAAAAGTCTAAATGAAGATCAAAAATTAAAATATAAAAAATTATTTAAAAGCTATTTTTTAAAAAGTTTTTCTAGTCGATTAGTAGACTACTCTGATCCTAAAATTAGTATTATATCTAAAAAAAAATTAAATGATAAATATACAATTGTTAATACTCTTTTAGAGGCTACGAGCAAAAATCCTGAGATTAAAATAGATTGGAGAATCTATACAAAGAATCCTGATAGACCTTTAATTAGAGATCTTATTGTTGAAGGTTTAAGTTTAGCAAGAACCCAAAAAGAAGAGTTTAAATCCATACTTCAAAATAATGACGATGACATAAAATATCTTTTCAAATCTTTAGAGGAGTTTATAATCAAATAAATGGTGGGCCCGCCAGGACTCGAACCTGGGACCAATACATTATGAGTGTACTGCTCTAACCAACTGAGCTACAGGCCCAAAAAAAACAATAATTAGTTATATCATTTTTCATCACTTATCAATTATAGATAATAATCTTTATGGTGGGCCGTGTTGGTTACGCTCCAACTACCCCTGCAATGTCAATGCAGTACTCTACTATTGAGCTAACGGCCCCTTTTTAGCTCTTTCTCTGTTTTAGCTTTCTAAGAAACTTTTTAATTGCTTTGATCTACTTGGATGTTTTAATTTTCTTAAAGCCTTTGCCTCAATTTGTCGAATTCTTTCTCTTGTTACAGAAAATTGGAGACCAACTTCCTCTAAAGTATGATCGGTATTCATACCCACTCCAAACCTCATTCTCAAAACTCTTTCCTCTCTTGGAGTTAAAGTGGATAAAATTTTAGTTGTAGCCTCACTCAAATTAGATTTAATTGCTTGTTCCAAAGGTGCTAATGCTTTTGTGTCTTCTATAAAATCTCCTAAACTACTATCCTCTTCATCCCCAACTGGCTTTTCGAGTGATACGGGCTCTTTTGAAATCTTTAATACTTTTCTTACCTTTTCTAATGGCATTCTTAATTTTTTTGCTAACTCTTCTGGTGTCGCCTCTCTACCAAATTCACTCAAGATCAGTCTCTGAGTTCTCACAATTTTATTTATTGTCTCTATCATGTGTACAGGTATTCTAATAGTTCGAGCCTGATCTGCAATTGACCGAGTAATAGCCTGTCTTATCCACCATGTGGCGTAAGTAGAAAATTTATATCCTCTTCTGTACTCAAATTTATCAACTGCTTTCATTAACCCTATATTGCCTTCTTGAATTAAATCTAGGAATTGCAAACCTCTATTAGTATATTTTTTAGCAATAGAAATAACTAATCTTAAATTAGCTTCGACCATCTCTTTTTTTGCTATTCTTGACTCTTTTTCACCTTTTTGAATTCTGCTTACCATTAATTTAAATTCTGTAACAGAAATTCCAAGTTTTTTACTTGTCTCTACTAATCTGTCTCTTATATTCTTAAATTCTACTTTATTTTTTTGAAAAAACTTTTTCCAGACTTCATTTGTATCTAAAAAGCTTTTCAAACTCGGATTAATCTCATTACCAACATAAAATTTTATAAATTCGTCCCTAGAAATTTTCTCATTTATTGCAAGTCTTAGCAAATTCCCCTCGAGTGATACTATTTTTCTATTTTCTATGTAGTGTTTTTGTACCAATTCCTCTAACACAGAGGGTGATAACTGGAGTGATTTAATATTTTCTAGAATATCATCAACTATTTTTTTATAATTTTTATCTTTAGATGGCGAAAATATTTTTGAATCTAAAACACATTCTAATTTTTCATTCTGATATTTTATTAGTTTATTGTATTCTTTTGTTAAATTATTAATTGTTTGTAAAACTTTAGGTTTAATCTCTGTTTCCATCGCAGCAAGAGTGGGGTTAAATTCATCATCGTCAGAATTAGAGTTGTTCTCTTCATTATTCTGTGTGTCAGTTCCATCATCTGATTTTTTTTGTTTTGCACTTTGTCCAGTATCTTCATCTTCCATATAATTAGTATCAATATCTATAATTTCTCTTACCAGAATTTCATCATTCTGAAGCTTATCATTCCACTCAAAGAACTGTTGAGCTGTAATTGGACTTTGGGAGAGAGCATTTAACATTACATCTTTTCCTGCTTCTATTCGTTTGGCAATGGCAATTTCACCTTCTCTAGAAAGTAATTCTACTCCTCCCATTTCTCTTAGATACATTCTGATTGGGTCGTCACTTTTCTCAATTGATTTGCCTTCTTCCTTAGATCCGTTATCTTTTTTTCTCAGAACTTTGAAGTCAGCTTTCTTCTCAACAAGTATTATTTTTTCATCTAAAATATGGATGAATGCTTGTTCCAAGTTTTCGTTTGATAAATTTCTTTTTCCTAAAGATTTATTTAATTCTTCATGAGTGATGAAGCCTCTATGGACACCCCTGCCCATCAATCTTGCAAATGATTTTGTAATTATACGTTCCACAATAAAAAAGTTCAGAATGTATATAATGCTTAAATAGAAAAAATCTATTGGATTCTGATTATAATTTAATTGATTTTCTGTTGTTTTTTGAGCTCTTTTAGCTCATTAAAAGTTACTTCACTCAGATCTTTGGAAAATCTTGATTCTAATTCCTCTATTCTTATTTCAAGTTCATGATTTTTCAAATCCCTTAATATTTCAGATAAAATTTCTAGTATTTTTTCATCATCATTAAAATTTTTTAACACTATATGTTTAATTGAAGCGTATTTTAAAACTCTTTCTATTAAATTCTGGTCTATATTAAAATTTTCAACATCTGTAATTTTAAATTTATTTGATTGAGATAAAATTTCTTCAAGTAATAATTTATTTTCATTACTAAATAATTTTACATTTTCAATTAAATTAAAATTGTCTCTTATAAGCTCAGGCTTTTTTAGTAAAATATATAGAAAAGAAAATTCCTTTATATCAATGGCTGATAAAGACTTCGTTTCATTATAATAATTCTGAGTTGATTTGAGTGATTTTGTAAGTTTTGTGTAATTTTTATTATATTTAAAGTTTGTATTTGGTGTTAATTCAGAAATTTTTTCTAAGAAATATTCAAGCACATACTTTCTAATGAATTCATCTTTAATTGTTGATGAAATTGATCTTAATTTTTTTTCAAAAATAGCTCTTGATGAAGGGTTATCATTCATTTCTTTAGAATAGTGATTAAATATAAATTTATGAATAGGCACAGAGTTATTTTTAGAAAAATCTTCAAAAAAATTCTTTCCCTTTTCATTAACATAGCTATCTGGATCATGTTTGTTGGGTAAAAATAAAAACGAAATTTCTTTTTCTGGTTTTAATTCAACAATAGAATTTTCTGCTGCCCTTAAAGCTGCTTTATATCCACTTTCATCACCATCAAAACAAACAGTAATATGTTGAAAAAATTGATTAAGAGTTAAAATTTGTCTTGTAGTTAAAGAAGTACCCAGATTTGCAACTACATTTTCCACTTTGTTTTTACTTAGACCAACCACATCCATATAGCCTTCAACAAGAAATATGTTATCAATATTGTTTGAAAGTTTTCTTGTAAAATCTAGATTATAAAGATTGGATCCTTTTTTGAAAAACGGAGTTTCTGGTGAGTTAATATACTTAGCAAGGTACTTATTATCTTTTAATATTCTACCTCCAAGAGCTATTGGATCACCTGAAATATTATTTATTGGAAAAATTACTCTGTCTCTAAACCTATCTACATATTTTTTTTTATTTTCATCAAAATAAAATAATCCTGTTTCTTTGATTTCACTTTCAGTAAATTCCTTAAAAATTTCTTCTTTAAAGTTTTCATCATTTGAAACATATCCAATTTTAAATTTCTTTACTTCTTCAATAGTTAAATTTCTATTTTTTAAATAGTTCTTTGCTTCTTTTGCTAAAGGGTTTTTAAAAAGATCTTGATGATAAAATTCAACGTATTTTGCATATATCAATTTATATTTGTTCCACTTTTCTTCTCTGATCTCATCCTCTTTTGAAAATGTATAAGGCCTCATCCCTGCTAAATTTGCTAAATATTTGACTGACTCTCCAAATTTAAGATTTTGAGTCTTCATTACAAAATCAAAAATATTTCCATGCTCTGCAGTACTAAAGCAATGATAAAATTCCTTTTCATCATTTACTGTGAATGATGGTGTTTTTTCAGTCTTAAATGGTGAAAGGCCAACATATTCCTTTCCTCTCTTTTTTAAACTAACTGTTTTTGAAACTACAGTTGAAATTTTTAATCTAGTTTTTATTTCTTGTAAGTACTCTTTTGGGTATTTCATTTTTGCTTTAATAATTCTTTTATAATTGCTCCAGCTTTAGAAAAATCGATACTGTCAGCATTATTTTTCTTTAATTCACCCATAACTTTTCCCATATCCTTAATTGAGTTTGCGCCTGTTGATTTAACCACTTCTTCACAAATTTTCTTAGTATCCTCCTCGCTAATCTGTTTAGGTAAATATCTGCTAATTATTGCAACTTCTTGTTCTTCTATATCCTGAAGATCCTTACGATTATTTTTTTTATACAATTCAATTGATTCGCTACGCTGTTTAATCATTTTTTTTAATAACTTCTTAATATCTTCATCATCTGTTTCTTTTTTTTCTGCCCCAGATCTATTGCTAATATCTAAATCTTTTATACCAGATAAAATTAACCTATAAGTTGATATTTTATTTTTATCTTTAGATTTTAAAGCTATTTTGTAGTCTGACTCTACACTTTCTCTTAATGACATATTTAATTTTAGCTTATTAAAAATATTCTTCAAAAAAAAAAATATTTTTTTTACAAAATATACATTAGATGTGTTGCGCAAAAAAAGGTTTTATTGTATAGACCTTTAACTCATGAGTTGTAATTGATCAAAAAACAAAAAAATAAAATTGCAATTAATCATCCATTTCCCACAGGTATTTTAGCTTTAGATAATAAGCTAGTTTTCAAAGGTATTGGCCTTGGATATCAAGGTACAGCAACCGGAGAGGTTTGTTTTAATACTTCTTTGACTGGATATCAGGAAATAATATCTGACCCTTCATATGCTGGACAAATTATTAACTTTACATTCCCTCATATTGGAAATGTTGGAACCAACAATGAGGATTTGGAGTCAGACAAAGTTTGGGCAAAGGGTGCTATATTCAATTCTGAGATTACATCTCCCTCGAATTACAGAGCTTTAAGAACATTAGATGAGTGGCTTAAAGAAAATAAAATAGTTGGTTTAACTGGATTAGACACTAGAAGTTTAACAAATTTTATAAGAGATAAAGGTGCTCCAAAAGGAACAATCTCAAATAACAAAAAAGGCAAATTTAATATAAAAAAATTAATTAATTACTCAATCAAATGGCCTGGTCTAAATGGTCTGGATCTTGCAAAAGAAGTTTCAACAAAAAAAACATATTCATGGAAAGGTTTTAAAACTTGGAGAAAAGAGACTGGGTACAAAAAAAATACCAAAAAAACATTTAAGATAATAGCAATTGATTATGGTATAAAAAAAAATATTTTAAGATATTTCTCTGATTATAATTGTGATGTAAAAGTAGTTTCTTGCACGACAACCGCTGAGGAGATTTCAAAATTGAAACCAGATGGAATTTTTTTGTCGAATGGGCCAGGAGACCCGGCAGCAACTGGTAAATATGCAATTAAAACTATACAAAAATTGATTAAAAAGGATTACCCAATATTTGGTATTTGTTTGGGTCATCAAATTTTAGCATTGGCATTAAATGCTAAAACAAAAAAAATGAAATTGGGTCATAGAGGGGCAAATCATCCTGTAAAAAATCTAATCAACAACAAAGTTGAAATTACAAGCCAAAATCACGGTTTCATCGTAATAGAAAAAAGTCTATCAAAAAAAGTTCAAATAACTCACAAATCACTTTTTGATAATACTATTGAAGGAATAAGATTAAAAAACAGACCTATTTTTTCAGTTCAATACCATCCTGAGGCAAATCCAGGACCACAAGATAGTCAATATTTATTTAAAAATTTTATTCAAGATGTAAAAAAATATGCCAAAAAGAAAAGACATTAAAAAAATATTAGTTATTGGTGCGGGCCCAATTATAATTGGACAAGCATGTGAATTTGATTATTCTGGCACGCAAGCATGTAAGGCTCTTAAAGATGAAGGTTTTGAGGTAGTATTAATAAATTCAAATCCTGCAACTATTATGACAGATCCTGGAGTTGCTGATAAAACTTACATAGAGCCAATTACAATTCCAGTTCTTGAAGAAGTAATTAAAAAAGAAAAGCCTGATGCAATTCTTCCTACTATGGGCGGCCAGACAGCTTTAAATTTAGCAATAAGTGCAGAAAAAGCTGGTCTACTTAAAAAATATAAAATTGAACTAATTGGAGCTAAATCAAAAGCAATTGAAAATGCTGAAGATAGAAAAAAGTTCAGAAAAAATATGTCTGACATTGGTTTAGATTTACCCAAATCAAGGATCATAAATAATTTCAAAGATGCCTCAAAATGTTTAAGAGAAATTGGTTTGCCAGCAATTATAAGACCGTCTTTCACATTGGGTGGATTAGGTGGAGGAATTGCAAAAAGTAAAAAAGAATTCTTTAAACTTGTTAGAAATGGAATGAATGAGTCTCCTCAAAATCAAGTTTTAATTGAGGAATCTTTAGAGGGGTGGAAAGAGTTTGAGATGGAAGTTGTTAGAGATAGAAATGACAACTGTATAATCATTTGTTCTATAGAAAATGTAGATCCAATGGGAATACATACTGGAGACTCAATTACTGTCGCTCCAGCATTAACACTTACGGATAAAGAGTATCAAGTGATGAGAAATGCATCTATAGCTTGTCTTCGAAAAATAGGTGTTGAGACCGGAGGATCAAATGTTCAATTTGCCATTAATCCTAAAAATGGAAGAATGGTTATAATTGAAATGAATCCAAGAGTGTCTAGATCCTCAGCTTTAGCCTCTAAAGCCACAGGTTTTCCAATTGCAAAAGTAGCAGCTAAGCTTGCTGTTGGATACACTCTTGATGAATTAAAAAATGAAATAACAAAGGTAACTCCCGCTTCATTTGAACCAACAATTGATTATGTAGTTACAAAAATACCTAGATTTACATTTGAGAAATTTTCGGATACCAAAGCTGTACTTGGAACCTCAATGAGATCGGTTGGTGAGGCAATGGCAATTGGTAGAAACTTTAAAGAGTCCTTCCAAAAAGCATTGGTTTCATTGGAAACTGGATTATCTGGATTGGACAATTTTTTTAATTATTCAAAAAAAGAGATTTTAAAAAATTTAAAAGTTAGTATTCCAAATAGATTACTATTAATTGGCGAAGCTTTTAGGAAAAATATTCCATTAAACACAATATATAAACTATCAAAAGTTGATCCTTGGTTCCTAAATCAAATTAAAGATCTTGTTGATGAAGAAAAAAATATAATTAAGAAAGGAATTCCAAAAACATACAATGAGTTTAATAAAATTAAATCCATTGGTTTTTCAGATAAAAAATTATCAAAACTTACAGGAATTAAAGAGAAAATAGTTAGATCTAAAAGAGTTGCTCTTAAAATTTTGCCTGTCTTTAAAAAGGTTGATACTTGTGCAGCAGAATTTAAATCCTTTACTCCTTATATGTATTCAACGTATCAAAGAAATTTTTCATTGAATACTGAGTGTGAGGCTGATCCTAGTAATAAGAAAAAAATAATTATTCTTGGAGGAGGTCCAAATAGAATTGGACAAGGAATAGAGTTTGATTATTGCTGTTGTCAGGCAAGCTTTTCTCTTAAGGAAGCTGGATTTGAGACAATTATGGTAAATTGCAACCCTGAAACTGTTTCTACAGATTATGATACAAGCGATAGATTATACTTCGAGCCTCTTATAGAAGAATATGTTCAAAATATTATTTTAAAAGAAAAATCAAAAGGAAATCTTATTGGAGTTATTGCTCAATTTGGAGGTCAAACTCCGATAAAGTTAGCAAAATTTTTACATGAAAACAAATTACCAATACTTGGTACTCAATATGGTTCAATTGATTTAGCAGAGGATAGAGATAGATTTAGAGATCTTTTAATCAAATTAAATTTAAGACAAGCTGAAAGTGGAATAGCTAATAAATTTGATCAGGCGATTAAAATAAGTGAAAAAATTGGACTTCCAGTTGTTGTAAGACCTTCATATGTTTTAGGTGGAAGAGCGATGGAAATAGTTCATGATAAAAACCAACTTAAAAAATTTGTAAATGAGGCTTTTAAAGCCTCAGAACAAAATCCAATTTTAATAGATAAATTTATAGATCATGCTATGGAAGTTGATGTAGATGCTATCTCTGATGGTAAAGATGTTTATGTTGCAGGTATCATGCAACATATTGAAGAGGCAGGAGTTCATTCTGGGGATTCGGCTTGTTGCTTACCTCCAGTATCAATCAAAGATAATCTTTTAAAAGAAATTAAAATCCAAACTAGAAAATTAGCATTAGCACTAAAAGTCAAAGGACTTTTAAATATTCAATTTGCAATAAAAAAGGATGAAATATTTGTTATAGAGGTAAACCCAAGAGCAAGTAGAACAGTTCCATTCGTCTCAAAAGCTAATGGAGTTCCGCTAGCTAAAATCGCATCCAGAATAATGGCAGGAGAAAAACTTTCAAAGTATAAATTAAAATATATAACCAATAAAAAATTTGCAGTCAAAGAAGCGGTATTTCCTTTCAATAAATTTCCTGATAGCGATTTATTGCTTGGACCAGAAATGAAATCTACTGGTGAAGTGATGGGGTTTGATGATGACTTTGGCATGGCAATAGCCAAAAGTCAAATAGCAGCAGCAAATTCATTACCAACAGAAGGTTTAGCATTTTTATCTGTTAAAGACTCTCATAAGCAAGAAATAATTGGTGTTGCACAAAGGTTATTAAAGTTAGGATTTTCTTTATCAGCTACTAAAGGGACTGCAAATATTTTGATAAAAAATGGTATGAAGTGTAAAAAAATTAATAAAGTGAGTAGTGGTAAACCTCATATAGTAGACGTGCTTAATTCAAAAAAAATCTCATTGGTAATTAACACTGGTGGTGGAGATAGCGAAAATAGAATAAGCGATGCAAAAGCGCTAAGAAGAGGAACTTTAGCAAACAAAATTCCTTATTGTACTAACATGTCAACAGCATACTCATTTTTAGAGGCTATAAATTCCTTAAAAACAAAGAAAATAAAAGTTAAAGCACTTCAAGAAAATTAGGTGTCCACCACCATAGTATCTTTAGATCCCCCACCTTGTGAGCTATTTACAATAGTGCTTCCTTTTCTCAATGCAACTCTTGTTAGCCCACCTGTTGTAACATAAGTAGATTTCCCGTTTAATACAAATGGTCTTAAATCTAAATGTCTAGGCTCAATCCCATTATCTGATATCGTTGGTATTGTAGATAGTATCTCCAGCGGCTGTGCAACAAAATCCCTAGGATTTTTTTTAATCTTTCTTATAACTTCTTCTCTTTCTTTTTTAGGAGCCTTGGGCCCAATCATTATTCCATACCCCCCAGAGGCATTTGCAGGTTTGACAACTAATTTAGAAATATTTTCAATTACATGTTGTCGGTGAACTTTATCTTCACAAAGAAATGTTTCGACCTGGCTTAATATTGGCTGTTCACCCAAATAATAAACGATCATTTTATTTACATATGAGTAAACTGCCTTGTCATCTGCAACACCAGTTCCAAGCGCATTTATTATACCAACATTCCCTTTTTTCCAACATTTAAATAGACCAGGAACACCTATTAACGAATTTTTATTGAATACTTTAGGGTCGAGAAACGTGTCGTCCAATCTTCTATAAATACAATCAACTTTTAATTTTCCTTTAACTGTTTTCATATAAACGTAATCATTTTCAACGAATAAATCTTTACCCTCAACCAAAGCTATACCCATCTGCTCAGCTAAAAAGGAATGTTCAAAGTATGCCGAATTAAAAATTCCGGGGGTTAAAACTACCATATGAGGGTTTTCAGTTTTTTTTGGTATACACTCGATCATGCTTTGATAAAGTTTATTTGAATATTGATGAACGGATGCAACCTTATATCTTGTAAATAATTCTGGAAATACATCACGCATCACCATTCTATTTTCTAACATATAAGAAACTCCAGATGGAACACGTAAATTGTCTTCAAGAACTAAATACTCTCCATTTATATTTCTAATTAAATCTACACCTGAGATATTAGCCCACGCTTTAAACTTAGGAGAAATTCCATCACATTCTTTAAGATAATATGGTGAGTTAAAAATTAAGTCTTTTGGTACCACTTTATCTTTAAAAATTTTTTTCTTATTATAGACATCATCAATAAACAAGTTTAATGCTTTTACTCTTTGAACTAAGCCTCTAGAAATTTTATTCCATTGTGTCTTAGGAATTATTCGAGGAATAATATCTAATGGCCATTTTTTTTCCTCAGCTCTATTGTTTGCTGCATAAACTCTAAAATTTATTCCTCTGGCACTTATCGTACTTTGACAATTTTTTTCAATTTCTTGGAGTTTTTTAGTTCCATGTCTCTCTAAAATACCAGACATTATTCTTGCATGTTTTCTGAGCTTATTATCTTCCGTTAAATATCCATCATAAGCGGATTTAGCATCATAGTTTTTCCAGAAAGAAGTAACCATACCTAAGATTTTTTATTAAATAAATTTGCAAAACAAATGCTAAAATTAAATATCAGCTATGACATAAAAGGTTTGAAAAATATGGCTTTTTTAAATAAGAATTGGTCATGACATATTGTATAGGAATTAAAACAAACGAAGGACTAGTATTTGCATCAGATTCCAGAACTAACGCCGGTTTGGATAACGTAAATATATATTCTAAAATGTTTACCCATGATGTAGGAGATAGAACAATAGTAATTGTTACATCAGGAAATTTAGGAACATCGCAGGCAGTCTATAAATCAATCGAAAAAGATTTAGGTAGTTCATCTGGAATAATGAATTTAAATACTTGTAAAGATTTTGAACAAATAGCCTCATATGTTGGATCTTTAAATATTGAACACTCTTCTCCTCAGGGAATTAACACTGATAATGTACTTTTAGGTTCAACTTTCATTATTGGTGGGCAAATAAAAGGACAAAAAACAGAACTATATCTTATTTATCCTCAAGGAAATTATATAAGACCAGCAGACAGTAAACCCTATCTTGTTATTGGTGAAGTTAAATATGGAAAACCAATACTAGATAGAGTTATTAAACCAAATGTATCAATTGGAGATGCATCTAGATGTGCTTTAATATCAATGGATTCAACTTTAAAAAGTGATTTAACTGTAGGACCACCAATAGACTTTGCCATTTATAAAAAAGATGAAAATAAATTAGCTTCTTTAAAATGTTTAAGTTTAAATGATGAGGATTATTCGAAAGTTTGTAATACTTGGTCTGAGGGAATTTTTAAAGTTTTTGACACTTTCCCTAGATTCGATTGGGAAGATTAATCTTCTACCTTCCAATCAGTTTTAAAAGTAACATAATTTACTTGTAAGCATCTTCTCTCTTTAATTATTTCTTTTTTTTCCATTCCATGCCAAGTATCAGGCCCACTTGAAAAAAAATATCCATAATTATCTTTATAAGGTAATGTTTTTATCAGTTTTAGATTATTATCATAAAAATCAGTACCTAAATCTTCACTTTCATTATGTTTGTTAACAAATAACAAGCACGACATAAGTTTCTCTTTGATATCACAATGTGGTTTTAGCCAGAAACCTTCTCGATCACAAATTACTTCAACTCTTACATAGGAATTTGATAGGTCTTTACTAATTAATTCAGATATTTTTTGATATGTTTTTTTATTTTGAAGCTCTTTAATTAGATTAGTAAGTCCTGGGAATTCATTACTATTTTCCTTGGTGACAAAACATCTAAATTTTAAGGCCTTCCCACCATCTGAAATACCTTTCCTAAATTTTCCTTCTCCTCCATCTATAGCTCTAGTACCATCATAATTGAGATTATGTTTTGCAGGATCAGTGATATCAGCTGAAACTATTTCATTTATTTGTTCATCTGTAAGAGGCTTATTTAATTCCCAATGTGCGAAAGGACTATCAAATTTTTTTGAGTCATTAAGAATTGAATTTAGATAAGACATTATTTATTTAATTTCTCTTTTATGATTTTTGCTACTCTATTTGCTTCATCAAGTTTTTGATAGGACCAAGTTTCCATATCTTCCCCAAGGTTTTTTGTGATATTTAATTCTCTAAATAAATTTCTAAATCTTTGGAATCTTATATCATTTTTTCTAGGCAAAATATTTGCAATATAAACTGGTTTTCCAGTTAAAGCAGCTTCTGAAATCATTGAGCTAGAGTCACATGTAACAACAATATTTTCAGAAATAGCTAAAGCTGATAAGTAAGCTTTTTTATCAACGTTCATTACAACTGTATGATTTTCGCCAAAAAATTCTTTAGCATAGTGAATAGTATTAATTGGAGTTCTCATTGATGGTATCACAACAAGTTGAAATTCATATTTTTTTAAAAGTTTGTAAAATATTGAAAAAATATGTTTCATATTTTTTGTTGAATAATCATAATATTTTGTAGGCCCACCCATTATTAAGCACCAGATTTTTCTGTCATCATTTTTTATAAAAGAGTTTAAATAATTCTTATTCTCAGCTATTTCACTTTCTGTAAGATAATGGATAGCACCTTTGGTAGTAATGACATTGGAGCCTTTAATTCCATCATGTTCTGGGGCAACTATAAAATCAAAGTAATTTAAGTTTATTTTTGGATCTTGAATATGGATATTTAAAACTTTTTTTTTTGAAATACTTTTTAAATGAATAGATGGAATTATACTTTTTCGGCCACAAGAGATTATTAAATCATAATCTGAGTTATTGATTTTTTTATAAACTCTTTGAGAAATTGGTGTAAATTTTGATGGAATTAACTTCCACAAATTATTTAGTTCAACCTTCTGGTGAGTAAACTCTATATCTAAAGCTTTAGCTAAGCCTTCAACCTGGCTCAGCATTCCATGCATACCCTCGGTCAATAAAATACCTTTTAATTTGCTCATTATTAACTATATAGACCTCTATGAGTGAAAAACCAACTAAACATACAAAAGTGTTAATAATTGGATCTGGTCCAGCGGGCTATACTGCTGCAGTTTATGCTGCAAGAGCTATGCTAAAACCAATGTTAGTTGCAGGTATGCAGCCAGGTGGTCAACTGACAATTACAACTGATGTTGAAAACTATCCAGGCTTCGCTGATGTTATACAAGGACCATGGTTAATGGAACAAATGAGAGAGCAAGCGAGAGCAGTAGGAACAGATTTAGTTGAAGATCACATTCAATCAGTAAATTTAAAATCTAAACCTTTTGAGGCAATAGGCGATAGTGGGCAAAAATATACTGCTGACTCAATTATAATTTCAACAGGTGCTCAAGCAAGATGGTTAAATATTGAATCTGAAGAAAAATTTAAAGGATTTGGAGTTTCGGCATGTGCAACATGCGATGGTTTCTTTTTTAAAGATAAAACAGTAGCTGTAGTTGGAGGTGGAAATGCAGCAGTCGAAGAGGCAATGTTTCTTACAAAATTTGCATCAAAAGTACAGTTAATTCATAGAAGAAATGAACTAAGAGCAGAAAAACTTTTGCAAAAAAAATTAATGGAAAACAAAAAAATTGAAATTATCTGGGATTCAGTTGTTGAAGAAGTAATTGGAGATGAAGAACCAAAAAATGTCAAAGGCTTAAAGATCAAAAATATTAAAACTAATGAAATATCAGAGTTAAAAATTGACGGTTTATTTATAGCTATTGGTCATGACCCTGCTACTTCGCTATTTAAAGATCAATTAGAAATGGACAATACAGGTTATCTAATTACAAAAAGTGATTCTACAGAGACAAATGTTCCAGGTGTTTATGCTGCTGGAGATGTCAAAGATAAAATTTATCGACAAGCAGTAACAGCAGCAGGAATGGGCTGTATGGCTGCATTAGAAGCTGAGAAATATTTGGCTTCAAATTAGTTAAATATCATCTATAAGAGATAAATGGAAAATATTGTTAAGCAAATACAATTATTGGCTTTAGTAATAATTCTTATAGCTACAATAATTGCATTTGGAATAGAAGTTTATCAAATGATTTCCATTCAAAAAGTTACACTTGCTGATCTGTTACTACTCTTTCTTTACTTAGAGGTATTGGCTATGGTTAGAGTGTTTTGGGAAAGTCAATCCATTCAAATTACCTTACCATTATTTATTGCAATAACTGCATTATCAAGATTTATTATTTTGCAAGGAAAGTCAATAAATCCAGAAGTATTACTATATGAAGCAGGAGCAATTGTTTTAATTGCTATAGCAATACTTGTTTTAAGATTTAGAAATTCACCACTATTTGGTTTAGAAAAAAAGAAAAAAACTAAATAGTTTATTCAACATATGAGCGGCAAAGTATTATTAACTGGAATAAGTGGTTTTGTTGCAAAACATGTAGCAATTGAATTATTAAATTCAGGCTTTGAAGTTTTAGGGACAGTGAGGAATAAAAGTTCAATTGAACAAACTAAAAAAACATTAGAAGAGAATAATGTTTCAACAGAGAAATTATCGTTTGTAGAGTTAGATTTAATAAAAGATGAAGGTTGGAATGAGGCTGCAAAAGGTTGCAAATATATTATTCATGTTGCTTCTCCTTTTCCATTTAAAGTATCTAATGATAGAGAGTCACTTACACCAGCTGCAAAAGATGGAACTTTGAGAGTTTTAAATGCAGGGATAAATGCAGGAGTTGAACACTTTGTAAAGACATCGTCTATTGTATGTATGTTTAGAAAACCAAATAGAACAAATCCTTACACTTTTGGTGAAAATGATTGGACTGATGTAGAATGGAACAAAACTACTGATTATTTTGTATCTAAAACAAGAGCTGAAAAGGCTGCATGGGATCTCATGGAAAGTAAAGGTCTAAAAAATAATCTTACCTGTATCAATCCTGGCTTTGTTTTAGGAGATTTTTTAAATGAAAAAAGTTGCACATCCATGGAATATATAAAACAATTACTTCAAGGAAAATTCCCAGCTGCGCCAAAATTTTCAGTAATGATATCCCATGTAAAAGATATTGCTAGAGCACATGTTTTATCTTTAGCAAATAAAAGAGCTGGTGGTAGAAGATTAATTGTTGGATCTGAAGTAAGAAGTATTCTTGAATTATCAAAAATAATGGCTGAAAATCTTCCAAGCCATGCAAAAAAACTTCCCAAAAAAGAATTACCAAATTTTATGGTTAAACTTCTTAGTTACATAGACACAAGTGCAAAAAATTTGGTTCCAGATTTAGGGCTTACAATGCAAACAGATCAAACATACTCAGAGGAAATTCTTCAGATGAAATTTTTACCATCAGAAACTGCGGTCGTTGATGCTGCAAAATCAGTAGTAAGACTAAAATTAGCCTAAACTCTCGCAAAAAAGCTTGATTCTTACCATTGCAATTTTTAATTTTTGCATTGAAGTTGCGTAAGATATTCTAAAATAACCTTCTAGACCAAATGCAGAGCCTTGTACCACAGCTACATTTTGTTTTTCAAGGAGCTTTTGAACAAAATCTGTATCATCTTTAATTTTTGTTTTTTTTCCGATCAATCCTTTACAACTAGGGAAAACATAAAAGGCACCCTTTGGCATTAAACAAGTTATTCCTTGGATACTGTTTAAATAATTAACAACAAAGTTTCTTCTGTCACTAAAAGATTTTGCTCTTTTTTTTATAAAACCTTGTGATCCATTTAGAGCTTCTACAGCAGCCGCTTGACTTATTGATGATGGATTTGATGTTGATTGAGATTGAATCTTTCTTATTGCAGCAATTATATTTTTTGGTCCAGCTGCATAACCAATTCTCCACCCCGTCATAGCATAAGCCTTACTTACACCATTCATAGTTAATGTTCTGTCTTTTAGTTTTTTGATTTGTGCAATTGTAAAAAATTTAAAATTATCAAATTTTACATGCTCATAAATATCATCGCTCAAAATAAAAACATTTTTATTTTTAAGTAATACCTTTCCTAAGCTAATAATTTCTTTTTTAGAATAAGCTGCTCCAGTGGGATTAGATGGAGAATTTAAAATTATCCATTTGGTTTTTTTTGTAATGGCGTTTTTGAGTTTGGCAGGTGTTAATTTAAATCCATCTTCTTCTCCACATTTTATAAATTTTGGTTTCCCCCCAGCGAGCAAAACCATATCTGGATAAGATACCCAAAAAGGAGCAGGTATTAAAACTTCATCTCCTTTATTTAATGTTGCAACAAAAGCATTGTATAAAACTTGTTTTCCTCCAGTTCCTACGGTTATCTGTTCTGAAGTATAATTAAGTTTATTTTCTCTTTTAAACTTTTTTATAACTGCATTTTTGATTGCAGGTGTTCCGTCCACTGGAGTGTATTTAGTATCACCTTTTCTTATGGCTTTAACAGCAGCTTTTTTAATATTATCTGGTGTATCAAAATCAGGTTCACCTGCACCTAGAGCTATTACATCTTTTCCGGCAGCTTTTAATTCTCTCGCTTTTTGGGTAACAGCTATTGTTGGAGAAGGTTTAATTCTTTTTAAACTGTTTGATATTATGCTCATTGAAAATTGTTTATATTCTATTACTTTATTTAATATATGGAAAATACATATCAAGATTTAATTACAGATATTCAAAGTAAAAATCCAAAAATAAGTGGAAAACTTGAAGGTGGCAGAAAATTTAAAATTAAATCTGATTTTAAACCAGCAGGAGATCAGCCAGAAGCAATTAAAAATTTAGTTAAAGGGGCTAAAAAAAACCAATTTAACCAGGTTTTATTAGGAGTAACGGGTTCAGGTAAAACTTTTACTATGGCCAAAGTAATTGAGGAAACAAACAGACCAGCTCTAATACTTGCACCAAATAAAACTCTTGCTGCTCAGCTATACGGTGAGATGAAAGGTTTTTTTCCAGACAATGCTGTGGAGTATTTTGTATCCTACTACGATTATTACACTCCAGAGGCATATGTTCCAAGATCAGACACTTATATAGAAAAAGAGGCATCAATTAACGAGCAAATTGATCGAATGAGACACTCTGCTACTCGTTCTCTTCTTGAAAGAGATGATGTTCTTATAGTTGCAAGTGTATCGTGCATCTATGGATTAGGATCTGTTGAAGCTTACAGTAAAATGACACTTACTCTTCAAAAAAACTATGACTATAATAGGGAACATATAATAAAATCTTTAGTTGCACTTCAATACAAAAGAAATGACCAAAATTTTTATAGAGGTACATTTAGAGCGAGGGGTGAATATTTAGAAATATTTCCCTCTCATTTAGAGGACAGAGCCTGGAGACTAAGTTTATTTGGAGATAAACTTGAAAAAATTGAGGAATTTGATCCACTAACTGGTGATGAAGTAAGAGAATTAAATTTAATTAAAGTTTATGCTAACAGCCACTACATAACTCCAAAACCTACAATAGAACAAGCAGTAATAAATATTAAAAAAGAATTAGAGATAACTCTTAAAAAACATAAAGAACAAAATAAATTACTTGAAGCACAAAGATTGGAAGAGCGAACGAAATTCGATCTTGAAATGATTGAAGCTACAGGGTCATGTGCAGGAATTGAGAATTATTCAAGATTTTTATCAGGTAGAAAACCTGGTGAACCACCCCCTACTCTGTTTGAATATTTTCCAGATAATACATTGATATTTGTAGATGAATGCCACGTAACAGTTCCACAATTAAATGGAATGTTTAAAGGAGATAGATCTAGAAAAAGTACATTAGCAGAATATGGATTTAGACTTCCATCATGTATGGATAACAGACCATTAAAATTTGAAGAATGGGATATGATGAGAACACAAACTGTTTTTGTATCTGCAACTCCAGGTCCATGGGAATTAGAACAAACAAAAGGTAAATTTATTGATCAAGTTATTCGACCAACTGGATTGATTGATCCCCCAGTTGAAATAAAACCTGCAAAAAATCAAGTTGATGACCTAATGCATGAATGTCTAAAAACAATTGAAAAAAATTACAGAGTTCTTGTTACTACTTTGACAAAAAAGATGGCCGAAGATCTAACTGAATACTTACATGAAAATGGTATCAAGGTAAGGTATTTGCATTCTGACATTGATACTCTAGAGAGAATTGAAATAATGAGGGATTTGAGGCTAGGTGTTTTTGATGTTTTGGTTGGAATAAATTTATTAAGAGAGGGCTTAGATATACCAGAATGTGCATTAGTTGGGATATTAGATGCTGATAAAGAGGGTTTTTTAAG
>CACJBW010000002.1 GCA_902591775.1 uncultured Pelagibacteraceae bacterium
TGATTTTATAAATCTTGTAGTATTGGTTTAAATTTTTAAGACCTGGTAGTCCAAACATTTCTAGTAATCGAATATTTTTTCCAACTTCCTCTGATATTCCCCAAGAAAAACCAATAGCTTTAGATGCTTTTTTTGTAGTTACTTCTATTTCACTAAAGCTTCTCATTTATTTATGATTTATAAATCCATTTATCATCAAAATTATCTAATTCGGAAGGTAATGGAGCTCCTTGGAACATGCAAATACGTAACCATTTATCTGATCTAGGATCAAACTTTATAGCCCCAAAAAATGATAATTTTAATCTTAACATATCAATTGGAACTAGTTTGGACCCAATTGTATTGTCTTGGATTTCTGAATAAGGAAACTTTTCAGCAATAAATGCTCTTCTGACAACGTGTCTTAAATGATTATTATCTTTTAAAAATTTGCCAATTTTAGAACTATTTTTTTTGGTAAATACAGCTTCATAAAGTTTATTTATGTCTCTTGCTATTGCCAAAGGTTGTTCTAAATCAGATCCCTCATCAATATATCTGTCTCCTATTCTAGGCTCTTCTTTATTTTTTGATATAAACCAAAAGTTTTGATTATTTTCGTCTTTTAAAAAATCAATTTTAAGTATTTCAGAATATTTATTTTCTAATATGTTTCTTAGATCTTCAATAGTTCTATCGACAGGAATGTTAAAGTGCTCTTCCTCATCAGAACTCATTTGCGTAATCAATGGATTAACTATGTTATCATACGGTTCCATCATCATAGATACAATATATTCTATACATTCATCATTTAAATTTTCCTCTGACCAGTTATAAATTTGATTAAATTGATATGAATTTTGAAATTTAAAATCTTCTTTCATAAATTTTATAAACTTTTTTAAATCTTCAATTAAACCTTTGATTTTTTCTTGTTGAAATTCGCTATCAGTGTGCCAACTGGTTATATTCTTTAAAGATTTAATTAGGCAATTATAAAAAGTATCAATCTCATTTTTTGAAACTTGCTCTATTTCTCTTATTTGTTTCAAGGCAGTTTCTCTTGCATGTATCCAATTATTCAACAAAGTAGGATGATTAACAATAAAAGGAGCCATCCCAAGACCAGTGGAATTTCCTATTCCTAATTTTCTGCTAATTGCAGGATCTAATTCTACTGCTAATTTTGGATTTTTATTTTTTGCAATATGATTAACCTGATCAAAGGTAAATTGTCTAACGAGATAAACTAGCATCATTTCTAATCTAAAAGGTCCTCTGATTTCCTCCCTATTTTTAATTCTAAACCTGTCCGCTAAACCAAATTTTCCAGATCCATAAACAGCCGTTGTTCTATATAAATAACCAACTTTAGATAAAATCTCTTTATTAGGTTGCTCCCCATTTGATAAACTTTCAACCACATGGTCAAAAACTCTTACCGACTTATTAGCTCTTGATAGTGTTAATTCCTTATACGAAAGTCTTCCAACCTCTTGTTTTGGAACATTATCGTTAAGTCTATCTATGTCTTCTTTTGATGGAATTCCATCAAACAAAGTAAAAGCAGCATCCCACTTAGTGGCTATTACTCTATCTGATCTCTCATCATCTTTGATTTCATTAGCAAAACAAATGAGAGAATATGTTCTTTTATCTTTTGTAAATGAATAAACTGCTCTTCCATGTCCTTTGTCATTTAGTTGAAATAAATCTCGGCTATATTTCCAATCTTTAAATTCAGATAAAAAAGATCTTAGAAATGATAATTTTGATTGATGAAAAGATCCCAATTTAGATAGTTTCATCAAAAATTTTGGATCTCTTAATCTTATTTCCATTAATTAATTCCTTTATAAAAATTAAACCAATTATTTCCTAAAATTCCTTCTACTTCTTGCTTATTAAAACCAACTTTTTTTAATCCACTTTCTAAATTATCAAACCCTCTAGCATCCAAAAACCAGTCAGGTTGTTTTGGAAATCCAGGTTTTTTTTTACTTCCCTCTCCATAATTTGTACTTTTAGACCAAGTTCCGTTTCTCATCCATTCAACAACACTGTCAGGTTGGTTCAAACATAGATCTGACCCAATACCAATATTTTTTACTTCCATTATTTCTGCAGTCTTAGCAACCATTTCACAAAAACTTTCTAATTTACAATTTGTTCCATCTTTTAAATGATGAGAATATAATGATAAACCTAAGATACCTCCACTTTCAGAAAGTTTCTTTAACAAGAAATCTGATTTATTTCTTAAAGCTTGATGCCAAAAAGAAGGATTAGCATGGGTAATTGCAATTGGTTTTTCACTTATTTCTATTGCATCCAAAGTACTTTTCTCTGCTGAATGGGACATGTCCACAACTATTCCTACCCTGTTCATTTCTTTAATTGCTTCTCTTCCAAAATTTGTGACTCCAGAATCATTTTTTTCATAACATCCTGTGGCTAGAAGAGATTGATTATTGTAAGTAAGTTGCATAAATCTACAACCATGCTCATAAACTTTCTCTATTAAATTGATGTCATCCTCAATCGGTGAACAATTTTGAAAACCGAAAAAAATTGCTGTTTTATTGTCTGATTGAGCTTTTGTAATATCTTCAAACGTTTTTCCTAAAAATATTAAGTCTGAATTTTGTTCAAAAAATCTATCCCACTCTTTTACTCTTTGCAAAAATTCGTCATAATCTTCGTGATATACTAGAGTAACGTGTACTGCATTTAACCCAGCTTCCCTATTGATTAGAAAAATATCTCTAGACCAGTTACAATATTGAAGATTGTCAATTCGATAGTTCATATTTAAAGACCATATAAGTATAATATAATTTGTCGACTAGTTTAAATTTAAAGAATATGCTAATCTAAACTAATTCAAATTTATATCATGAAAAACAAAAAATATAGTCACAAGGTATCAATTGTTATGGGAAGTAATTCTGATTACTCAACCATGAAATTTTGTGAAAAAATTCTTAAATTGCTTAAAATTAATTATGAAACAAATATAGTTTCTGCTCATAGAACTCCAGAACGTATGTTTAAATATGCAAAATCAGCTGAAAAAAATAATATTTCTGTGATAATTGCTGGAGCTGGAGGATCAGCCCATTTGCCAGGAATGATTGCGTCTCTAACAAGAATTCCAGTAATTGGAGTGCCAATTGAAAGTAAAAAGTTAAAAGGTCTAGATAGTTTACTGTCAATAGTTCAAATGCCAAAAGGTATACCGGTTGGAACTGTAGCAATAGGCACAGATGGAGCAATAAATGCCGCATTATATGCAGCTTCAATTATCTCTACCTTTGATATGGGTGTTAAAAATAATCTCAACAAGTGGCGATCTAAACAATCAAAATCTGTTAAAAAAAAACCTAAATAAATGAGCCAGCCAGTTTTAGGAATAATTGGAGGTGGTCAGCTAGGTAGTATGCTTTCTGAAGCTGCTAAAAAGATAGATATAAATACTGTAGTACTTAGTGATGATCAAGATGCACCTGCCAAAAATTTTGCAAATAAGTTCATATATGGAAAGTATAATGATACAAAAATTATAACAGAATTTGTTAATAGCGTTGATTTAGTTACCTATGAATTTGAAAATATACCCTTTGATATATTAAATGAAATAAATAAATCAAAGAGTGTTTTACCTAAACCAGAAATAAATAGTTTAATCCAAAATAGATTAACTGAAAAAGATTTTTTAAATAAAAACAATATTAGAACAACTAACTATGCTTTAATTAAAAATAAGGATGAAATAAAAGAAAATGAAAACCTTTTGCCTGGATTACTTAAAACTACTACTCTTGGATATGATGGTAAAGGTCAACATAAATTAAATAGTTTTATTGATATAAATGAAGATATTGATTTTACTAAAGAATATATTTTAGAAAAGTTTATTAATCTTAAAAAAGAAATTTCAATTGTTATATGTAGATTTGGAAATCAAAAATATGAAATATATGAGCCTATTGAGAATGTTCATGAAGATCAAATTTTAAAACATTCAAAAATTCCTGCTGAAATTTCAGAAACAATAAAGGTAAAATCTAAAGAATGGGCAAAACAAATTGTTGAAGAACTAGATTATATTGGAACCTTATGTGTTGAGTTTTTTATTGATAAAAATGAAAACTTATATGTTAATGAAATTGCACCTAGAGTTCATAATTCTGGTCATCTAACAATAAACTCACATAATGTTAGTCAATTTGAAAATCATATAAGAGCTGTTTGTGGTTTAAAAAAAATCGACACAAAAAAAATATATAATGCTCAAATGATTAATCTCATTGGTGATGACATAACAATTTATAGAAATAAAACTTTTAAAGAGAATGAGTTTTTTTATGATTATTTAAAAAAACAAGTAAAAGCAAAAAGGAAAATGGGACATCTAACAATTATTGAAAAATAATTTTATAGAGGTTGTATTAGAGAAATATTGTTATTGGTTGGCTTATTTACCTCCTTAGAAATTTCATAAAAAGAAAGTTTTGATTTTTGCGATTGTTTTAAATAATTTGAACCTGAAATTTCAATATTCAAATATTTATTAACATCACTTTCATTTAAGATAACTGGTTGTCTGTGATGAATTTCTGTTACATTTGAACTCGCTTCCTCAGTGATCATGCAAAATTGATCCTCCTCATAAATACCTGCAATATAGATTAGCTTCTTGTCTTCTCTTAAAAAGTAATGAGGGATCTTCTCTTTTTCTATTCTCTTCCATTCGTAAAATCCATCAGCTACAACAACACATCTTTGAAGTTTTATTAATTTTTTAAATGAAACCTTTTCGTCAATTGTCTCTAATCTTGCATTAATCAGTGGTTTAAAGTCTTTTTTTTTGGCCCAACTAGGTACAATTCCCCACTTTAAGTTTTCAAGAGTATTTCCATTGTTATATTTCTTTATTACAGGAAGATTTTGATAAGGATGCGCATTATAATTTTCTGAGTCTTCTACGTTGATTGCAGTTTTAACCATTTTGCTTGTTTTTGAAACTGCATTAGTAATGACATATCTTCCACACATATTTTTTCGTATTGGTTTAATTTTTTTTTAGATTATATGTTCATGCTAATGATTAAATCAATAGAAAACAACTTTGACCACCCAAAGGTAAATCATCTTTTAATAAAACACTTTATTGAATTAAGATCTGTTTCTTCTAAAGGTAGTACTCATGTTTTAGATATTCCTGGACTTAAAGATCCAAGTATAAAATTTTGGAGTTTGTGGAATAATAATCATTTAATTGGATGCGGAGCATTAAAATTTATTGGACAAAGTCATGGGGAATTTAAATCGATTAGAGTATCTGATGATTTTAGAAATAAAGGTATTGGTAATAAAATAATCTCACATTTAATAATTCAGTCGAAAAAATTAGGTATTAAAAAGTTAAGTATTGAAACAGGATCTGGAAAATTCTTTTTACCTGCCAGAAAACTTTTTGAACATTTTAAATTTAGTAAATGTAAACCTTTTGCTCACTATAAAGAGGATCCTAATTCTTGTTATTACACTTTAGATTTATAATTTTATGGGAGAAGAAAATAGAAAACCCTACATACTTTATGTCGCTGAAGTAATTTATTTAGAAATATTTAAAATTAAAAAACAGAATATTGATATCTCCAATATAGATGCAATTGAAAGATTTATAGGTTCTAAAATGTATGAAAAAGTAAGCAGTGGTAAATTTCATGATGAGTGGTTTAAAAAACTAAAAGAAAATGATTTTGTAGATGAGACCTCAGGAGAAAAAATTTCTAAAGAAGTTTTAAGGCTTTTGGATTTACAAAAAGAAGCGATGATTAAACAATTGATTAAATTTCCTGATTTGTACTATGCAAAGAGTCATTTTCCCTTGGAAATATCTCAAAGAGCTACAAATCATCTTTGGAGAGTGTGCGAAAGTTATGAATTGTGGTGTAAAGAAACAAAAAATAATAGTTTAATTAAATTAAACCTATTAGATTAAGAGTTAATGAATAAAATAGTTCAGTTTATAGATTCAACACTGTTTGATTTAGGAAGACAATTTAAATTGTCTTATTTGCCTCCCTTAATGATTTATGTGGCAGCAGGTATATCTGGCCTAACAGGTATAGTAGGTACTTTCTTTGTAAAAGATTATTTGAATTTATCTGCAGCGTTTCTTGCAGGGTTGGGTTTCTGGGCAGGAATACCTTGGGCTTTAAAAATGCCACTAGGGCATTTGGTAGATTTAATCTGGAATAAAAAGAATTACATGGTCTACGTTGGCGCCTCATTAATTGGAATAAGTTTATTAATAATGTATGGGCTAATAATTCATACAGAACAAATGTCATCTTATTTAAAAGTTGAAACTTGGTTTGTAATTAGCGTTCTTTTAGCTCCTATTGGTTATGTAGTTCAAGATGTTGTTGCTGATGCAATGACAGTTGAAGCAGTACCTTTAATTAATGAAAATGGAGAAAAATTTACAACAGATCAAGTTAAGATTATGCATACAACGATGCAAACACTTGGAAGATTTGCAATTATAGGTGGAACAGTTTTGGTTGCCCTTGCCAATGTGATATTATTTAAAGGAGTAGACAATCTTGAACAGGCTGAAAAAATACAATTATACGGATCAATATATCTTTATGCATTAATAATACCAATAGTTTCAATTTTAGGTGTTATTTTTGCAATGTATTTAAAAAATAAAAAGAAAAACATTTTAATTAGACAGGGTCTATCTGGTGAAGAAGGTAATTTTAATCATGAAAAAACAAAAGTTAATTGGTGGATACTAGGTGGTAGTTTAATTTTTGTAATTTTTACATTGAGTGTCGGTTCGTTAGGACTACCATTTGCACAAGAAATTGTTTTTTTAGGTTCTATGTTAATCATTTTATTCCTTATGAATAAACTTATTAAAGAGTTACCTGAAAAGTTAAGATTTACTATAGTTGGAACTGCTATAATTATTTTTATATTTAGAGCCATGCCTGGACCTGGACCTGGCTTATCTTGGTTTGAAATTGATGAACTTCAATTTAATGAACAATTCTTTTCAATACTGTCTTTACTAGCTTCTATACTTACATTGGTTGGCATAATAATTCTTAGACCATTTATGGCAAAAAATTCTATTGCTAAAATAATTGTTATTTTATCAATTGCTGGATCAATATTATTTTTACCAAGTGTTGGAATGTATTATGGATTTCACAACTGGACCTCCTCGTTAACAAACGGAATTGTTGATGCAAAATTTATAGCAATAATTAATACAGCATTAGAATCTCCGTTGGGTCAAATATCTATGATTCCACTTTTGGCTTGGATTGCAAAAAATGCACCCTCCCATTTAAAAGCAACTTTTTTTGCAGTTTTTGCTTCATTCACTAATTTAGCTTTATCTGCAAGTGCTTTATTAACAAAATATCTCAATGAAATTTTTACAATTACAAGAGAAGTAAAAGATAAGGTTACAAACGCAATTTTAACAACAGCAGACTATTCTGAGCTAGGATTATTGTTAATAACAGTAACAATTATTACCTTAATTATACCAGTGCTATTTGTTTTATTTATTCAGAAATCTCGATTTAAAACAGAGGAATAATAACTAATTACACTTATAGCCAAATTCTAAAGAAGCATCAGTGATAGAATGATAAAGAGACTCCCCAAAACTTCTTAGAGAAAAAATTCTTACTTTTTCTGGTTCATCTTCAATCATATCAACTATAAAAGAAATTCCATTATAAGCTGAGTTAATGCTCATATTTTTTGTTAAAATATTAAAGTTAAAAGGACATCCTTTTTTTAAAACTTCTTTTACATATGGTCCTTCTAATTCTATTGTTGCTTTAGAATGAGAAAGGTCCGTAACAGCAAAATCATTTGCATTAAAAGTGCTGTAAATTTCTTTTAACAATTCTTTTTTATTTGAAATTAAAAGCCAATTATTTGGTGAATTCCATAGCACTCTCACATTTTCATTTGAAACTACTGTTTGTGACTGATTAACAAATTTTAAATTATTAAAATTTATATCGTCAATTTTAATAGAAGAATTTCTATACTGAACTACTTGAACGATTAGTAAATTTTTTAATTCTTTAATTTTTAATAATTCATTTTCAGATTTATTTTCAAAATTTCCAAATGATCCCTGAACATGAACATTTTTTAATGCAGAAATTACCGTCATGCCCTTACTCTCTTTCCTTCAGGATCAACATAATGAGATGAAACGATTTCCACAGCTATAGTTTTATTTTTTAAAGGTGACATAGCAAATAGTTTTTGTCCTATCATATTTTTACCGTCTTTAATTATCGCAAGCGAGAATGGATTATCATACTCAACACTCCAACATGATGCTGAGACATGACCTAATTTTGGGTTTGGAAGTTTAGCTTTAGGGTCTTTAACAATATATGAACCTTCGGGAATACTCGTTGTTTTGTCTAATGGAACAACACCTACTATTTTTTCTCTATCCGGTTTTATGAAAGCTGATCTGCTTAAAGATCTTTTACCAATAAAGTCTTTTTTCTTACTTACTAAACCTTCAAGCGATGCATCATGAGGAATTGTTCTACCATCAAGCTCAGAGCCAGCAACGTGACCCATTTCTATCCTTAAAGTAGATAGGGCCTCAGTTCCATATGGCTGTATTTGAAATTCTTTACCAACTTCGATAATTTTTTCCCACATGAAATTACCATAGTCCGATTCCACATTAACTTCATAAGCAAGTTCTCCTGAAAATGAAATTCTATAAATTTTTGCAGGAAAACCAAATAAATCAGCCTCTTTGTAACCCATAAATGGTAGACCTTCATTAGATACATCAGTATTTGGAAATAATTTCATTAATAATGCTCTTGAATTTGGGCCTGCTATTGCAGCACCAGCCCACTGCTCTGTAGTTGAGACTACATTAACATTTAATTCTGGCCAAACTAGCTGTAAATAATATTCTAAATGAGATAGGACATTGGCCGCCTGAGCTGTTGTAGTTGTCATGTGGTAATGATTTTCAGAAATTCTTGTTGTTGTTCCGTCATCCATTACAATTCCATCTTCTCTGAGCATTACTCCATATCTTGCTTTACCCACTGGTAGCTTAAGCCATGCATTAGTATAAACTCTATTTAAGAATTCTGCAGCATCGGGACCTTTAACATCTATTTTTCCTAAAGTGGTTACATCACATACACCTACATTTTTTCTAACATTTTTTGCTTCTCTTTTTGAGGCTTCAAATAATGTTTCATTTCCCTGCTTGTAGTATCTTGGTCTTAACCAAACTCCAGCATCAACAAATATTGCATTATTTTTTTCATGCCACTCGTGCATTGGTGATTTTCTTGTCGGTTTAGAATGTTTTCCAACTTCTCTTCCGACAATTGCTCCTATTGAAACAGGTGTATAAGGTGGCCTAAATGTAGTGTGTCCAACTTGAGGTACAACTTTATTTTCAATGTCAGAGACTAATTGTAATCCATTAAGATTACTTGTCTTACCTTGGTCAGTTGCCATCCCAAGAGTGGTATATCTTTTTACATGTTCAATTGATCTAAAACCTTCTCTTAATGCAAGCTCTATATCTGTTACAGCCACATCATTTTGAAAATCTAAAAATCTTTTATAAGACTTACCTTTTGGTAATGGAACACACCAAAACTTGTCGTGTTCTGTAGATTTTTTTTCAACTACAGTTGGAATAGAAACCTTATTATTATTTTCTGTTATTTTGTTTGAGACTTCGTATCCTTTATCAAATGCTTCGTTAATGGTTTCTTCTAAAGTAAATTTACCGTTTGCTGAACCAATAGTATTTTCTTTCTGTTTAGATTTTTTTGGAATGAATGCATCTATCTTTTCATTAAATTCAGATTTATTTCCAGATTGAGATGCTAAGTGAATTGACGGTGTCCAAAACCCTGATACACAAATACAATCACATTCTATATTTTCTATATTTGATAAATCTTTTTTATTATCTGATATTTTTGCAATATCTGCTGATTTGACTTTTTTGTATCCCTTGGCGGCCACTACTACATAGGAAAACTTAATTTCAATTCCTAAATTTTTGGCTTCGCTAATAATGTCTGAAGATGGTTCTTTTCTTGTGTCTAAAATTAATGGATTAACGCCATTTTTTTTGAATTCTATAGCTGTTTCATATCCACTGTCATTATTTGTAAATATTAAAGGTTTTTTTCCAACTAAAACTCCATAAACCTTCATATATTCTTTAGCAGCTGAAGATAACATTACACCTGGGGTATCATTGTTACCAAATACTAACGGCCTTTCTATTGAACCTGATGAAATCAGAACTTCTTTTGCTCTTATGTACCACAAACGTTGTTTAGGTAAGTATTTTTGAGTCTTAGGTAAATGATCGCTTATTCGTTCCGACATTACCAACATGTTATGATCATAATAACCAAATACCTGTGATCTATTTTTTACAATTACATTAGACATTGACTTTAATTCTGTAATTATTTTCTCTGACCATTCAATACCAGTTTGATTGCCAATATTTACATCACTAGTTAACAGGCTTCCCCCGTATCTTGGTTTATCTTCAGCTAAAATTACACGCGCACCATTTTTTGCTGCTGCGTACGCACTTGCTAAACCTGAAGGTCCTGATCCTGTGATTAATAAATCACAATATTCATATTTATGCTCGTATCTTTCTTTATCATGTTTGATAGATGCCTCTCCAAAGCCTGCTGCCATTCTAATGAAAGGTTCATAAATTTTGTACCAGAAACTTGGTGGCCACATAAAAGTTTTATAATAAAACCCAGCTGGAAAAAACATTTTTAAGAAATTATTAATTGCTCCAATATCAAAGTTTACACTAGGCCAACAGTTTACGCTTTTTACCTCTAAACCTTCAAAAATCTCCTGTTCAGTAGCCCTAATATTAGGATCTCTTTCATTATTTCTTTCTAACTGTAAAATTGCATAAGGTTCATCAACACCAACTCCAAAGAAACCTCTAGGTCTATGATATTTAAAACTCCTCCCAACAAGATGCACTCCATTTGCTATTAAAGCAGAAGCAATAGTATCTCCTTCATAACCGAAATATTTTTTACCATTAAATGTAAAAGAAATTTTTTTATTTCTATTTACCATTCCAATGTTATCTAATCTAAAATCTTGTGACATTATTCAGTTAGTTCATCTGCTTTATAGGTTTTAAAAATTTCGTGAGTTGAAGTATCTCTTTCAACTTTAATCCATTGTCTGCAGCCAGATATATGGTGCCATAACTCTAGGTGTTTTCCTCTAGGACTTTTTCTTAAATAAACAAAATTATTCCACTCTTGGTCACTAATTTCCTTGTTAAGCTCTGGTCGTTTTACTGTTGCATCTCCGCCATAAGCAAACTCATTCTGTGATCTTAATCCACAATGTGGACAGAATATATAGAGCATTTAAGATATCCAAGTTTTGGTACCAAGACCCTTTTCATCAATTAAATCACCAGTATTAAATCTATTTAAACTGTAACCTGCATTTAATTCATGAACTCTGTCTTGTGCAATTGTGTGAGCAAAAGTCCACCCAGAAGCTGGAGTAGCCTTAAATCCTCCATAACACCAGCCACAATTTAAGTATAAGCCATCAATATGTGTTTTATCAATAATTGGTGAACCATCCATAGACATGTCCATTATTCCACCCCAAGTTCTTAACATTTTCAATTTGCTAAGAAATGGAAACATCGCAATCCCTTCTGTCAATACGTGTTGGAGTGTTGGTAAATTTCCTCTTTGAGAGTAACTATTATATCCGTCCAAGTCTCCACCCATAACCATCTCTCCTTTATCTGATTGACTACAATAAAAGTGACCTGCACCAAATGTAACAACATGGTCAAGTAAAGGTTTAACCGGTTCTGATACACATGCTTGAAGTAGATGAGTTTCAATTGGTAATGTCATATTTAACATTTCTGCTAAAATATTTGTACTACCTGCAACACACAAACCAACTTTTTTTGCTTTGATATCTCCCCTAGAAGTTCTTACACCAACTATTTTACCATTATTAACATCAAATCCTGTAACTTCACAATTTTGAATTATGTCAACACCCATTGAGTCTGCTTGTCTTGCGTATCCCCAAGCAACAGCATCGTGTCTAGCAGTTCCAGCGCTTGGTTGCATCAATCCTCCAAAAATTGGAAATCTTACATTATCTGAAAAATCTGCCATTGGAATTCGTTTTTGAACTTCTTCCCTATTTAATAAAACTGCATCAATTCCATTTAGGCGCATTGAATTTCCTCTTCTAGAGTACGCATTCATTTGGGCATCTGAATGAGCAAGATTAATTATTCCTCTTGGAGAAAACATAACATTGTAATTCAAATCCTGACTCATCTTTCTCCATAGATCCATGCCAAACTCACTGAACAAAGCATTATCATCATGCATATAGTTTGATCTAATTATTGTAGTGTTCCTTCCAACATTACCTCCACCTATCCAGCCTTTTTCAATGATGGCTACATTTGTAATATTGTGCTCTTTAGCTAAGTAGTATGCAGTTGCTAAACCGTGACCTCCGCCACCAATAATGATTACATCATATTCCTTTTTAGGAGTTGGATCTTTCCAGGCTACTTCCCAGTTCTGATGATCTGAGAATGCATTTTTAATTAGACTAAAAACTGAGTATTTTTGCATTTTTCAATTTTATCCAATTAAACATAAATTTTTTCTTATTTTTTTTATATATATTTTTTAGATGTTTAAAATCCAACCAAAAAAGTATAGACATTTTGCACATTAAACAATTATAAATTTTAAACTAAATGTCGAAATCAGATATCCAAATAGCTCGTGAAGCAAAAATGAAACCTATCCAAGAGATTTTGGATGGCGTGGGGGTGCCTGATAAAGCTGAGGCATATAGTCCAATAAGTAGGTATATAGCTAAAATCAAACTTGAATACCTTGAAAAATTTAAAGAAAAAAAGGATGGGAAATTAATATTAGTAACTGCAATTACGCCTACACCAGCAGGAGAAGGAAAGACAACAACCTCTGTAGGATTGTCAGATGGACTAAATAAAATAGGTAAAAAATCTATTGTTTGTTTAAGAGAACCAAGTCTCGGTCCCTCTTTTGGAATGAAGGGTGGAGCTGCTGGTGGTGGATATGCTCAAGTAGTTCCAATGGAACAAATTAATTTACACTTTACAGGAGATTTTCATGCAATCACATCTGCACATAATCTTTTATCTGCATTAATAGATAACCATATATATTGGGGAAACAAATTAAACATAGATGTTAGACGAATAGTTTGGAAAAGAGTTCTCGATATGAATGATCGAGCTTTGAGATCTATAAATATAAATCTTGGAGGTGTTGCAAATGGATTTCCGAGAGAAGATGGCTTTGATATTACAGTTGCTTCAGAAATAATGGCAATCTTTTGTCTATCAAATGATTTGCATGATCTTGAAAATAGAATCGGTAATATTACTGTTGCTTATACTAGAGATAAAAAACCGATATATGCAAAAGATTTAAATGCACACGGTCCAATGACTGTATTGTTAAAAGATGCTATTAGACCGAACGTAACACAAACTCTGGAAAACAATCCTGCAATCATTCATGGTGGACCATTTGCAAATATTGCTCATGGATGTAATTCTGTTTTAGCAACTAAAACAGCATTAAAACTTTCTGATTATGTAGTAACAGAAGCTGGATTTGGTGCTGACCTAGGTGCAGAAAAATTTCTAGATATTAAATGTAGAAAATCAGGATTAAAACCAAGTTGTGTTGTGATTGTTGCAACTATAAGAGCGCTGAAGATGCATGGAGGAGTAAAAAAAGACGAATTAAAAAATGAAAATGTCGATGCAGTTAAAAAGGGGCTGGTTAATTTAGAAAGACATATAGAAAATATTCAAAAATTTGGTTTACCTGTAACAGTAGCTATAAACCACTTTGTTTTAGATACTGATAAAGAAATTGATGAAGTTACAAAGTTTTGTGAACAAAAGGATATTAAAGCCTCTATATCAAAGCATTGGGAAAAAGGTGGAGAAGGTGCAATAGATTTAGCAAATGATGTAGTTAAACAATGTGAAAAAGATAGTAATTTTAAATTTTTATATGATGATAAAACTTCATTATTTAAAAAAATAGAAACAATCGCAAAGGAACTTTATAGAGCAAGCGAAGTAGTTGCAGATACTAAAATAAGAGATCAATTAAAAGCTTTTGAAGAAAGAGGTTATCAATCATTACCAATTTGTATTGCAAAAACTCAATATAGTTTTTCCACTGATCCAAATCTAAAGGGAGCACCTTCAGGTCATGTATTACCAATAAGAGAAGTAAGACTATCATCAGGAGCAGAATTCATCGTTGTTGTATGCGGTGCAATAATGACAATGCCAGGATTACCAAAAGTACCAGCGGCTGACTCAATTCGTATTAATAAAAAAGGTGAAACAGAGGGTCTATTTTAAAAGATAATTAAGCCAGTTTTCAAGTTCACGCATTCTAAGATCTTTATTTGTAATCTTATTTTCTTCAGCAATCATTCTTACATGATTATTTATCTCTTGTTCATCAACAAAAGCATTATTGTTTAAAAGACGTTCTTTTCTGAAATGTATAAGGCTTATCATTTTATCATAAGTAATTTCAGGATGATATTGAATACCCCATATATCACTTGCTGCAGACTGAAAATTTACTCCCATAACTTTATTTATAGGATTTGAGGCTAGCAATTTTGAATTTTTTGGCAATTTTGTAACTTCATCAAAATTAAAAGCGGGTGTATTAAAAATTTTACCTTTATTTTTATATATTGGATGTTGCAATCCAACATTATTTATTTCAATATTAAGCGCTATGCCTCTGTGAGATCCGTTTGTGCATCTTTTTACTTGCCCTCCTGCTACTGTAACCGCAACCTGGAGTCCCCAGCAAATAGCTAATATTTTTTTAATTTTTTTTTGACACTCTCTCATAAATTCGATCTGTCTTCTTATTTCAATGGTGTCATTATAAATATTTAGACTACTTCCTCCCCATATAAGTCCATGATATTTATCGAGATCTGTTACTTTGTCAGATATATTTTTATCGGATGAGGGATTTACAACATCTATTTCAATTTTATCAGTAAAATAGGCAATGCTATCTTTTAGACTTTCTGTATGTGTTTTAATCCCACCATCAGTAAAACTCTGATTCTCTTCTCTTAAATTTCCCTCAACTATTAATATTTTTTTCATCAAAATAATTTACCTGAAATACTATGCTCATACATAACTTTCATATCATTTTTAGTCAATTTTTTTGGATTTGAAGATGTTGATGGATCATCAAGAGCCATCTTCGACAAATCATCTAAGTTCATTTTATTTGTTTCTATTACATCTGACAGTTTATGTGGAATATTTAATTCTTTTCGTAGCTCTAGTATCCATTCAAGAAAAGCATCAAAACTTTTACTTAAGTTAAGGTAATCACAAATAGAAATAATTCTTTCCTCAATATCTTCTTTATTAAAACTTAAAACATATGGCATAAATATTGCATTAGACAACCCGTGATGAAGATTAAATTGTGCATTAAGTGGATGACTTAGTGAATGAATAGCACCTAAGCCTTTTTGAAATGCAGTAGATCCCATACTTGCTGCAGCTAACAAATCAGATCTGGCATCTAAATCACTTCCATTCTTTACAGCTTTTAAAAGAGATTTTTTTATCAACCTCATACCCTCAATCGCTATTCCATCAGCCATTGGGTGGAAACCAGGAGCACAAAATGCCTCTAAATTATGTGCTAATGCGTCCATTCCTGTAGCTCCTGTTAAACGGGGAGAAAGTTCTTTAGTAAGAACTGGGTCTAATATGACAATAGATGGTAAAAATTTTGGGTGGAAAATTATTTTTTTTATTCCAGTTTTGGAATTTATTATTGCTGATGCTCTGCCAGTTTCTGAACCAGTTCCAGCAGTTGTTGGAATTGCAATTATTGGACAGATATTTTTTTCATCCGCCCTTTTCCAATAATCACCAATATCCTCAAAATCCCAAATAGGTCTTGATTGTCCTGACATAAAAGCTATGGCTTTGCCGACGTCTAATGCACTTCCACCTCCAATAGCTACTACACTATCGCAACTATTTTTTTTGAAAATTTCAACACCTTCATCGACATTCTCTCCTGTTGGGTTTCCTGAGAAATTAAAAAAAGTAGATAATTTAAATTTCTTTTCTAAATCATTTACTAAATCTTTTATAAATTCTAAATTGATTAAGTCTTTATCTGTTACTAATAATGGTTTTAAAGTTTTAATTTCAACACAAGCCTTTTCTAGATCCTTAGCTCTATCTTTCCCTACCCAAACAGTTGTGGGGTAATTCCAATTATAATTAGTCATTTTTATTTTCAAGTATTAAGTCTAAAAATAATGCGGCAGTCCAAGAAAAATTTGTTGCACCAAACCCTTTACCGGTTTTACAGCTAAAGTATTCATTAAACCCTTTTTGTTTAACTAAATTAATAGTTTTTCTTTTTATTTGTTTGGCAAATTTAATATTTTTATTTTTTAATCCTTGATATATTATCCAATTACAATTAATCCATACTGGGCCTCTCCAATATCTTTTCTCTTCAAATTTTTGGTGATTTGATTTTACACTTGATAATAAATATTTTTCTTTAGAACTATGTTTTTTTAAGTTTTTAATAATTTTATTATTTAATACTTTGTCTTTTAAATCTGCAAATAAAATAAAATAATGAGTAATTGATGGAATGTTTATTATTTTTTTATTTTTTAAATCGATGTTAAAAAATATATTTTTTTTCTGATTAAATAATTTTACAATTTTATTTTCAGATTTTGATATATAAGACTCTAATTCGGTACTTTGCAAATTGAATATATTTAATAATTTAAGAAGATCTTTATTTGCTCGTAAAAATATAGAGTTAAAACCAACATCAACTACATTGAATAACGACGCTCTATAAATTTTTTTTGGATTATAATTGTTTTTTCTCAAATGATTTTTGATAGTTACGTATCTATCATAATCGATATCTAATGGCCTATATTCAGGATTAACAACCTTGTTGTCTCCCCTTTTATATTTTAGGTTTTTTGGGACTTTTACTTTGCTCATAGGCTCATCCCACAATGGTGAATTATCGTAGCCACTTTCCCAAGGGTGCAAAATTGAAACCAATCCTGTATTATTTGGGTCTCTAAATTTAATTAACCATTTGTGGTATTTTAATATTCCCTTAGCTATTTTTTTAAATTCAGCTTTGTCTTTATTATTAATTTTTTGTTTATCCAAAATTAGTTTTAAAATTATTGCAAGGATTGGTGGTTGCGTAATACCAGATGAATGTATTTTATTTCCACAAGCCCAAACAGAATGGTTTGGATAATAATTGGTATTTAAATCGTGAAACAAAATATGGGGTATCATTCCATCTTTCCATTGACCTCTTATTAATGTCTTTATTTCATCCAGAGCATATTTGATTTTAAAATGCGAATATCCTAGAGCAATGAAACCTGAATCCCAATTCCATTGAGCTGGGTACAATTTGTTATTGGTTGGTAATGTATAGCCTTTTTTTTTATTGCCTAATAAAACTTTCTTGGCTGATTTAACAAAGTCTTCCATTAACCCTTTACACTTCCTGCAGTAAGACCGCTCACTAAATATTTTTCAAAGTATACAAAAATTAACAAAACAGGAATTGTAACAATTACTGACCCAGCCATTAAATATTGTCTTGGTGTTTCGGCATCACCACTTAGATATTGTATTGCCCTTGATAAGGTAAATGAGTTTGGATTATCCAAGAACATCAAAGAAAATAAAAACTCATTCCACGCAATCATAAAGACGTATAAAGCAACTGAAGAGATTGCAGGTATGCTTAATGGTAAAATTATTTTTATAATTATGCCAAACCAATTTAATTTGTCCATGATTGCTGCTTCTTCTAGTTCTTTAGGAATACTTCTAAAATAACCTTGTAACATGTAAATTGCAACTGGCAAAGTAGTTGCTGTATAAACAATTAATAAACCACCTACCGAGTTTCTTAAACCTAGTTGACTAAAAACAGTATACAAAGGAATAACTAATACTATAGCAGGAAACATATAAATAATTAAAATTGAAGTCGACAGAAAGTTTTTTCCAAAGAAGTTTAACCTTGCTACAGCATAAGCAGCTGGTATTGCGAATAGTAAAGTAACTATCACTGTCCCAACTGAAACAAATGTACTTATTAGTATATATCTACCAAATTTGTAAGTATCAAATATCACAAAGTATGACTTAAATAATTCTTTAAAATCTTGCTTAAAATTTATACTAAAATCTAAAGGATTAATTAGCAAAGCAGCTTGAGTTTTAAAGCTTGTTATCAACATCATATAAAATGGAAATAAAATGACAAATGAGAATAAAACAATTCCAAAGAGAGTTAAAAAATCAAATATTACTATTTGTGATGAATGCTCAGATGCTAAATATTTTTGACTATATTTATTAATTTTTAATGTGAAAAATATCAATATTGCAAATATTCCAATATTATACCAAACGGGCATTACCTGAACTATGTATCCATCTACAAAGGTAAATATAAAGGCAAATAAAGTTGATTTTATTAAATAATTTAACTTTTCACCTATAATTAAATTTAAAAGACTAATAGCGATACCTAAAGTAATAATTATTTCAAAATTAAAATTTTTTAACTCAACTCCTTGCAAAGTTACTAAAATTTTCCAAATAGAGACCAAAGAAAACAAAAATATAGAGGATATTAATGCGTAGTATATTAAATTTTTAGTTTTCATCGGCCCTCTTACCTATTAATTTAAAGTAAACGAACATAAATAATAGCAGTAAAGCAACTATTACAATTGATACTGCTGACCCCATACCAATATCGGAAATAGTAAATCCTTGCTCATAAACATTTATTGGCAAAGTTCTAGTTCCAGATGCACCTCCTGTTAATAAAAAAATATCCTCGAATTTATTAAAGTTCCAAATAAACCTAATCATAAAGAGAATAGATATCACAGCTGTTATTTGTGGAAGAGTGATACTAATAAATTTTTGTAAAGGACCAGCACCATCCACTTCCGCTGCCTCATATAATTCTTTAGGTACTGCTTGAAGTCGAGCTAATATAAATAAGAAAGCTAATGGAAAGTATCTCCAAATTTCAAAAATAATTACAGTTGTTAATGCTAATCGTAATTTAAGATCAAAACCAAAAAAATTTATCGTTAAATATTTTTGACCCAATAAATTTAAGGGCTCTTGTATGACTTGAAAATTCATCAATAGATTATTTAAAGTTCCACTGTAAGGATCTAATAATAACTCCCAAGTATAGGCTAGAGCAACAACAGGGCCCACGTATGGAAAAAGTAAAACACTTCTCATAAATGTTCTTCCAAAAAACTTCTGGTTCACAAGTTGAGCAGTGAGTATTCCAAATACAATCGAACCGATTGTGCCAAAAAAAGTATAGTAAAAAGTAGTTGATAATAAATCAAAAAATTCATTTTGAAAAAATACCTTTTTAAAATTCTTTAATGTAAAATTAGTATTTAATAAAATATTATCTGATTTACCTGTTAATTTTGGTTTAATAGTTTTTAATTCTTTTTTGTTTATTTGTTTGCCATCAGAACTCTTTAATAATATTTGAAAATTTTCCTTGTATTTAGCCTCCCAATTTCCAAAATCACAATAAATTTTATTTGATTTAACCCTGCATCTTTCATCTAAATTTATTGGCTTAATATTCTTAGGTAATTTATCTTGAAGTTTAACGTCCCTTATTTCTAAAATTAATGAACTATTTCTAAGTTTATAAATAACCTTTAATTGATCTGGATTATCTTTGATGGATTTAACAATTTTTTTTGCTCTAGGTTCAGGGATCCTTATATCTTTTAATCCAACCTCTTTAAAACTTATCCATACATTTGCAAATATTGGAAATAAGATAATTGAAAAAACAAGGAAAACTGCAGGTAATATTAATATATATGCAGTTCTTTTTTCTATTTTTGAAAGTGTATCACTCATAATAAAAGCGGATAATACATATTATCCGCTTTTATTTAAATTTAAATTATTAGATTAAAATTGAGAGAGTTTTTGATTGATCATATCTACTGCTTGATCAATATCAATCTGTCCATCAACATAAAGTCTAGTTATTCTATTAATAAACTTGTTATTAATAATTTTAGAAGCTCTAGAAAGTTCACCTTCTTTTACACCCCATCTTTGAGCTTTATCTAATCCAGCAACAATATTATTTATAACATCCTCTGAATATAAGTCTGATAAAGGTGCTTTTCTATCAACTCCAACAGGTAATTTACTCCATGCTTTTGTAAACGCCTCAGGATCGCTCGAGTTTCCTCTTCTAACAGGAAATTTACCTTCTGGTGCGATTGAAAGTGTCTTGGTGTAACCTTCATCCATTGAGTATTTGATAAATGCACTTGCTTCTTCTGTATCAGCATCTGCTGTTATTCCAAAGTATCTTACATCAGCCCATGCAGCCCCTTTTTTATTATTAGGACCACTTAAGTTTGTAATGAAACCAGTTTTTGAAGCTAACTCCCCAGATGTTGGATCACTATTTATTGTTGGCGGAGCTGAATCTCTTAAACCAGCTAGTTCATCCATAATAAATGGAGACCAAATTATCATTGGTGTTTTTCCTGCAAAATACAATTCTCTTGATTGCTTCCAGTATAATTCTCCTGGAGGACTTGCATTTGCAATAACTTTATAAAACTCTAAAGAAGCTTTTAACTTTTTACCTTGTTTTCTTATTGCACCTTTTTTAACAACATTTACTCCATTTGCTAAAAGAACATGCTCTAAAACTTGACTCATAAAGTTTTCATCAGTTTTCGTTGCAGCAACAAAACCAAACATTCCATTTCCAGAAAGTGCTTCAACTGCCTTTGTTATATTTTCATAACTTGTTGGTGGCTCAAGTCCTGCTTTTTCAAATAAGTCTTTTCTATAAACGACCATTTGCGTCCAACCATCAACTGGCACAGCTGCTATTTTTGATCCTTTTTTAGCCATGTTTAAGGCACCTGGTGCAAAAGTTTTTTTACCAAGTTCTTTTACAACTGCATTATTTGCATCAACATCTAGTATTCCAGCCTCTGCCCAAGGTAATACATACTGTAAAGTATGATAGATTACATCAGGTAGATCACCCGCTGCTGCTGCTGCAGTTGCTCTTGTTCCTAAATCTTTTTCTTCTACAGGAATAACTTCAACTTTGATGCCAGTTTTAGCTTCAAAATCTTTAGCCATTGCCTCTTGTTTAGCCATTCTAGCTGGCTGAACCTCTGTAGTCCAAAAAGTGATGTCTGCGTAACTAATATTTGAAATTAAAAATATAAGCGTGCAAACAGTTATTATTATTTTTTTAATCATTGATTCCCCTCTTTTCGTTGATTAACTAAGCAAATCTATCAGTGAGATAAATGAATGACAATAAATTAAAAAAGTCTACCTTATTCAAAAAGTCAATAAATATAATATTTTTAAATCGAAAATTTTTTATTTTTTAGAATTGCTCTAATCATTCTGAACATTAAGGGAATTTTTTTTGAATTAAATTTTTTTAAAATAAAAGGCGCGATTTCTCTTACAAGTTGTTCGCCTTCTACAGTATCATTTGCCATAAACTTTTTTTTAGCACTTTTGAAAGTAAAACCTTGTCCCAAATAGTTTCCCATTTTGCTATTTCTTCCACCCGCAGCACTTACATACAGGTCTCCAACTCCTGCTAGACTTAAAACGGTTTCTTCTTTTCCTTTCAATTGTCTGGTTAAGTATTTCATTTCTGATAGTGATTTTTGAAATAGACTTGACGATTTATTCAAACTTAAACCAGAACCAATTATCATGGAATAAATATTTTTTATTGCTGAACATATTTCAATACCAATAATATCTGTAGAATATTCTATCAAATAATATTTGGTTGAAATCATTTTACCTAACAATTTTGCAAATTTAATGTTTTTGTTAGCTATAATTACACTAGTTTGTCTTTTTCTAACTAATTCCTTAGCTAAACAAGGTCCCTTCAAAACTGATACATTTAATTTTGGATTATTTTTTAGAAGAGTTTGAGAAATAGTTGTAATTTTTTTATTTTTCTTTTCATATTTGAGACCTTTTGTAAGAACTAAAACTGGAGATTTTACTTTATACTTTTTTAATTCTTTACCAACAAAATTAATACCTGATAAACTTAATGCAATAACAATAAGATCATATTTTTCAAGAAATAATTTCTTAGAATATTTTTTAAATATTAGTTTTTTTGAAAGATTAATTTTTAAACCTGAATGAAATTTATTTTTTGATGATAAATTTTTAATAAATCTTTGGTTATATGGTTCTGTAATTAATACTTTATTATTATTATCTATACATGGAACAGAGAACGCTGATCCCATGGCTCCACCACCAATAATTAGAATTTTTTTCATAAATAAATTCACTAAAAATAAACTATTCATTAATAACAAGTAAATTTAAAGAAAAAATAGTTTTATTTTTTTGATTTTATTAATAAGATAAATTTTTAAAATTATACAATTTATATGAATAAAATAGCAATAATCGGTGCAGGGCCTTGTGGTTTATCGATGTTAAGAGCCTTCGAGCATGCTGAGCAAAAAGGAGAAGAAGTTCCAGAAATAGTGTGTTTTGAAAAACAAGATGATTGGGGAGGACTATGGAACTACAGTTGGAGAACCGGTTCAGATCAATATGGTGATCCTATCCCCAATAGTATGTATAGATATTTATGGTCAAATGGACCAAAAGAATGTTTGGAATTTGCAGATTATTCTTTTGATGAGCATTTTGGAAAACCTATTCCATCTTTTCCACCTAGAGAAGTGTTATTTAATTATATAATTGGAAGAGTAAGTAAAGGAAACATTAAAAGCAAAATTAAATTTAGCACAAGTGTAAAGAGTGTAAACTATAATTCAGATAAATTTGAAGTAAGCTATCAAGATAAAACTAACAATAAAATTTTGTCTGACAAGTTTGATTATGTAGTTGTTTCAACTGGACATTTTTCAGTTCCATTTATTCCTGAATACAAGGGTATGAATTCTTTTCCAGGAAGAATAATGCATTCTCATGATTTCAGAGATGCTGAAGAATTTAGAGGTAAAAATGTGATAGTGCTTGGAAGCAGTTATTCAGCTGAGGATGTTGCTTTGCAATGTAACAAATATGGAGCTAAAAGTGTAACCATAGGTTATAGACATAATCCAATGGGTTTTAAATGGCCTTCTGGTATGAAAGAAGTTTACTATCTAGATAGATTAGAGGGTAACAAAGCAATTTTTAAAGATGGTACAGAACAAGAAGCAGATGTAATTATATTATGCACTGGATACCTGCATCATTTTCCATTTTTGAACGAAAAACTAAGTCTTAAAACTCACAACAGATTATATCCACCAAAATTATACAAAGGAGTAGTTTGGCAAGATAATCACAAGCTAATGTACCTAGGTATGCAGGATCAATTTCATACTTTTAATATGTTTGATTGCCAAGCATGGTTCGCAAGGGATGTGATAATGAATAAAATTAAGATTCCAAATGATAGTGAAATAGAAAAAGATATTTCTAAATGGGTTTCTATGGAAGAAAAATTAGAAAATCCTGATCAAATGATTGATTTTCAAACTGAGTATACTAAAGAGCTTCATGATATGTCAGATTATCCAAAAATTGATTTTGAATTGATAAGAAAACATTTTAAAGATTGGGAACATCATAAAATGGATGATATTTCAACTTACAGAAATAAATCTTTTTCATCACCTGTTACTGGATCCATAGCTCCTATTCACCATACACCTTGGGCATCAGCGTTGGATGACTCTATGGATACGTTTTTAAAATAATAAAATTTACAATAAAGTTTTATCAACAGATAACTTCCAACCATTTAGTAATTTTTTCCTAACAGTGTGAGTTAATTTAGGTTTAAAAGTTTTGTCTTTTTTCCATTTTCTACTTATTTGGTCTAATGATTTAAATACTCCAATTTGGTATCCAGCAAATAAAGCAACTCCAAGTGCTGTGGTTTCCAAAATTTTGGGTCTCTCTGTTTTAATATAAATGATATTTGCCAAAAATTGAGAAAACCAGTCGTTTTCCACCATTCCTCCGTCAATTTTTACTATATTTGGCTTTAATCCATCTTTTCTCATGGCATTAAATAAATCATAGCTTTGGTATGCCACAGATTCTATAACTGCTCTTACCAAAGTTTTCCAATCACTATCTCTAGTTAATCCAGTTATAACTCCTCTTGCATCAGGTCTCCAGTATGGAGCTCCCAGCCCACTAAAAGCTGGTACAACATAGACACCTTCATTATTTTTTTTTGATTTAGCAATTTGTTCTGTGTCATAAGCATTATTAATTAATTTTAACTTATCTCTTAGCCATTGAACACCTGCTCCAGCGATAAAAATTGAACCTTCGAGAGCAAAAGTATTTTTTCCGTTTAATCTGTAACAAATTGTGGTTAATAATTTATTTTTTGAAAAAATTTTTTTTGACCCGGTATTCATTATTACAAAAGCACCTGTGCCATAAGTACTTTTAATTGAGCCTTTTTTAAAACAAGATTGTCCTACGGCTGCAGCTTGTTGATCACCCAAAACCGCAGATATAGGAATTTCATATCCAACTATTTTTTTATTTGTTGATCCAAAATTATCCGCTGAATTTTTTACATCAGGTAAAATACTTTTTGAGATATTGAGCTTTTTTAAAATTTCTTTGTCCCAATTGTTATTATTTATATTAAACAACATTGTTCTACTTGCATTTGTTGCCTCTGTTAAATGATGTTGCCCGTTAGTTAGTTTCCAAATTAAGAAAGTATCAACAGTGCCAAATAATAAATTATTAGATTTTTGAAGTTTCTTCGAAATTTTTACGTTTTCTAAGATCCATTTAATTTTAGTAGCTGAAAAATATGGATCAATGAATAAACCAGTTTTTCTTCTAAAAATATTTTCATATTTTTTTTGCTTAAGCTTTTCACAGTACTCATGAGTTCTTCTATCTTGCCAAACAATTGCATTGTATACTGGTTTACCCGTTTTCTTGTTCCATAGAATAGTTGTCTCTCTCTGGTTGGTTATTCCAATACTTAATATTTTTCCTTTTAGTAGAGATGCTTTTTTAATTACTTTTTTTAAAGCTTTAAGAGTTGTTAACCAAATTTCATTTGGATTATGTTCTACCCATCCATTTTTTGGAAAGTATTGGTTAAATTCAAACTGAGATGTAAATTTTATATTGCCATCTAAATCGAAGAGAATTGCTCTAGATGATGTTGTACCTTGGTCGATAGCAACAAGAAATTTTTTCACAATTTTAGTCTATACCTAAATGTTTTTTTCTTTGTCCTACCCAAGTTCTAATTAAATTATCAAAAATTAGTCCAATAAATGCAACACAAATTCCAAGTGTTAATCCAATACCTGCACCTTTTTTATCTGATAAAGCTTTTAAAATATACTGACCCAAATCCTCTGTTCCAATAAAAGCCCCGATAATTACCATAAATAATGCAAAAACTATTGTTTGATTAAGCCCTAACATCATGTGTGGAAATGCTAATGGAAATTCTATTTTAAATAGTCTTTGAAACTTTGTGACTCCTGACATCGTTGCAGCATCATGTAGTCCAGCTGGAACGCTTCTAAGACCCTCAATTGTGTATCTTGTTGCTGGTATCGTAGCATAAACTATTACAGCAATTAAAACTGAAGTATCTGTAATTCCAAAAAGCATCATCACAGGAATTAAATATACAAAAGATGGAAAAGTTTGAAATATATCACAAACATTTAACATAAAGTTTGTAGAATGTTTATTTTGAAAACATAAAGTTCCAACAGTAAATCCAATTGTGCAAGATACTAGTACACCAAATGTTGCCATGTATGTTGTTACTAAAGCTCTATCCCACCATGGGCTTAGAGCTATAAATAAAGTTAAACCACAAACAACTAAAGCAGATCTAACTCCACCAATTAAATATCCAGCTCCAACGACTAGAACTAATGTGGCTACGGCTGGCATTCTCAAATATAAAGCTCTCATCGGTTGGAGTACATCAACAATTAGCCAAGTGTTAAATGCTTTTATATATACAAAGAAAGTATCGAATATCCAATCAACACCTTTATTCCAAAAGTCTGCTGTTGATATTCCTTTATTATGTGGAACTTCAAATAAATAATTATACCCGTCTTTAAAATAAATTGATCCAAAGTAAGCTAATAGAATACCTACTATTACTATAACTCCAAAGAATAATGAATTTTTATTTCGTTGAAAAAAATTTAAATTACCAAAATAATCAACCTGTTTATTTGCCCAAGCTAAAGACATTTTGTCTAATAAAATTGCAATCAAACTAATACAAAGACCTGCCTCTAATGCTAATCCAATATTCAACTGATTTAGAGCTAATAATAAATTAAAACCTAAACCTTTTGCTCCTATAAATGCAGAGATAACTGCCATAGAAAAACACACCATTATAACTTGGTTAACTCCTATTAAAATATCTCTTCTCGCTGTTGGAATTAATACTTTTGACATTAGTTGCCAGTTACTACATCCACTCATTCTACCAGCTTCAATTACCTCTGGGGGCACAGCCCTTAAACCTAATAAAGTTAATAGTATCATTGGCGGCACAGCAACAATCATTGTTATAATTACTGCAGCATGGTCTCCTACCCCAAAAAGAACTAGTGCAGGAACTAATACCGCATACTGGGGCATCGTCTGCATAACTAAAAGTATTGGATATAAAGCTTTTTCTACTCTTTTGCTTTTGTATGCCGCAACACCCAAACCTAAACCAAAAATAAATGAAAGAGGTGCTGCAACTAATATAAAAGAAAGTGTTTGCATAGACGGTTTCCATTGTCCAAATATTGAAATGTAAGTCATTGATAAAAGTGCATATAAGGCCAATCCTTTACCTCCTAACTTATAAGCAAGTATCGCTGATCCTGCTGCTACAATAGTCCAAGGTAAGCCTGGTAATTCTGCCCAGGGATTAGCATCAATCCAATCCCAACTAGTAAAAGCAACAATTGTTTCAAGACCGCCTAATAAAATCTCTCTAATTAATTCTATTAGAAAAGTCATAAATGCGGTTAGGTTTCTAGTTATTTGTAAAACTAAAGGTCGTGTTTTATATTCCTGCGTATCTTCATTCCAAAATTCCATTGGCATCCAATCATTCATTAAAAAAAACAATGAATCATTTATCCAAATTGGAAGCCATCCAAGTAATGGTGGCAATCTCCAGAAAACATCAAAAGCGTAATATCTAACCTCTTTACCTAGAAATACGAAGGCACTCTGATTAGGATCTTTTACAAATTCTGCTTGTCCTCTAATAAATTTGTAAGTTTCAGGAACATCAATTGCAAAGCATAGTGCAAAAAATACAGCTAATAAAAATAACCATTGAAATAATTTAGGATATTTTTTAAGTAATTCCATAATTTAATGATTATTTTTTCTTCCCCCAAAAACTGTATTAATAATTTTTGCAGGATTAATTGAACCTACGATATTATTTTTGCCATCTGTAACAGCTACTGTTTTTTCTTGTGTTAATATTTTTTCAGCAACATTTTCAATAATCTCGTCTTTTGAAACTTTTATATCACCCATGTTGTCAGAGGTTATTTCATCCATTACATCTTTAATTAGTAAAACTTTTTCCCTTGGAACTTCTTCTGTAAATTTTCTTACATATTCTGTAGCTGGATTTAAAACAATGTTCGCAGGTGTATCTAATTGCTCAATTATTCCATCTTTCATAATTGCAATTCGATCAGCGAGTTTTAAAGCTTCATCAAAATCATGAGTAATAAACATAATTGTTTTTTGTAATTTTTCTTGAAGTCTTAAAAACTCATCTTGCATTTCTTTCCTTATTAGAGGATCTAATGCAGAAAAAGGTTCGTCTAGAAACCATATATCTGGCTCGACCGCCAAAGATCTAGCAATTCCAACCCTTTGTTGCTGTCCTCCAGATAACTCTCTTGGAAAATAATTTTCTCTTCCATCTAGACCAACAAGTTTGACCATATCCATTGCTTTATTAATACTATTTTCAGTTTTAATACCCTTAATTTGAAGAGGAAAAGCAATATTTTCTAAAACTGTTTTATGTGGAAGTAGCGCAAAACTTTGAAAAACCATTCCCATTTTATTTCTTCTTAATTCAATAAGTTCCTTGTTATTTAAATTAAGCAAGTCTTGACCTTCAATAAAAATTTTTCCACCAGTTGCGTCTGTTAATCTAGATATACACCTTAATAGTGTTGACTTACCTGATCCTGATAAACCCATTACAACTAACATTTCACCTTTAGATACCTCAAAAGAAGCATTGTTAACTCCTACAATACATCCATTTTCTTGAAATGTTTTTGCATCAACATTACCATTTGCTTCTTTAAGCATTCTTTCAGCATTTGCTCCAAAGATTTTATAAACAGATTGGCATTTAATTACTGGTTCAGACATAAATAATATTAAGGTTATACGAATTTAAGATAAAATAAAATCTCTATAATTTGTTACATTTCCTCCTTAAAAATTTTTAATAAAATAAACTCTTGTATCAATACCTGTACTTAAAAAACTTAAAGCTTCTCCACTTACTTTTACAGTTTCATCTACACCAACATTATTTCCACTTACAACGTAACCTGCAAAACATTTATTTTTTTCATCGTCCCATTTTACAAATGTTTCATCTATTTTATTTCCGTTAATTGTATAAATTTCATGAGCTCTAAAGTTTAGAAAATTCGCGCCCATAATTGCACGTTGAGGTATAAGTTTAGTTGCCTTGCATACTGCCTCGTATAATTCATCAGATAATTTAAAATTATCAGTTCCATCAAACGAAACCAAAACTCCTGAAGGGAGACTAGAAATTAGCTTATTAAGTTTTCTTTCTTCAGCTATTCTTTCTTCTTCTATTTTCATTTTAGCAACCAGTTCATCGCCTTCACCAAAAATATTATTTAAAACAAAAAAAGTTAGAAAGATAAGAATAATTATACCAACTAATCCACCAAATTGTTTAACTGGCTCTGATAATGTTTTAAAACTATTCTTGGAAACTTCCATTTTTCCAAATACCTGTTTTTTGTTTTCCGTCTGACCAAGTAAAAGTACCTTTACCATTCATAAAACCGTTGGCCCATTCACCTTCATAAGTTGAACCATCAGGAAAAAATAAAATTCCTATACCGCTCCATTGACTTTCTTTAAATTCACCTTTGTAAATATATCCATTCGGCCATGTTTCGGTTCCTTGGCCATGTTTTTTTGTTGCAACCCATTCACCTTCGTAAGTTGTTTTATCTGTGTAAACCCACTTACCATAACCATTGTCACAATTCCCCTCTTTACATCCCGTACTTCTTGCCGATGCTATAGAAGTAATTAATGACGAAAAAAGTATAAAAAATATAAGCTTTTTCATGGAAATATATTACACAAAATTTCTTAAAAAAAAATTAGGCATTTTTTGATTTGTTCTTACAGATATAAATTGAAATATCTTTTTCTGAATTGTCTGTATTTATATTTTTTGTAATTTCATGAATTAATTCACCTGATTTTCTTGTAATTATTGCGGATTCTGAATAAGTTTTGTCATTGTTAAAGGCCTTAAACAAAACTACGTCTTTATTTACTATTTTTACATCAAAATTTGAATTTTGAGAGAAAAATTTTGATAATCCATTTACCATTAATGTGCTGGGTTTATTTGAATAAATTTGAAAAGAATCTAAATTTTTAACATTTAGGTCGTCTGCTAGAAAAGTTTTATAATTATACTCTGAATTCTTAACAATTTTTTTTTCTAACTCACATGTAAACTCTAGATTTAAATTTTCACCAATACTTATGTCTTTTGCATAAGCAAAATTGAAAATAAAAAAGTTTAATAATATTAAATAAAATACTTTTTCCATTAATTATTTGAGGTGATAAAAAAAATCTCCCCCAATAAAATTGGGAGAGATCTTAAATTTATTAAATTAACCTTAATGATCGTGTGTAAATTCTTCCCACACACTCTTATTGTCAGCTAACCATTTTTTTGCTGCATCTTCGTGAGTCATTTTGTCGACATCAACTAAAGCTGCCATTGCTCCAATTTGACTTGTAGAGAATGACATTTTTCTAAACGTTTTTGCAGCTGCAGGATGAGTTTTTGGAAAATCTTCATGTGCAGCTTTTTTCAGATAACCATCCGGAGAACCACATTTTCCATCTCCGCCATCTTCTGGTCTACAACCAGCTGTGTATGGAGGAAAGTCGATAAATGTAAAACCAGCACCATCTGTAAAGTTTGGTGTCCAGTTAAATATGATAGTTCCTCTTCCTTCTTTTTTAGCTGCAGCTAACTCTGCCCAAAGTGCATCTGCACTTCCAGCAAATTTAACCCACCATAGATCTCCTAATCCTAGAGCATCAACTCTTTGAGGTATTAAATCTCCATGCCATGTTTGTGGTCCTTCTAACATTCTACCTTTTCCATCTGGTGAATCAGGTGTTGTGAAATTTTTTGCACAATCAGGATTTTTTAATGCAGTCCAGTCTGGTAGACCTGGGCATAAGCCTTTTTCTACAACCCAGTTTGGATATCCCATATCCTCAAGAGTTCTAGCTTCGTGATCACCCATATCTAATAAACCACCTTTATCTAAAGCAGTTGTGAATGATTTTCCGAATGCAGATTCCCATACTTCATGAGATATAGTTACATCACCAATTCTAATCGACTCATAAACTGCTTGAGAGTCAGCATTTACATATTTTACATTGTTTCCCATACTTTCAAAAATTCCGCCAATTACGTAAGCCATTACAATTTGGCTTGACCAGTTATGAGTTGGGATAACAATTGGTTTTTTACTATCTGCTGCGTTTGAAATCCCTGCAAAACTTACAAGAGATATCACCATAGCTGATAATAGAGATATTATTTTTTTCATTATTTCCCTTTCCTTAATATTAAGTGATAAAGTATCACCTCTATTAAAGTTACAGTCAACTAGCAAAATAGATACAAATGTATATATAAAATTTATATATAAATTTGCTTATACTTTTGTATAATTTTTTAAATTTTTTTATAAATGGAAACAAGTTTAAGTATTAAAGAACCTGGTTTAAACGTATTACCACCTGGAGTTGAAAGATATGTGGTCAATGCAGGTGGAATTACTGGTATTCAAATATCTCCTGAAGATGAAATTAAAATTATAAATAATGAGGGAAATCAAATTTGCGAAATAAATATTTTTGATAAACATGGAAAATCAGAATTAGGAATTTTAAATTTAAAAGAAAATACAAAATCATCAGAAATAAAAAAAATACTTTTGAAAAATGAAGAAAGTTCTTTGCAAGCATTACTTCAATTAAAAAAAAGAAATTTACAAATTGAGAAAGCTGCTTCATCAGTAATTTTTGATAAAAACACCTCTGCAGGAGAAGAAATAATTCTAAATTCGAAGGATGACTGTTATTGCATCTTTGCTGCTCCAGGAGCCAATATGCTTGTTCATGATCAAAATCCACCTTCAGATCTAACTGTATTAGTTAAAAGAGCAAAAATTAAAAATTCTGAAAAAGAATTTTCAATAATTCCTGATCCAATTTACGATCCTGACTATGAAGTTAATATAGATAGAAAAACTGCAACAGGATATCAAGTTAAAGCTGGAGACTATATTCAAATAATTACACCAACGGGAAGACAATGCTCAGATTTTGTTGCATACGACACTGCTAAACTTGAAAAAGGTATAGAAAGGGGTCTTGATTGGCAAACTACTAGAACCTTTATGGGACATACTTTTCCTGGTCCTGGTTTATTTTCAAAGTTCTATGATACTGATCATGAGCCATTGGTAGAAGTTGTAAGAGATACAGTGGGTATTCATGATACATTTAATTTAGCTTGTACCTCAAAGTACTACGAAGACTCAGGATATTTTGGTCATGCAAATTGCTCTGACAATTTAAATGACTCAATGAAAAAATATGGCGTAGAAGAAAAAAAAGGTTGGCATGCAATTAATCTTTTCTTTAATACATCTTCGGGAGGTCAAAATTCTGTTACATCTGATGAGTCTTATGCAAGGCCTGGAGATTACGTCATTTTTAAAGCTCTAAAAGATTTAACATGTGGAACTACTGCATGCCCTAGTGATATTGATAGCTGTAATGGATGGAACCCTACTGATATTTTTGTTAGAACTTATGAGAAAAGCAAAGAATTTACTAAATCATATGGTTTTAGAATGAAAACAGATTCAGAAAATAAACTTACAAGAAATACCGGTTTCTATGAAAGAACATCAAAATTAACTAGAAACTTTGTCGATGCTAGAGGTTTTTGGTTACCAAATGATTATACAAAACATGGCGTAATTAATGAATACAATGCATGCAGAGAAGACGCCGTCCTAATTGACTTATCTTCATTAAGGAAATTTGAAATTCTTGGTCCAGATGCTGAAGAATTAATGAATTATACATTAACTCGAAATGTAAAAAAACTTTCAGTTGGTCAAATTGTTTATTCAGCAATGTGTTATGAAAATGGAACTATGTTTGATGATGGAACGTTATTAAAACTTAGTGATCATGGTTTTAGATGGATTTGTGGTGATGAATATGGAGGTGAGTGGCTTAAAGAACAAGCTAAGAAAAAAAATTATAAAGTTCATATCAAAAATTCTACTGACCAAATAAATAATTTATCTTTACAAGGTCCCAAAAGTAGAAAAATTTTAGAAAAAATAATTTTTACTCCCCCTACCCAACCCTCTATATTAGAATTGGAATGGTTTAGATTTACAATTTGTCGATTGGAAGAATTAAACGGAATACCATTAATTGTTTCAAGAACAGGTTACACTGGTGAACTTGGTTTTGAAATTTGGTGTCATCCAAGTAATGCTACTACAGTTTGGGATAAGGTAATGGAAGCAGGAAAAGATGAAGGTTTGATACCAGCTGGTTTTGCTGCTTTAGATCTTTTAAGAATTGAAGCTGGTTTAATTTTATTTGGTAATGAATTTGACGGACAACAAGATCCGTTTGAAGCAGGAATTGGGTTTTCAGTTCCTTTAAAATCCAAAACAGAGGATTTTATTGGAAGAGAAAATTTAATTAAGAGAAAAGAAAATCCTCAAAAAAAACTAGTAGGGCTAGAGTTAATAGGTAAAGAAATTGCAAATCATGGAGATTGCGTTCATATTGGAAGATCTCAGGTTGGAATTATAACTAGTGGATGCATTTCTCCGACATTAAATAAAAATATTGCATTATGTAGAATAGATGTAGGTCACTCAGAATTAGGTAATGAAGTTGAAATTGGAAAAATAGATGGACATCAAAAAAGAATACCTGCAAAAATTGTTGGATTTCCTCATTACGATCCAAAGAAAACTAAAGTAAGATCTTAATGGCTAAATCAACTAAGGATTTGTTAGAGTTTTGGGAAGATCAAATGAAACTTTCACACACATCAAGTAACTATTTTTTTAGAAAATCACCTTCTCACTATCATATGATGCTTCTAGTTATGTCAGCATTTAAGCAAAAACAGAACTTATCAGTAGAGGAGCTAAAAACAAAACTATTTAAAACATCTAGACCAAAATCTGCATTAATAATTAATGAGGCATGTGAAAAAGGTTTTTTTTATTTAGAAAAAACCGCTCAAGATCAAAGAAAAAAACATATAAAACCAAGTGCTTCGTTTATCTCAGAATTTAACGATTATTTATCTACTCTTAAAAATTTGAGCTTTTAACAATAATCAAATCCTAAGTTCTATAAGTTTTTATTTCTAAATTTTATATATAAAAAAAATTATATATTTAACCCTTTTCAAAAAATAGTGTTTAAATATGTCATTGCCGACAAAAGCAAAAGTAGTAATCGTTGGAGGGGGAATTCACGGCCTAAGTACTGCTTGGAAACTTTCCGAAACTTACAAAAATCCAGGTGATATTGTAGTATTAGAAAAAAAAGATACCGCAGCTGGCGCAAGTGGTATTGCGTGTGGTGTTGTAAGAAATAATTATTTTCAGCCTGCAATGAGAGAATTAATGGCTCATTCAGTTTCAGTTTGGGAGAGTGATCCTAAGGCATTTAAATATAATGCAGTTGGTTATTTACAAATTTCACCAGAAGTAATGCATGCAGATGTTGCAACTATTTACGAACAACAAAAAGCAATTGGTTATGAATCTGAATTTATAGAAGGTGAAAAAGATTGCATGAAATATATGAAAGCTATGTTTAGTGATTGGCAAGCACAAGGTATAACTTCTGTTCTTCATGAAAAAAAAGGTGGATACGCTTTTAATAAAGATTCAATTAAAGCACTTGAACACAAATCTACTTCAAATGGTGTTGAAGTAAAGAAAGGTGTTAAAGTCACTGGCTTCAAAAGAGGAAGTAACAGCAAAGCCGTTACAGGAGTTGAAACAGACAAAGGTACAATTGAATGTGAACAAGTTGTCGTTGGAGCAGGTCCTTGGGCAAGAGATTTTTGGAATATGTTAGAACTTCCTAAAACTGCAAATATTAAAGGTAAAGATGGCAGAATTCATGAAACCGACATGTGGAAATATTGGATGCTTCAAGAGGGTGTACTTGGTGTAGAACCAGATTTTTTAAAAATGGACAACGGTGAACAGCCACCTGTAATCCATGTAGACTCAACAGCTCCTTTATATTCAGACAAAACTAAAAAATTAATTACAGATAAAATTTGGGGAATATATTACAAACCAGATATTGACGGACTTGGAGTTCAAGGTGGAACTTCACCTTACATTGTTGATAAACATTTTGATCAAGTAAACGTCGATCCGTATGGAATAGAGTCCCCTGAATATCAAACAACAGAAGCTTTTAATGATATGTGGTGTTCAGCTTTAGCTCATTGTCAAAAAAGATTTGAAGGAAAATCAGATTTATATAGAAAAGGACCATCAGGCGGACTTGGATGTATGACACCAGATTCTTTTCCAATTTTCGATAGATTTTTAGAAAACGTTTATATGATAGCAGACTCTAACCATGGTTATAAAATGATCGGAGTTGGAGAGCTAGTAGCAAAAGAAATTTTAGGTACAGAGAGTGAATTATTAAAACCGTTTAGATTCAATCGTTACGCGAAAGGTGAATTGCATCCGACATCTAACAGTCCTTTCCCTTGGAGTTAATTTATCTAAGTAGACAGATGTTTTTTTTTCAGTTAACTTTTTATTCTAAAAATTCTTAGGGGGAAAATGACTGATCTAGAAAAACATGTAAATCAACCAGGCAGAGCAAAGTTAGTTAAAAAAGTAAGAGAAAAAATTAACGAATTAGGAATAACATACATATATTATCAATTCATTTCGGTAACAGGTAGAGTAGTAGGAAAAGGTATTCCTGCGGATCATTGGGAGAGGACTGCTGAAAAAGGTTTTCAATTAGTATATGGAGCAACAGCAAATTTATTTTTGGATAGGCATAATAACTACATTGGTTATGGACCAGAGGCCATGGAGTTGGTGGGGATACCAGACCCAGAAACTTTTGTACAATTACCATGGGATAAAAGAGTTGGAAGAGTTTTTGTAACGTGTTTTAGAAATAGAGAGGAGAGAAAAAACCCTGGTGGGCACTTGACTTCTGATTGCAGAGGAAATTTAAGAATTTTTAGTGATGAATTTAAGAAGAAACATGGACTAGAATTAAGAGTTGGGACTGAACCAGAAATGATGTGGCTAACTAAAAATGATGATGGAACTCCAACTGGTAAAGGTTTTTCCAAACCTTTTTGTTATCATATTGATCAATTCGAGTCGTTAAGACCAGTTTTTATGAAAGTAATAGAATATTCAAAAGCGATGGGATTAGACATGATACAAGGAGATCATGAAGATGCTCCTGGACAGCTAGAACTAAATTGGACTTATGATAATGTTTTAAGAAATGCTGATAGATTATCAACATATAGGCAAATTTGTGCACAAGTTGCTAGAGAACACAATCTAATAGCTTGCTTTATGACTAAACCATTTATGGGTGTGTCTGCAAGTGGATGTCACACAAACATGTCTTTATGGAAAGGTGGAAAAGTTTCTGTTAACAAATTAGGAAATAAAAAACTTCCAGGAGTTGAAGAAGTATTTAGTTATGTATCTGGCGGAACAAACACTTTTATGCCAGACACAAAGGATATGCAGTTGCCTGGAAAAATTGGACTTCAATCAATCGCTGGTATAATGAAACATTTACCAGCTTTGACAGCTCTAGGATCATCTACGGTAAATTCATATCGAAGATTGTGGGACCAGGGGTTTTGGGCACCAGTATATGCGGACTGGGGATATCAAAATAGAACTTGTGGATTAAGAGTTTCAGCACCTGGAAGATTTGAGTATAGATCTGTTGACTCTATGCATAATCCATACTTACTAGGTGCAGCTTTGCTAAAAGCTTGTGATGAAGGAATATCAAAAAAAATGAAACCGGCTAAACCAGAGTCTAGAAATATTTATGAGGCTCAGAAAGCTGGTAAAGATGTTAAAAAATTACCACTAAGTCTTGGTGAAGCATTAAATAGACTTGCTGAGGATGAAGTAATCAAATCAGCAATGCCTGACGAGATGTATAAAGTTTTTCATTGGTATAAAAACGATGAGTGGGAAAGATTTCTTGGAGCAACAACTCAATGGGATCTTGATACATACTTGGATTGCTTACCATAAGGTAAATTAGGAAAGGAAAAAATGTGCGGAATTGCGGGACTAATCCATAGAGGAAAATCCTCTGATGTAGGAAATGAATTACAGTTAATGCTTCAAGCATTAAAACATAGAGGTCCTGACTCAACTGGATACGCTCTCTATGCAGATAATGATGGAGAAAATTTCATAATGAGATTTAAAGTTGGGGAAAATGTTGGAGAAGGAAGCACATCAGTTAATGAAGATGATAGTGTTTATGACAAAAGAAAAGAACTTGTCGACCAGATGCTAAAAAACCTTAATGCTACAGTTGTAAAAGAAGAAAAGTTAACTCCTTACTCTTACAGATATGAAATGAAATATGATCAGGATTTAATGGAGTTTTCAAAAAAAATCGAAAGCATAGAGAGTGTGGAGATATTGTCTATTGGTAAATCATTAGAATTAATCAAAGATCTAGGAGATGCTCAGGCAGTTTCTGAAAGATATGATCTAGCAAAAGTTAAAGGAACCCATGGTATTGGACATGCTAGAATGGCAACTGAATCTGGCGTAGATATTAAATCTGCTCATCCATTTTGGGGTTATCCTTTCAGTGATGTATCAGTTGTACACAACGGTCAACTTACAAACTATTGGAATAATAGAAGAGTGTTAGAGAATAAAGGTATGAGATTTATGTCTGAATGTGACTCTGAATTAATTGCAGTTTATTTAGCAGAAAAAATGAGAAATGGCGCATCTTTGGAAGAAGGTATGAAAGATAGTTTATCTGGCTTAGATGGTGTATTTACATATTTTGTTGCAACAAAAGATTCTTTAGGAATGGCAAAAGATACGATGGCTGCAAAACCATTGGTATTATACGAGTCAGATGATTTAGTAGCAATGGGTTCTGAGGAAATAGCTATAAGATCTATTTTACCACAAGAGATAGACACATATGATCCATTTGATGGAGAGGTTAAAGTATGGCAAATTTAAAAACGACTGAGAAAAAAACTAAAGCACAATCAATGGGACTTCATAGTGAAGTCTTAACAGGAAAAACTCAACAAAAATTTTTTAACCCTGATGAGGCAGAAAACTTTTACTATTGGGGAACTTATGATGTTGATTTTAATAAAAGAATTGATCTTGATGTAAATGATCTAGATTGTAAAGAGGCAAACAAAAAAATTGATGAACTTATGAGTCAAGGTTATGGAACAATAGTTATAAAGAACCCACAAGGAAAACATAGTTTAGGTGTTGGGGTGTTAAATAAATTAAATTTAATATTTGAAGGAAGTTTGGGTTATTTTGGTGTTGGTTCTATTGATGGTCCAACGGTAAGAATTAATGGTAGAGTTGGATGGTCATGTGCAGAAAATATGATGGCAGGAAAAGTAGTAATAGAAAAAAATGCAGGATCATGTTTTGGTGCAGCAGTTAGAGGTGGAGATTTAATATGTAAGGGTAGCGTTGGCGCTAGAACAGGAATTGATCAAAAAGGTGGAACAATTATTGTTGGTGGTGACGCTGGAGCATTCACTGGCTTTATGATGCAAAGAGGAAGAATAATAATTTTAGGTAATGTCGGTATAAACCTTGGAGACTCCATGTATGATGGAACTATTTATGTGGGTGGAAAAATTGGATCATTTGGTAGTGATGCGATTGAGTCACCTATGACAAAAAGTGATATAGATTGGATCAAAAGAAAACTTAAAGTAGCCGAGATCGGTGAAAATTTTGATGTTTCAAAGATGACAAAAGTCGTTGCAGGTAAAAAACTCTGGAATTATGATGCTTTAGAACCAACCGAGAAAAAAGGAGCAATTTAATGGCAAAGAAAAAAAACGGAAAATTAAATGGTCATTCCAACGGGAATGGTGGAAGTGAATTTTCAAAAAGAAATAAAAGTTTATTAGGTTATAACGCTATATTTACACCTGAGGTAATCGACGACATTCACATAAAGGCTCAGTTAGGAAGATACCGAATGAGAGGTATGGCTCTAATGAAAAAGATTCCTACCTTTGATGATTTAGTTTTTTTACCTGGAACTCTCACAAGATTTGTAATCGAGGGTTATAGAGAAAAATGTGAAACAAAAACTATCATTGGTCCAAGATGTGAAAATCCAGTAGAATTAGATATTCCAGTTTATATTACAGGTATGAGTTTTGGAGCTTTGTCCTATGAAGCAAAAACAGCGCTTGCAAGAGGAGCGACTATGGCCGGTAGCGCAACATGTTCAGGTGAAGGTGGAATGATACCTGATGAAAGAAGATATTCAGAAAAATGGTACTATCAATGTATTCAATCAAGATATGGATTTAATCCTCATCATGCTCAACTTGCTGATGGAATTGAAGTGTTTATTGGTCAAGGACAAAAAGTTGGAATGGGTGGTCACTTGATGGGTCAAAAAGTTACTGACCAAGTAGCAGAGATGAGATCACTACCAGCTGGCATTGATCAAAGATCGCCTGCTAGACATCCTGATTGGTTAGGACCAGATGATTTAGCTTTAAAAGTCCAAGAGCTAAGAGAATTAACAAAAAATAAAGTTCCAATACAATTAAAACTTGGAGCAGCAAAAGTTTATGACGATGTTCGTATGGCAGCTAAATGTGATCCAGACTCAATTTATTTAGATGGTATGGAAGGTTCAACAGGAGCTGGTCCACATATTGCAGCAGCAAACACAGGTATACCTGGAATAGCTGCAATTAGAGAAGCAAGAAGAGCAATAGATGATGTTGGTAAAACTGGAAAAGTTACTCTTATTTATGCGGGTGGAGTTAGAGACGGAGCTGACATGGCAAAAGCATTAGCTCTTGGAGCAGATGCTATTGCTATAGGTACGGGCGCTATGATTGCACTAAACTGTAATAAAGAAATTCCAGAGTCTAATTTTGAAAAGGAAATGGGAGTGCCAGCAGGTCATTGTTATCACTGTCATACTGGTCGTTGCCCAGTTGGTGTTGCTACTCAGGATCCCAAATTGAGAAAAAGACTAAACCCAGATGAGGCAGCTCTTAGAGTTTATAATTACTTACATACTATGACACTAGAAGCTCAATTATTAGCTAGAGCTTGTGGTAAAACAAATATCCATTCATTAGAGCCAGAAGATATGGCAGCTTTAACAATGGAAGCTTCTGCATTAGCAAAAGTACCACTTTCTGGAACAAATCACACAGTAGGAGTTGACGACTTTCATAAAATATAATTATGCCAAAGAAAAAAAGTAAAAAATCGAGCAAAAAAACAGCTAAAGGTCAGTTAGGTAAAAAGAAAGAAACTGCTCGAGAAAAGATGATAGGTCAAACTATTGGTTATAGGTATGATGTAAATTTATTGCCAGACTATTCAAGAATAACTCCTTTCCTAAAAAAATATATTGAAGCAATGGGTTGGGATGATTTAAATTGGTTGGAAGATGTTCACATGGGGTATGAAGAAGATAGACCTGCAGTTTTTGATAGAAACGCAAATGGTTGGGTTACTATTCCAAAAAAAATCAAATTACCAAATAATCAACAAGATAGAGACATGATAGCAAGAGAACTATTGGTAAAATTTCAAATGTCACCAAATCACCCATTAGTAGATTTAAAAAAAGCTTATCGGAAATTTTAGAATCATCAACAATTTATATATACTTATAGTTGTAATATTACAAATTTGTATTGATATAATTGTTTTATTTAAGATTGATCCAATAATTCGAAATAATAATATTTAAATAATTTGTTTAAACAATTGGAGGTTAAATGACTGACGAACTCGGTGCATTGACAACCATATTCACAGAATTTTACTATTGGATAACAGTAGTACTAATGTTTCTTATCCACGTAGGATTCTGTATGTATGAAGTTGGAGCTTCCCGATACAAACATCATCAACATACATTAATGAAAAACACAATGCTGATACCTTTAGTAACAGTAACTTGGTTTTTATTTGGTTGGTGGATTTATTGGGCATTTCCAACTGGGCCAGGTCTTGCACCATCAATAATGAATGAAAGCGCAGCGCTAATTACAGATGACTCAGCTTTTAGTGCTAAGTGGTATCTGCCAAATAGTGAATTGATGGCAGTAAACTTAGGAGATCATATTAGTGGAGTATTTTGGGCTGCATTTTTACTTTTCTCATGGACAGCTGCATCCATTGTATCAGGTGCTGTAATTGAAAGAATTACTACTTTTGCTTTTGGAATTCTTGCGATTGCAATTGGATCTGTATTTTGGAGCATAGATGCTGCATGGGGATGGCACTTTGACGGATGGATGTTGAAGATACTCGGTTACCATGATGCTTATGCCTCAGGAGTAATTCACGCAGTAGCAGGTGGATTTGCTTTAGGTGTACTTGCTGTTTTGGGACCAAGAATTGGAAAATTTTCATCAAGTGGTGAACCTAGAAACATAGGACCAAGAAATCCTTGGTTAGTAACTGTTGGATTATTCTTAATTTATACTGGTTTTTGGGGATTTTATGCTGCTTGTAATATTCCAATTTACGATCTTGGACCTGAGTATGGCATGGAAGGTGTAACCTACTTTACCGCAACCACAATTTATGTAACGCCAACCACACTTAGTGGTATAACAATGAACTTTTTAATGTCTCTCTCAGGAGGATTGTTAGCAGGTTATGTTGTTTCCAAAGGTGATCCTTTCTGGACTTACTCAAGTGGTTTAGCTGGAATAATCTGTGCCTCTGCGGGAAATGACTTATATCATCCAATACAATCTTTGATAATTGGAATGATTGGTGTCGTTATAGCTTACAAAATGCATTACTGGGTTGAACGTAGGTTCAAAATTGATGATGCAGTTGGAGCAGTGGCAGTTCATGGTTACGCTGGGTTTGCAGGACTTGTGATATGCGGTTTTGTATTAAATGGATACCCTTCTTCAGGATACAGTGTTGGTGCTATGTGGGATGGAACTACATACGCTGCAATAAATCCTTTAGGAATGTTCATAGGTGCAATAATCATGTTCTTTGTTCTTGGAATGATCCCAGGCTATATTATAGCAAGAGTCTTAAATGGTATTGGCAAACTCAGAATACCAAGAGAAGTTGAGTTAGCTGGTTTAGACTATCAAATAATGGAGGAAGCAAAAGAAGATGAACGCACTGTTGCTTCTTCAAGTAGTTAAAGGAGGATAATATGGCTACAGTATCTAATTGGATAGATCACTTAAATAAACCTGCTGAAGATGTCGTAGGTGCTATTTATCCTGGAGTAGGATCAGAAGGTATATTGGTCCTTATACTTGCAGTTATTTGGATAGGTTGGACTGTTGTAAGTTCAAAACAAGAAAGTGATAAACTTTCTAAGCTTGCAAGAAAAAGACCAAGCTCAAATGCATGGAAAAGTAATATAACTGACGGATAAATAAATAGTAGTAGGGGCGCAAAATTTTAATTGCGCCCTTAGATTAAAATGGACGAGCAAAATAAAAAAGAGCAATCAAATAAAACTCCGAGTAAAATGGCAAGATTAGCATGGCCAAAGGCAAAATATGGATTGGTACTTGCTATATTAATTATTATTGTTGTAAATATAATTTACTATAAAGATTTCTTTTTATCATTTTTTTAAAAAGTATGATAAGAAGATTGAGTGACAAAAGACTTATATAAAATTGCAAAATCAAAAAAAATAAAATATTTCCTAATAAGTTTCGTTGATTTATTTGGTGTCTTAAGATCCAAATTAGTACCCGCACAAGCAATCACAGAGATGCAGAAAAATGGAGCTGGATTTGCTGGATTTGCAGCTTGGCTTGATATGTCCCCAGCAGACTCGGATATGTTCGCTGTACCAGATCCAAGTAGTTTAATTCAATTACCTTGGAATAAAGAAGTAGGTTGGCTTGCTTCAGACCTATGGATGAACGGTAAACTTGTTGAGGCATCACCAAGAGTGATGTTAAAAAAGCAAATAAAATTACTATCAAATGAAGGTTACACAATGAAGTCAGGTGTTGAGTGTGAATATTTTCTTATATCACCTGATGGCAGCTCTATTGCAGACCCTAGAGATACTCAATCTAAACCTTGTTATGACCAATCAGCTTTAATGAGACAATATGATTTAATAAAGGAAATATGCGATTGCATGATTACAATGGGATGGAACCCATATCAAAATGATCATGAAGATGCTAATGGCCAGTTTGAAATGAATTGGGATTTCACTGACTGTTTAACTACAGCGGATAGACATACATTTTTTAAATATATGGTTAAATCCATCGCAGAAAAGCATGGGTTAAGAGCAACATTTATGCCAAAACCATTTGAGCAACTGACGGGTAATGGATGTCATGCACATATTTCGCTATGGGATAAGAAAAAAAATAAATTTTTAGATAAAAATGACAAACTTGGACTTAGTAAATTAGCATACAATTTTTTAGGTGGAGTGATTAAAAATGCAGGTTCATTATCAGCATTCTTTAATCCAACTTTAAATAGTTATAGAAGAATAAATGCGCCACCGACTAAATCTGGAGCAACATGGTCACCAAGTAGTATTTCTTACACGGGGAATAATCGAACACATATGATTAGAGTTCCAGATTCAGGAAGATTTGAACTTAGATTAATGGATGGGTCAGCGAATCCATATTTACTACAAGCAGGAGTTTTAGCAGCAGGTATAAATGGGATTAGAAAAAAAGTTAATCCTGGAAAACCATTATTCTGCAATATGTATACCGATCACGGAAAATATCCTAAACTACAAAAATTACCAAATACATTAGAAGATTCCCTAGAATTGTTAAATTTTAATACAGTAATGAAAAATGCTTTTGGAAAAAATGTTTTAAACAGTTATATCAAATTAAAAAAATCTGAAATTGAAAGTTTCAAGTCAAAAGAAAAATTTGATAAATTAAAACCTATTACAAAGTGGGAAAGAACTAATACTTTGGATTGCTAGAATATGTCTATTGATTATAGTCATATTAATAAATTTTCATCGTTTATTAAAAATAAAAATTATTCATTCAGTAAAGAAAAAATTTTAAGTGTATTAAATAAGGAAACTATTGATAAGGCATTAAATACTATATCTCGTTGGGAAAATTACGAACCCACTCCCCTACTCAAGTTAAATAAACTTTCAAAAGACCTTAATCTTAAAAATATCTTTTACAAAGATGAGTCCAAAAGGTTTGGACTAAAATCTTTTAAAGCACTTGGAGGAGCTTATGCGGTAGCAGAGGTTTCAGCTGGAAGAAAAGATGTAGTTGTTGCTACAGCAACGGCAGGAAATCATGGAAAATCAGTTGCCTGGGGAGCAAAAAGACTCGGTATTGCATGTAAAATTTTCATAAGTGAATTTGTAAGTGAAACAAGAGCCGAAGAGATGCGTAAACTTGGAGCAGAAGTAACAAAAGTAAAAGGAAATTATGAAAATTCTTTAAATGAATGCATAAAACAATCTAAGGAAAATGGATGGGAAATTGTACAAGATGTTGCTTGGGAAGATTATCAAATGGTTCCAAAACTAACCATGGCTGGATATTCAGTGATGATAGAAGAAATCTCCAAACAAACCGATCATTATATTACTCATATATTTCTTCAAGCAGGTGTTGGAGGCATGGCTTCTGGTGTAATTGCAGGAGTTGCCAGATATTTTAAAAGAATTCCAAAAATTATTATTATTGAACCAAAAAATGCAAACTGTGTCATGGAAAGTATTGATGCCGGTAAACTTACTAGAGTTGAAATAGAAAAAGAGAGCATTATGGGGGGAATGTCATGTGGAGATGTATCATTAGTCCCATGGCAAATTCTGAAAAACTCAGTAAATAATTGTCTGAGTATTCCAGATGCCGACATACCATTATCAGTTGCGATGTTAGCCAAGGGATACTTTGGTGACGATTACATTGTTGCAGGAGAATGCTCAGCACCTGCTCTAATAAGTATAAATGTTAGTTGTAATAACGAACAAATTAAAAAGGATCTTGAATTAGATATGAATTCGAACGTTTTATTAATTGGATGTGAAGGTGATACAGATTTAAAACTTTATAACGAACTTCTGTCTAAAGGATCAGAACAGTTATCAAATGGCTAATACAGCACTCGTTTGGATAAGAGATGATTTTCGAATACAAAATAATGATGCGCTCACTTATGCTACAAATCAACATGATGTTGTTACTGCAGTATTTATTTTTAATAGTAATATTTTCGATCATAAAAGAGAGGCTCAAAAATGGTGGGTAAGTAAATCCCTAGAAAATTTTAAATCCGATTTAAAAAAATTAAATATTGGATTAGAAATAATTAAAGATGACGAAATAAATTTTTTTTCTAAAATAAAATCTAATAGTAAAATATCTGTTTATTGGAATAAAGTTTATGAACCTAATGAATTAGAAAAAGATAAAAAAATTGGTACTGACTTTTCAAAAAAAAATATTGATTTTAAATTTTTTAAAGGAAATGTGCTTAATGAATATAATAATATTACAAAAAATGATGGAACACCTTTTAAAGTCTACAGTCCTTTTTGGAGAAATGCAGAGCAATTTTATTTAGAAAGACTGCCTGATAAAATAAACAAAGTTAAGAAGTGTAAAAAGATAAACACATTGTTCAAAAATCAAATAAAATCTGAGGATATTTTACCTAAATCTGATTGGTATAAAAAATTTGAAAAATATTGGGAGCCTTCAGAACAAAAAGCCCATGAAAAATTAGATAATTTTGTCAACAAAAGCATACTTAGTTATGGTGTTGATCGTGATTTTCCATCAACTAAAGGAACATCATTACTTTCTCCATATATTAGAAATGGACAAATAAATGTTGGAGATATTTGGCAAAAATGCAAAAAACTAAAATCAAATAATGTGAGTATAAAAAAATATACCAATGAAATTGGTTGGAGAGAGTTTTCACATAGTCTTATAAATTACTTTCCACAAATGCTTAAAGGAAACTTAAGAAAAGAATTTGATAAGTTTCCATGGGTAAATAATTCTAAATTTTTACATGCATGGAAAAAAGGTATGACAGGCTATCCAATTGTTGATGCTGGAATGAGAGAATTGTACGAAACAGGATGGATGCATAATAGGATTAGAATGGTTGTTGGATCTTTTCTAGTGAAGCATTTAAGAATTAACTGGAAAGAAGGAGAAAAATATTTCAGAAATTGTCTTCTTGATTTCAATGAAGCAAACAATGTTGCACAATGGCAATGGGTAGCTGGATGTGGTGCAGATGCGGCACCATATTTTAGAATTTTCAACCCTATTTTACAGGGTGAAAAATTTGATAAACAAGGAGATTATGTAAAAAAATGGGTTCCTGAATTATCAAAAGTTCCTCCAAAATTTATTCATAAACCATGGGAAATGGAAAAAAAATATCAAGAAGCAATTAATACTATCATAGGCTCGAGCTATCCAATGCCAATTGTTATTCATGAGAAAGCTAGGGCTGACGCTTTGAGTGCTTTTCAATCAATTAAGAAAAAAAATTAGTCTCCAATATAATGATGAATTACAGTTCTTTTTGTTGCCTCTAACCTGTGTTCGAACAAATATATACCTTGCCAAGTTCCTAGTAGTAATTCACTATCTTTTATACTTAAGGAGATTTGATTATTGGTTAATGCAGACTTGATATGGGCTGGCATATCATCTTTTCCCTCAGTTGTATGGACATACAACTTGTTGTCCATAGGTACCAATTTATCAAAATAATTAATTAAATCTTTTTGTACATCCGGGTCAGCATTTTCTTGGACAATTAGTGAGGCACTAGTGTGTTGGATGCTGAGATTAATTATTCCATTTTTAAAGTTATTATTATTAATCCATTCAACTGTTTTATCAGTAAACTCATACAGTTTTTGACCATTTGTATTAATTTCTAGATTGTAAAATTCTTGTTTCATAAATTAATTAAAATTTTGTGATGTTAGTTCATGCAATCGACTAACTGTTCTTTTGAAAGGCTTTTTCATACTATTAGTGGATTCGAGTGAATTTAATTCAACTTCTGATTTGATCATCAATGGTATTTTTTTTTCATAAATAATATCGATAAAAGTAATAAACCTTTGTTGCTGGTTAGAATTACTTTCATTAAAGTGAGGTAGATTTTCAATAAAAATAAAGTCGCTCTCGTTAGCAATTTTAATGTAGTCCTCAGATCCAAGATTTCTATTACAAATTTCGTCAAATGAAACCTTAAGAACTCCTTCATGAAAGTTATCAAATACTAATTTTCGACCCTTCACATATAATATCTTAGTCGTTTGTTTTTTATTCTTTGTGGCTTTTCTAAAAGATTTATTAAACTTAAAATTAGATGAATTATCTATTGGTGATAAAAATCGACTTAAATTTGAATTTTTTGTAGCTCTATAATCTTCCTCAATTTTAAGTTCTAATTCAGTGCAATTTTTTTTTAAAATGTTTAAAAAAGGGATGAATTGATCTCTTTGTAATCCATTTTTATATAAATCTCTAATATTTGTATTTGAAGAAAAAATAACTTTTATATTTTCATTAAATATTCTTTCAAATAACTTACCTAAGATCATAGCATCAACAATATTTGATACTTGAAATTCATCAAAATATAATATTTTTGTTTTGTCACTTAAATTTTTAACAAATTTTTCTAACCCATTGTCATTTCCTTTCTTTTTATTTTCAAATATAAAATCATGAAATTCAACCATAAACTCATTAAAGTGTAATCTTGATTTTTTTTCTTTTAAACTTTCAAAAAAAAAATTTAAAATCATAGTTTTACCTACACCTACATCGCCAACTAAATAAAAGCCTAGTTTATTTTTTTTATCTTTGAATAATTTTTTAATAAATGACTGATTGAAATTAAGATTGTAAAATTCACTTAATTTTTGGACTATTTCTATTTGATTTTCGTTTATTTCTAAGTCCTTATTTTCGCAGTGCTTTAGATAAGATTTTTTCAAACTCATTTTTTTGTTTTGAAATCTATTCCATATTCCGATCTTGGACCTTTTCTCAATCCATATGGGCCTGCTAAAAAAATTGTCATTGGTCTAGTCCCTGGCTTTAAATCTACTCTATGGAAATTGTTAGCGGATCTAAATCCTATATATCCTGGTGCTCGCCAAAATTTTCCTGCTTTTAATGTTTCCCAGTACCCTCCTCTTAAAATAATTGTAATGTAAGGAAACAAATGATTATGAACACCATCACCATGATCATCATCTAACATTTCATGTATTAGAATATTGAAAGGAAACCACTTTGGCCTGTGTCTGAATAAAATGTAATACCTATTCATCCAAGGTTTTGCTTTATCAAACTCTGGATGTGAAGGACCTCTATCTAAAACTACTTTTTTCCTTCCTAGTTTTTCAAGAATTTTTAAGAACATTACTCAATTTTAGTTAATGCATTATCTTTTATCAAATACATACTATTATTTAGAATATATGGTCTAGATATTTTTGAATTATTAATTTTTTTTATGCTTTCTTGAATACCTGTTAAAGAATTAATAGTTACCAAACTTCCATTGCTTAGTGACACATAAACCTTATTTTTAGCGTGTATAAATCCAACCGGCTTAATCTCAAGTTTATCTTTAAAATTTTTTAACACATCGGTAATTCTTATAACATTACCAGTTGGATCATCTATAACAAAAAGATAACCTTCATTCGACACAGTAAAAATTAAATTTTCAATAATAGTTGGTCTTAAACTTGAGTTTATTGACTGAGCCCATTTTATAGCTCCTGTTCTAGCATCTATAGAATAAAATTCATTTTTATTATTAGAAAAATAAATAGTATTATTTTCAAACACTAGATCTGAATTCTCTAGACTAAAAGCATTTTGGTATATTGTATTTTTTTGTGTAGGTGTTTGCCAAATAAGACTGCCATTATATACATCAAGTGCAGTAACGTCTCCTAAGTTATTTACAAAAAAAATAATTTCATCTTTTATAACTATTGATAACTTTTTTTCTGATTTTATAAATGAGTTCTCGGTTTGAAAATTCCATATTTCATCACCATTATTTGAAGAAATAGCTCTAATAACATTATCAAAATCAATTGTGTAAAAATTATCTTTAAACACTTTGATATTAGAATTAAAAGATGAGTTACTATATCTTGACCACAAAATTTTTCCTGTATTTAAGTTAACAGAATATATTTTTGACAAGTTATCACTTACTATTAACTTATTATCTATCTGAGCAAAATATAAAATTGGATTCAGTTTTTTTTCTTTTTTATTATAATTATTTATTTTCCAAATCTCTTTAAGATTTTGATTTAATTTAAATATAGTACCCTTCCCATTGAAAAATATTATTTCATCAGAATTAGTAAAAAATAATTCAGGTTGATAAAATTGAAATTTTTTTATTTTACTAAATTTATAATTTGTTATTTTTGTAAAGTTTGTATCAAAGTTTATATTTCCGTTGCTATTAGTCTTGTTGTTCTGAAATGGCTTATTTTTAAACTTAATTAATGATTTTATTTTTAAATCAGGATTTAGTTCATTTTTTATTGGTTCTATTTTTTCAAAAATATTTATTGATCCATCATTAATTTCATTATCTTCTTTAGTAAGGTTACAGCTAGTAATAATTATAAAAATTAATATATATAGAAATCTTTTACTCACCGAATTCTGAACGTAATCTTTTTTGAACTTCTAGTTTAATTTTAGGACTCACATTTTCTATATTCATAACTTGATCAAAAAAATCTTTGGACTTTTGTTTTTGGTTTTTTGCTAAGTAAAACTCAGCCATTAAATACATTGCTTGGGGTTTCCATATACTCTCTGATTTTATTACTGGATTAAGAATATTTAATAATTCGTTTTCTTGAACAAAGTCTGAATTAAATAGACCCTTCTTATAGATAGTTAAATTTTTAATTTCTTTATCAAGCGATACTTCATTTATAAGAAGGTCGAAATATGAATTTATTTCATCACTAGACGTTATTAAATCATTATCAAGTAAGAAAAAGAAAGCTAATGGGGAATATGTTTTATCTTTAGTGTTTATGATTTCTATCAGATTATTATTTATATTTTCTTTTTTATCTGTTTCAAAATTTGTAACAATTGAATTAAATTTATTCGCTAGCTTTCCTTTACTACTAGACTTGAACTCTTGATAGCCAAAAAAGGTGATCAATATTAAAATTATTAATATTAATAAAGTTATTAATTGTTTTCTTTTTGCAATTAAAAAATTTTTTAATTTTTCAACTCTTGTATTTGTATTAATAATTTCTATTTCCTCATCCATTGATCATATTCCTTAGAACATATTGTAGAATACCACCGTTCTTGTAGTATTCTAATTCATTTTTAGTGTCTATTCTGCATAACATTTTAATTTTTTTAATTTCCCCTGTTGCATATTTAATTTCAACTTCTAAATGATCGCCAGGATCAATTCCTTTCTCAAGACCTAATACTGATATTAATTCTGACCCTTTTAAGTTTAAATTCTGTCTATTCATGTTTTCTACAAACTGTAAAGGTAAAACACCCATTCCTATAAGATTTGATCTATGTATTCTTTCAAAACTTTCTGCAATCACAGTTTTTACACCTAATAATTTTGTTCCTTTTGCTGCCCAATCTCTTGAAGAACCAGTTCCATATTCTTTTCCCCCAAATACAACTAAATCTGTTCCTCTTTTTTTGTATTCAACAACTGCATCATAAATAGGCATTACTTTTTCATCAGGATATAATTTAGTGAAACCTCCCTCTGTTCCTGGAGCCATTTCATTTTTAATTCTAATGTTGGCAAATGTTCCTCTCATCATTACTTCATGATTTCCTCTTCTTGCACCATAAGAATTATAATCCTTGGGCAAAATTTGATGCTTCATAAAATAATTTCCTGTTGGGCTTTCTTTTTGGATGCTTCCAGCCGGAGATATATGGTCTGTTGTTACCATATCCCCTAAAATTAATAATGGTCTTGCATCTTTTATTTCCTTAAAACCCTCTGGTTCATCAGGTAAATTTTCAAAGAATGGAGGTTTTTTTACATAGGTAGAGTTTTCTTCCCAATTATAAATACTTCCTTTGTCCACTTTAATTTTTTGCCATTGCTCTGGCCCTTCTGAGACATTTGAATATCTATTAACAAACATTTCTGGGTTTAAAGATTGCTTAAGAGTATCCTCAATCTCTTTGTTAGAAGGCCAAATATCTTTTAAATAAACATCTTGTCCTTTGATATCTTTGCCTAGGGAATCTTTATACAAATTCATTCTCATAGATCCTGCAATTGCATAGGCTACTACAAGAGGAGGTGAAGCTAAATAATTTGCTTTTACTAATGGAGAGATCCTTCCTTCAAAGTTTCTATTTCCAGATAAAACTGAGACAGCGTATAAATTATTTTCTTTAACAGCATCAGTAATGTTATCTGGTAAAGGTCCAGAGTTACCAATACAAGTTGTGCAACCATAACCAACTAAATTAAACCCTAATTCATCTAAATATTTGCTTAAACCAGCTTTATCTAAATAGTCAGTAACAACTTGTGATCCAGGTGCTAATGAAGTTTTAACCCAAGGTTTAACAGTTAAACCTTTTTCAATTGCATTTTTGGCCAACAATCCTGCACCAATTAATACATTTGGGTTGGAGGTATTCGTACATGACGTAATAGCTGCTATTAATATATCTCCATCTTTTATCTCAAAATCTGTGTCTTTAACTTTTGCTACTGTTGGATCAGTTTTTTTACATATATCTTCAAAAACTTTTATAAAATTTTTTGATGCCTCTGTTAAAAGAACTTTGTCTTGTGGTCTTTTTGGCCCAGAAATTGTTGGAACCACTGTAGACATATCTAGAGATAAAGTATCAGTAAAAACAACATCTTTGCTTGCCCACAAATTTTGTTCCTTTGCGTATTTTTCTACGATTTGAATATTCTCTTTTGATCTTCCTGAAAATTCTAAATATTTTAATGTTTCTTCATCAATTGGAAAAAATCCACAAGTAGCACCATACTCTGGTGCCATGTTTGCAATAGTTGCTCTATCAGCAAGTGTTAGATTTTTTAGACCTTCTCCATAAAATTCTACAAATTTGCCTACAACACCTTTGTCTCTTAACATTTTCACCACTGTTAAAACTAGATCGGTAGCAGTTGTACCTTCAGGTAGCTTATTTTTCATTTCAAACCCAATAACTTCTGGTATCAACATTGATATAGGTTGTCCTAGCATACCTGCTTCTGCTTCAATTCCTCCAACACCCCAGCCTAGTACTGATAAACCATTAACCATTGTAGTATGACTATCAGTACCAACAAGCGTATCTGGGAATAAGTATTCTTTATCTTCAAATTTTTCGTTCCAGACTACTTTTGATAAATATTCTAAATTTACCTGGTGACAAATTCCAGTGCCTGGTGGGACAATTCTAAAATTATTAAAGGCTTGCTGTCCCCATTTTAAAAAAGAATATCTCTCAAAGTTCCTGTCAAACTCAATATCAACATTCTCTTTTAATGAATTCTTTGTTGCAAACTTATCCACTTGAACAGAGTGGTCGATTACAAGATCAACTGAAGAAAGAGGGTTGATAGTATTTGGATCTTTGTTCTTTTCCTTAACTGTATCTCTCATTGCAGCAAGATCAGCAATAGCTGGTATACCTGTATAATCCTGCAAAAGCACTCTTGCAGGTCTATATGCAATTTCTGTTTTGGATTTTTTTGAATTTAACCACTCTTTAATCGCCAAAATTTGTTCTTTATTAACTGTCACGTTGTCTTCATATCTAAGAAGATTTTCAAGTAAGACTTTTATTGATTTTGGTAATTTATTTATTCCCTCTAAGCCATTTTTCTCTGCTTCTTTTAGCGAATAAAAAGAATAATTTTTTCCATATACTGATATTTCTTTTAGACAATTAAATGAATTTTGGTGTCCTGGTTTCATATTTTTAGTAATAAAAAGTTGCTATACAGCTTAATAAGAGAGCCGACATAACATAATTAAACCATTTAATAAATTTCTCATTTGTCGCGAATTTCCTCATAAATTTTCCAATTATAGTCCAAAAAATAATACTAATAACTGCAAACAAAAAGGCAATGCTTAAAAGCCAAATTGAATATGAAATAAAGTTACCACCAGTTTCTACATATGTTGAGACTGCAATTATAGCAACAATTACTCCTTTAGGATTTAGAAATTGATATAGAAATGTTTCAACAAAATTTACAGGTTTTAGATTATCATTTTCACTTGATGATTTTGAAAATGATATTTTGTATGACAAATATATTAAAAAAATTGTTCCTGTTACAATTAAACATTTTTGAAGTATTGGATAAAGCTTAAATATATTTATTAAACCAAAATTAATTACTGCTAGCATAAATGTAAATCCAAAAATTACTCCTAACATTAAAGGAATAGTTTTTTTAAATCCGTGATTAAACCCAGAGTGAGAGGCAACAATATTATTTGGTCCTGGTGAACAGCTCGTAACAAACATAAACAAACATAGAGACAGTAATTCGGGGTGCATGTTTATGCTACAGGCAAACCATTTTCTACTTTTTGGGATGGGTGAACAAGAACAACTTTGCCTTCCTCATCTATAGAACCAAGAATTAAAACCTGAGACACAATACCTGCTATATTTTTTTCAGGAAAGTTACATATGCCAATTACTTGTTTTCCGACTAGATTTTCCTCATTATAATAATGAGTTATCTGTGCTGATGATTGCTTAATTCCTATATCTTTCCCAAAGTCAACCTCAACAACTAGAGATGGTTTCCTTGCTTTTTCATTTTTTTTTACCGATATTACTGTTCCTACTCTGATATCTACTTTGTCATAAATGTCGTAGGTTATTTGTTCTTTCATAGATTTAATATATAATTAAAAACAAATGAGTACAGGAAATAATTTAGAAGAAATATATAGTAATTCAATTAAAATACTAAAAGATTTAATTGCATTTAAAACTGTATCTGGTGAAAACAATACTCAACTAATTGACTATTGTGATAACATTTTAAATACATTGGGTGCGGTATCCTTTAGAACATATGATGAAGAAGAAAAAAGAGTAAATCTGTTTTCAACTATAAAAGCTAAAAAAAAGAGTAAAAAAAAACCAATAATTTTATCTGGACATACTGATGTGGTTCCAGTTTCTAAAGGATGGGCAACAGATCCTTTTGATGCAACAATCAAAGATGACAAATTGTTTGGTAGAGGCTCATGTGATATGAAAGGATTTATAGCATGTGCATTAGCATACGCACCTATTTTTTCTTCATCAAATTTAGACAGAGATATTCATTTTTCATTTACGTTTGACGAGGAAACTGCTTGCATAGGTGCCCCTATATTGATTAAAGAATTAAAAAAAAGAGAAATTCATGATTGTATTTGCATAGTGGGTGAACCAACCAATATGAAAATAATAGATGCACACAAAGGATGTTATGAATATACAACATATTTTGAAGGTCTTGCAGGGCATAGTTCACAACCAGAAAAAGGTGTGAGTGCAGTTGAATTTGCTGCAAGATATGTGAATAAACTATTAGAATTAAAAGAAAATCTTAAATCTAGACAATTAAAAGACTCGATCTTTGAACCACCTTATTCAACTTTACAAATTGGTGGAATTTTTGGTGGCATAGCACACAACGTCATTGCTGATAAATGCCATGTAAACTGGGAGACAAGACCAGTAGTTAAAGAAGATGGAATTTTCTTAAATAACGAAATAGATAAATTTACAAATGAAATTCTTTTACCAGAAATGCAAAAAATTTATCCAAAATCTTCCATAAAAAAAAACTATAATTGGTGAAATTACTGGCTTCGATAGAGTCCCTAACTCAGAAGCATGCGAGTTTGTTTCGAGTATAACTGGAGATAATTCTAGAGATGTAGTTTCTTTCGGTACAGAAGCAGGACTATTTCAGGAGATTGGAATTAGTACAGTTGTATGTGGACCAGGATCTATAAAGCAAGCTCATAAGATTGATGAATTTATAAAACTATCTGAAATTAAAAAATGTATTAGTTTTTTAGATGGCATTAAAAATAAATCTTTAAATTAATTCCAACCACCAATAGATTTTACTTCTAAAAATTCTAATAAACCTTCTTTTCCACCTTCCCTTCCTATTCCAGAGTGTTTAAATCCTCCAAATGGAGCATCTACAGCTAGTGAAGCTGTATTAGCAACTATCATCCCAGATCTAAGCTTTCTTGCAACTCTTTTAACTTTTTCTTGATCTTCAGTTTGAATATAATTTGTCAAACCATAAGGAGTATCATTTGCAATTTCTATTGCCTCCTCCTCTGTTTCAAATGGAATTACTGATAATACTGGACCAAAAATCTCAGTTCTGGCAATTTCCATATTATTATTTACATCAACAAAAACAGTTGGCTTTACGTAATAACCATCCTCTAAACCATCAGGTTTTCCAGGTCCCCCTGCTATTAAATTAGCACCCTCATCTATACCCTTTTTAATTAAACCTTGAATTTTATTATACTGTGTTTCTGATATTACCGGACCAATGTGATCTCCTTCTTTTTGGGGAATATCAACTTTATATTCGTTAGCAAATTTTTTTAATCTATTAATTGCATCATCATAAATTGATTTTTCTACCAGCATTCTTGTAGGTGCATTACATGATTGACCTGAATTTCTAAAACATCTTGCAGCTCCTCTTTCAATTGCCTCAGAATCTGCATCTTTAAAAATAATATTTGCTCCTTTTCCACCTAATTCAAGACTTACTCTTTTAAAGTCTTTTGCTGCGTTTTGAGAAATTAGAGCTCCAGCTCTTGTTGAGCCTGTAAAAGATATCATATTTACATCTTTATGACTGGTCAGTGCATTACCTGTAGTTTCCCCATCTCCATTAACCAAATTAAATACACCTTTTGGAAAACCTGCCTCATCAATAAGCTCTGCAAGTATCATCGATGATAAAGGTGCTAGCTCAGAAGGTTTTAAAATCATAGTACATCCTGCTGCTAAGGCTGGGATTACTTTTAAACAAACTTGATTCATTGGCCAATTCCATGGTGTAATTAATACACAAACTCCTTTGGGTTCATAAATAATTCTCTGATCTTGCGCATGATCTCCTAAAGGTTTTTCAAAATCAAAAGCTTTAAGATACTTTATGAATGATTTCGTATGACTTGCTCCTGTGCCAGTTTGTAGTTTAGATGCAAAATCTTTTGGAGCACCCATTTCCATCATTATTGCTTCTGTAGTATCATTCCATCTTTTTTTATATAACTCATAAAACTTTTCTAATAGTTTAATCCTCTCTTCTTTTTTTGTGAAACCCCAAGTTTGAAAAGCAGTTTTTGCAGCTGATACTGCATCATCAACATCTTCTTTTCCACCCAGTGAAATAACTGCACAACTTTTTTCTGTAGCAGGATTTATTACTTGAATATCTTTAGAATTTTTTGGTTCTACCCATTTACCATTTATATAAAAATTTCTTTTTTCAAACATATATTAAGCTATCTGTTCTTTAGGCTTTTGCAAACAAATTTGTTAATTCATAAACAATTGTTGCAGCTGCTAAAGAAGTTACTTCTGCATGATCATATGCTGGTGCTACCTCAACTACATCTGCTGAAATTAAGTTTAGCCCTGACAATCCTCTTATAACATTTACAATTTCTCTTGTAGTCATACCTGCTATCTCGGGTGTACCAGTTCCAGGAGCAAAAGCTGGGTCTAGAACATCAATATCTATCGATAGATATAAAGCATTGTCTCCTACTCTGTTTCTAATTCTCTCAACTATTTTATCTATACCTTCTGTTTGAAATTCATCGCAATGAATTATTTTAAAACCAAAACTTTCATCGTTCTTAATATCTTCCCTGCTATAGAGTGGACCTCTAATTCCAACATGCATTGATGCATCATCTAAAAATAAATTTTCCTCTCTGGCTCTCCTAAATGGTGTACCGTGTGTGTAAGGTGCTCCAAAATAAGTATCCCAAGTATCTAAGTGAGCATCGAAATGGACTAATGAAACTGGGCCTTTATTCTTTTTATTAATTGCTCTAAGCAATGGAACGGCTATTGTATGATCACCGCCAAGACTAATTATCCCACCTACTTTATTTAAAAGATCTGTAGCACCAACTTCTATTTGTTTTATGGCTTCATCAATATTAAATGGATTACAGGCAATATCCCCTGCATCAGCAACTTGTTGTACTTTAAACGGCTCAACGTCGTAACTTGGATGATAATTTGTTCTCAAATGTCTTGAAGCTTGTCTTATACTCTGAGGCCCAAATCTTGCTCCAGGTCTATAACTAGTTCCAGAGTCAAAAGGAACTCCTACAATTGCTACATCACAACTTTCAACGTCTCTTAATTCCGGCAATCTAGCGAAAGTTGATGGTCCCGCATATCTTGGTACTTTCGTTCCACTAACTGGTTGGATTGGTTTTTTATTTTTATCTTTCAATTTTTCGAGCTATTTCTATGAATAAATTCAGCTGCTTTTTTAAAATCATTGATATTTTTTTGATGCATAGAAAGCTCTTTATTCGAATTTGACGAAAATAGAATTATTAGTAAAGCAATTATAATAGCTGCAGCATAATAAAATGGCATTTTTTTCTTCCAAGATATTAAAATCTTTGTAGCGTTATCCGCTTGTTTTTTTGTTGGTCTATTTGCCATAATGCTAGTTTACCAAAGGTTTACCAGTTTTCAATGTATGTTTAATTCTTTCTTGAGTTTTCTCTGTCTCTATTAGCTTCATAAATGCATCTAATTCTAATTTATATAAATCATCCTCTGATAGAGTATTTTCTAATGTAGTGTCACCACCACTTAAAACTTTAGCTAATTCTTTGCCAACTTCCATTCCATGATCAAGAATAATTTTTTCATTGTATAATTTCTCTAACATTTTTAACATTTTGTCATAAACGTTTTTTCCTGAAAGTTTAAAAGTACATTCGGTTGGGGGAGTAAACTCATTATTATTTTGAATAATTTCTTTTGAAACTGATAATAAGCTATTTCTACTCATTATTTTTTTATCTTCTGGTCTTAAATATTTAAGTGGTTCGGCTTCAATTGGCGAGGTAGCAGTTTTAGCATATCCAATAATATCAAATACTTTTAAAGGAGCATAATCAGGATCATTTTTTGCTTCTTCAGTTTGAGACCATCTCCAAAGCATTTCTTTACATCCTCCACCTGCTGGAATTAATCCAACCATAGTCTCAACTAAGCCAACTACAATATTAGTATGGGATGCAACAAAGTTGCTTTGACATAAAACTTCAAAACCTCCACCCAACGCCAATCCTGATGGCGCTGAAACAACTGGATATTTAGAATATTTTAAATGTTTGCATGTCTCTTGAAAATATTTAACAAACTTTTCAATAGATTTATAATCTCCTTTGTCTGCAAAATTCATTGTGTAAGACAAGTTTACACCAGCTGAAAATTGCATTGCCTCGTTCATTATTATTAAAGGTTTGTCTGTTGCATTTTTTAAGCTATCCATCGAGTCATAATCTAATGCATTAGCCTTAGTTGTGAATTCAACAATATTAAAATCATCAAACCTGTAGATTTCAGCAGAATTATTTTTATCCAATTTAGTTGCTCTAGGTTTTATTTTTCCTAAAGTTTCTAAATCAGTGTATTGTTGTCTTTCACCATAAAAGTTTTCATCTTTGCTTTGAGATAAGTTTTCAAGAAACTTATTATTTTCAAATTTATCTATTCTTTCAAAAAAATTCTTAACACCAATTTCTTTTAACATTTCAAAAGGTCCCTTAGACCAATTAAAGCCTAGTCTCATTGCTTCATCGATATCATTAAATTTATCTGTAATACCCGGAACTAAAGATGATGCGTATTTAATAATTCTTGAAATTACAGACCAAGCGTATTCACCATATTTATCTTTTCTATTTATAAGACCAACAATATCCATTTTTTCTGACCCTAAATTGAATTTTTGTGATAGCGAGTATTCACCTGTTTCTAAGTTAATCCCCTCTAGAACTTTTTTATTATCAGACTTATTCATTCTATAGAAACCACCTTTCCCTTTTCTCCCTGTGTACCCAGTTTCTATAAGTTTTTTAACTAATGGTATTTCTTTTGCTACATTTTGAAAGTCGTCAGTTTCTGGAAGTTCTTTTATAAAACTTTTCAAAACATCAGCCATCAAATCAATTCCAATTAAATCATAAAGTCCAAAAACCCCTGTTTTTGGTATTCCCATTGGCCTTCCAAAAACGGCATCAGCTTCTTCAATTGTTAATTTCATTTTAAAAGCTTCAATCATAGCCACTTGCATAGCGTAGACACCAATTCTATTTCCTAAGAATCCTGGAGTATCATTACAAATTAATGCTCCTTTTCCTAAATCTTTTTCACAAAAATTTTTAAGTGAGTTTATTTGATCTAAGTCATTATTTTCATTTTTTACAATTTCTAACAAATCCATATATCTGACTGGATTAAAGAAGTGAGTTATACAAAAATCTTTTTTTTCTTCCTCTGAGAGTTTTTCTGAGAGAACTTTAATTGGAATAGAAGATGTATTTGAAGATACTATTGATCCTTTCTTTCTTTCTTTAAAAATTTTTTCATAAATATTATGTTTAATGTCAATTCTCTCAACGACCGCTTCAACTATCCAGTCTGCTTCACCAACCTCATTAAAATTATCATTTATATTTCCAACATTAATATTATTTATTTTTGACTTATCTATTAATAAAGGAGGTCTAGATTTTAAAATTCTATCCCTAGCTTTTTCAGAAATTTCGGTTGTTAAGTCTAACAATGTTACTGGAATATTTGCATTGCATAATTGAGCAGCAATTCCACTACCCATTGTCCCTGAACCTATAACTACTACTTTGTTAATTTTCATAATGAGAATAAAAGTTTATAATGAAAATCTTATTCAAGAGCAACTTAAAGCCATTAAATATTTTAATATTATTATTTAATTATTTTTGTAATTGACGGAATTATTGCCACTGCTATAGCTATTTTAAACAATTCACTTGGTAAAAAAGGATATAAACCACCAGCAAGTGCCTTGTCATATCCTATAACTGAGCCTAAATAACCCACCCCTATTATAAAAATAATTGATGTTGCAATCATAAGAGAAATTAAACTTTTAAAGTACGAGTCATTAAAATTTCTTTCTGCTAAATAACCTATAAATCCAGCTGCAATTGTCATACCATAAAGATAACCAGCTGTTGGACCAGTTAAATAAAGTATTCCTCCACCTTTTGCAAAAACTGGAAGTCCAATAGCTCCTTCAAATAAATAAAGTAAAAGTGTGAAAAAAGCTAATTTAGATCCAAATGTCATTCCAATTATAAAGACTACAAATGTTTGCATAGTCATAGGAACTGGCCAGAATGGAACCTGTACTTTTGATGAAAAAGCTAAAATTAATGTTCCGATCAACATCAAAGAAATATTTTGGAAGTAAATATTTATTTTATAGTCTGAAAGTAAATTTTTCACTAATGTAGGATTATTTTTCATAGCTGAGGTATTTAAGCACAATTAAATAAATTTTAAAATAATAAATTAATCTGTTAAAATTGTTCTTTTTGTAATTCTTTAATAGGTATATGACATCTAATAGCGTTACCACTATCAGTTAATTGCCAAGGTGGTATTTCTTTTTTACAAATATCTCCTACAATTCTTGAACACCTGCCTTGAAAACTACAACCTTTTTCAGGTGGCTTTTCTTCCACAATATCCTCTGCAACCAGTTTAGGTTTTATATCAGGATCTGGTTCTAAAACTGCACCCAATAAAACCTCAGTGTAAGGATGGGACGGAAATTTATAAACATCATTTGAGGGTCCTACTTCACAGAGCCTTCCTTGATAGAGGACTGCCACTCTGTCACTTATTGCTCTTACAACAGCTAAATCATGTGACACAAATATGTATGTTGTTCCAAAATCTTCTTTAAGTTGTTGCAATAGATTTAATACAGCAGCTTGTACTGAAACATCTAATGCAGATGTTACTTCATCACATAAAATTATATCTGGTTTTGCAGCAAAAGCTCTTGCTACTGCTACTCTTTGTTTTTCTCCACCAGACAGTTGTCTTGGATATCTAGACATGTAAAATTCTCCTAGTCTTACTTTTTGCAAAAGATCTATAATATTTTTATTTAATTCTTCACCTTTTAATCCAAAATATAATTTCAGAGGTTGAGCAATAATTTCTTCTACTGTGTGGTTTGGATTCAAAGACTCATCTGGATTTTGAAATATTAATTGAATGATTCTTAAATCATTGGGATTTCTTTCTTTCAAATCAGATGATAAATTTCTATTTTCATCGAACCGTATTAAACCATCTTTAGTTCTGAGCAACCCAGCGATAGATTTCAGAATTGTTGATTTTCCACTACCTGATTCTCCTACAAGGGCAATAGTCTCTCCTTTTTTTATATTAATATTAATGTCCTTCACCGTTGGATTGTCATCAGAAATTCTATTAAAAATTTGATCCAATAATTTTTGTTTGGCATAGCTTATAGAGACCTCTGATAAGTTTAATATTTCTTTGTCATTTGAATTGTTTTTAATTTTATTTACATTTTGATTAAACTGACTTTCTTTCAAAAGTTTTTCATAGTTAAAACATCTAACGCTAGTATTTAATTCTTTTAAAAACTCTAATTGTGGTGAATTGTTTTTACATTTATCCTCAGAAAAATTGCATCTATCGAAAAAACTGCAACCACTTTGAATTATTCCTGGTTGAGGTTGACTACCAGGCATTGACTCGGGTAGGCCAGCTAAAGATAATTTTGGTATAGATTTTAATAATCCATGTGTGTAGGGATGAATTGGTCTTTTAAGAATATCCCTTGAAGGACCTTCCAAAACAATTTCTCCTGAATACATAACAATAATTCTATCGCTCACTTGGGCTATTGCTCCTAAGTCATGACTTACATAAACCATCGAAGTTCCTGTATCCTTTGCAATAAAATTGAGAAGCTCTAATACATGAGCTTGTGTTGTAACATCTAATCCTGTAGTTGGTTCGTCTAAAAGAAGCAAATCAGGAGTTCCCGCTAACGCCATCGCTACGGCAACTCTCTGCTGTTGTCCTCCTGAAAGTTCATGAGGATATCTTAAAGCAATTGTTTCTGGTGAAGGAAGTCTAACTTTATTTAATAATTCGGAAATTTTTTTTTCTCTTTCTTTCTCACTTAAATCAGAGTGTAATTGTAAAGCTTCATCAATTTGATAACCTATTTTTAAGTTTGGTGTTAATGCCTGACCTGCATTTTGCGGTATCATTGCTATCTTTCTGCCTCTGATTTTTTCTAAATCTTTACTTTTCATATTTAGTAGATTTGAAGAATTAAACTCACACTCTCCTCCAATCGTATATAGGCCATGTTTTACATACCCCATCATTGCTAATGCCAATGTGCTTTTTCCCGATCCAGATTCTCCAACAATTCCTACTGTTTCACCTTTTTTAATTTTTGTGCTTATATTTTTTAAAATTAAAATTTCTTCACCTTTTTTACTTTTAAATCCAATAGATAGATTTTTTACTTTTTGAATTATATCACTCATAATTAAACAGGAGCTTTTGTGGATCTATCTATGCCTAGTGCTTTGGCAAAAGCGTCTGCTGTTAAATTAATACCAATTATTAGACTACTTAATCCAACAATCGGTGCTATTACAGCCCAATAAGCAAAAGACATTAAACCTCTAGCATTTGATATCATCAATCCCCAGTCTGGAGTTGGAGGGCTAACTCCAAAACCTAAAAAAGATAAAGAACTGAAACCAAGCAACATCCAAGACCATCTCATCGCACCTTCTACCAAAATTGCATCTCGAACATTTGGTATTATTTCATTCCAAATAATTGAAAAATTACTGTGTCCTCTTGCTCTTGCAGATACTATAAAGTCTTTAGCAATAACATCATGAGTTGCTGCTCTAGCTACTCTTACAATTCCTTTACCATAAAAAAAACCTAAAGCAGGTATCAATACTTCAGTAGATGTACCTAGCAAAGATACAATTAATAGCATTGCTAATATCCATGGTATAGACAAAAATGCATCAACAATTCTCATTACAATATCGTCAATTTTTCCACCAACTAGTCCACAAAAAATTCCTAATAGACCTCCCCAAAGAAGTGCTATCAAAGATCCGAAAAATGTGATTGTTAAAGCTGTTCTTCCACCTAAAATTGTTCGAGTAAAAACGTCCCTACCAAGATCATCTGTACCAAACCAATATTCAGCAGATGGAGCCTGAAGCATTAAAGTTGGATTTATTGCTTTGAAATCATAAGGCGCAATATAAGGACTTATAAAAGCAAGAATAATATGAAAAACTAAAATACTTAGTCCGATGAAACCAGACGGTCTTGACGCCATAGTTATTATAACTTCAGAAACCTTCTGAAATGCACTTTTTTTCTCTTCTTTATATATACTATTTACTTTCATTTTACTTTCTTATCTGTAACGTCTTTAATCTTGGATTAAGCATCAACGTCATTAGATCTGCTAGTAAATTTATACTAACATAAATAGATGCAAGAATTATTGCTAAGGCTTGAACAGTGGGTAAATCTCTGTTTGAAATCGACTCAATAACTAATCTTCCAAGACCAGGATAATTAAACACAACCTCAGTTACAACAACACCACCTAATAACCATGCAATTGTTAATGCTACAACATTAATAGCAGGCAATAACGCATTTGGTAAAACGTGTTTAAAAACCATTTTCCAATATGGAACACCTTTTAAAATTGCCATTTGAACATATTCACTTGCCATAACTTGAATGACACTTGATCTTACCATACGTGCCATATGAGCTGTCATAATCATTGCAATAGCGATTACCGGTAAAATAATATTTGGTAATAGTTCTAAGAATGAAACATCAGTTGGAACTATTACAATACCAGGCAACCATTCTAGCCATATTGCAATAATTAAAATTAATAGTGTAGCACTGATAAATTCTGGAATAGTCATAGCAAATATAGTAACTGTAGAAATTGCAACATCAGGTAATTTATCTCTCCAAAGAGCTGTTACAATTCCTAGTATTAATGCAATTGGTATACCAATAAAAATAGCAGCTGATGCTAGAACTAATGAATTTTTAATCCGTGGTCCTAGAACCTCTTTGATCGGCATCTCTCCACTCAATGAATAACCAAAGTCTCCTTGAATAGCATTTACTGCCCAAGATACATATCTTTCATAGGCTGGAACGTTTAAGCCTAGTCTTCTATAGCAGGCTTCTAGTTGTTCACCAAACGCTTGTCTTTCAAGATACGTTGTACAAGCATCACCTGGTAAAATTTCTGTTCCAACAAAAGTGATTAAAGATACAATAAATAAAGTTATAAAACCTAATAGAATTCTTTTAATAATTAAAAAAAGCATAAGAACACTTAAATTTTAAATTATTTATATAGAAATGAAAGAGGTTTTACAGGCCTACTTAAAGGCCTGTAAAACAAAAATTATTAATCAACGCTTACTGTGTGCCATCTAATTGAAAAATACTCAACTTCGTCGAGGTTTTTCACTTTAGAAGATGTGACAACCAGTCTAGATACATGGTAAGGAATCATAGTTCCAGACTCTTCCCATAGTGTTTTCTGTGCATTAATATATGCTTTTTTTCTTTTGTTAAAATTTAACTCTCCTCTAGCTTCAGCTAAATTCTTGTCAAAAGAAGCACTTTTATAGAAAGACTCGTTCCATTTTGCTTCACTATGATAAGCTTCATGCAAAATACTGTCTGCAGGTCTTTCATTCCAACGTGTCATTGCTACAGCCTTTTTCATCCAAGTTTCATTCCAATAACTTTTTGAAGGTGTCATTTGGATATCTGCTCTTATGTTAGCTTTTGCAAATTGTTGTTGTAAAACCTCGGCAATAGTAGGCCATGTTGGTTCTTTTGTAGATACATGAATTGTCATATCTATACCATCTGGATAACCAGCTTCTTTCAATAATTTTTTTGCAGTCGCTGGTTGAGGCGGACAGCTCTTCTCCATTCTGTATTGATCTGAAGGTGCAACTGGTGTATCGCAAGATACTGTTGCTGCTCCAGCCATAACTAAATCAACTAGTTCTTGTCTGTCTACAGCTATTCTAACGGCCTTTCTTACTCTAGGATCATCAAATGGTGCAACGTCAGTTCTCATAACCATGCCTCTCCAATTTCCTGTTGGTATTACTGAAACGTTAAACTTTGAATTACCATCAAATATTTTTTTCTGATTGAATGGAACATATCTATTCATATCTATTTGACCAGTAAGAAGAGCTTGAATTCTAGCTTGACCATCTGGGATAGCTATAACATGTACTTCAGAAAGTTTAGGAGCTCCTTCCCAATAATCTGGGTTTGCTTTAAGAATTGTTGTTCCCTCGGCATCAAACTTTTCTACTATAAAAGGTCCAGTTCCAATACCAGTTTTTCCAATAGTATCTCCTGATCCATTAGGTATCATTCTTAGTCTGTAATCAGTTAATAAAAGTGGAAAATCTGCAAAAGATGTATTCAACTTCATTTTTACTGTGTGTGAGTCTACGACCTCAATATCCGTTACAGCACTCATACTTTTCTTGGCGGGTGAACCAATTTCAGGATCTTTAACTCTCATCAAAGAATATTTTACATCTTCTGCGTCAAAATCAGATCCATCATGGAATTTAACACCTTTTCTTAAGTTAAAAGTCCATTCTGTTGCATCTGCATTTCCTGACCAATCTGTTGCTAGCTCAGGAGATGTAACCCCTTTAAGATCTTTTCTAACAAGACGGTTCTGTGTCATTATTACTACCTGAAACAATCGTCCCTTAGTAATTGCGTCTAAATTTGTATCTTTTCCAAAACCAACATCGTGGGATAATTTAAAAACTCCACTTGATGCATTGGCAAATGAAAACGTTACAAATAGTGATACCAATGAAACTGATATCAATTTAAAAATGTTTTTCATAATTTCCTCTCTTTAAAAAAGCAAAAGGTAACAATTAGCAACTTATATAGCAACAGTGAAAATGGTTCTTTTTTATTTGTTTTATTGATGTATTTTGATTATTTAAAAAAAAGATAATGAAAGATTTAATCAATAAATATAGGTTTACGGTAAAGCCTGTAAGCCTTGAAAATTCAAACTCTTTGGAGCTTGCAAGGTCAATTAAAGTTCATCCACTAACTTATCAAGAGCTTCCATATGACCCTGAATATTCTAATTATGCTGGAAGATTAACACTTGAAAAATTGTCAAATGTTAGTTCAGAGGAAATGTATTGGAAAGGGAGGCAAGAAATAATATTTAGACATACTGGTGAACATCCATTTGAAATATCTGGCCCAGATTCATTAAATTTACTACAAAAAATTTTTCCAAGAGACGTATCAAAAATATCAAAAGGAAGATGTTCCTATCAATTTGCTTGTTATCATGATGGTGGAATGATTACAGATGGAGTTCTATTAAAAATAGATGAAGATAAATATTGGTTTGCCCAAGCAGATGGAGATCTTTTTTCTTGGTACAAAGCTCATTCTAAAAATATGGATGTTGAAATAAAAGATCCTGAAGTGTGGGTTAGTCAAATTCAAGGTCCTCTATCCATGAAACTTTTAGAAAATATAGCCGATGGATTTTCTGAAAATGACTGGAAATATTTTGATTGGAAAGAACTAAAGATTTTAGATCAAAACGTAATCGTAAGCAGAAGCGGTTTCACAAATGAACTAGGCTGGGAAATTTATTTTCGACCTGAGAATGAAACTGAAAAGATAGGAGATCACATTCTTACGGAAGGAAAAAAATTAGGTATGATTTTAGTTGCGACACCTGGTTTTAGATGTAGAAGGATTGAGGCAGGTCTATTATCTGCTGGACAAGATTTTACAAAAAAAACAAATCCATTTTCAGTTGGTCTTGGGCGTTTTATAAATTTTGATAAAGAAGATTTTATTGGGAAAGAAGCCCTCATGATATCAGATAAAAAATGTAAGACATGGGGAATTAGAGTTGTAGAGGGAACCGCTATTAAAGGTGCAAGTATTAAAATTAATGAAAAGATTATTGGTCAAATAACTTCTAGTACTTGGTCACCATATCAAATTTGTGGGGTTGGTATTGTGCACCTCAAAAATAATAAAAATGGACCAGGAGATGTTGTTGATGTTAAATGTACTGATGGAAAAGTTCATAAAGGAGAAATCTGTAAGTTGCCGATGTATGATGCAAAAGGAGAAATTGTTAGAGGTCTAAATAGAAATATTCCTAAAGTGCCTAATCCTTGGGCAGGTATTAAAACTGCAAATTAAAAACGTTATTTAGTGAAGGCCAAAAAACAAATAATAGCTATTGGGGGTGGTGGTTTCACTCATAAGGAAGACAGCGATTTAGATCAATTTTTTTTAGATCAAATAAGTAAAGAAAAATGTTCTATTGGATTTTTACCAACAGCCAGTAAAGATGATACTAAAAAAACTGATCTATTTTATAAAAGATTTAAGAATATTAGTTTAAAAGTTTCTCATTTCGACCTTGTCTCTAATGTTAAGGGTTTTGAAAACTGGATTTCAAATTTAGATGCTGTTTATGTAGGAGGAGGAAATACAAAATTCATGCTCGACTTATGGAAAAAAAATAATTTATTTGAAATTTTTAAAGAAGTTTATAACACAGGAATAATTCTTTCTGGTGTAAGTGCTGGGGCTGCATGTTGGTTTGATTATTTTTTGACAGACTCAGATGGACCTGGCTTCAAACCATTAAGTGGAATTGGGCTTATATCAGGAAGTTTTACCCCACATTATTCAGATGAAAAAAGAGCAGATAAATACAGACAAAATATAAAAAATAAAATTTTACCAAGTGGTGTAGCTATTGATGATGGAGTAGCGGTACTTTTTATTGACGGAAAACCAACAGAGGTTTATTCTTCCAGAGAAAGTCATAATGCTTATTTTGTTGATCAAAATAAACAACTTAATTTAAAAGAATATATTAAAATTAATAATGAGTGATAATATTTTACCAAGTCAAAAAATTTTTAGCATTAAAGATGCAAGGGAACTGTCACGAAAACGTCTACCTAAATTAGTTTTTGATTTTATTGACGGGGCATCTGGAGATGAAAAATTAGCAGAAATAAATAGCACGGCTTTAGATCAAATTAGACTTGAACCTAAAGTTTTAAGAAATGTCGAAAAGAGATCTCTTAAAAAACAAGTATTAGGTTATGAATTCGATTTTCCCTTTGGTTTTGCTCCAATGGGAATGACTAATTTATCATGGCCTGGAGCAGACTCAATGTTAGCAGCTGAAAGTGCGAGAAATAATATACCTACGTGTGTCTCTATGGCTTCCACAACAACTTTAGAAAAAATGTATGAACTTTCAGAAGGTCACTCATGGATGCAGCTATATATATTTCAAGATGAAAATTTTGTTATGGAGCTTTTAGATAGAGCTAAGAATACTGGATATGAAGTTGCAATATTAACTGTAGATGTTCCAGTACTATCCAGAAGAACTAGAGATGATAAAAACGGTTTCTCCTACCCTTTTAAGATTGGTCCAAAACAGTTTTTTGATTTTGCAACTCACCCTACTTGGTCTTTATCAACTTTACTAAGCGGCATTCCTAAACCAATGAACTATGTAACATCTAAAAGTGGAGACGGTATTTTTAAAAGAAAAGAAAGTAGAGGCTCTACTGATTGGGATACTCTTAAGAGAGTGAGAGATAAATGGAAGGGTAAACTTGTAATTAAAGGAGTAATGTCTCCTGACGATGCAACAAAAATTAAAGGTGCTGGTGCTGATGCAATTCAAGTTTCAAATCATGGAGGAAGACAATTAGATAGCGCTACAGCAGCAATAAATATGCTTCCACTAATCAGAAAATCAGTTGGAAGTGATTTTCCTCTAATCTTTGATAGTGGAATAAGAAGTGGAAGTGATATAGTGAGAGCGCTTGCATTTGGTGCTGATTATACAATGATTGGCAGACCCGTAATGTATGCAATGGGCGCTGATGGAAAAAAAGGATTGCGGAGAATTGTGGAAATAATTAAAGAAGAAGCTAGCACTACTCTTGGGTTAGTAGGATTAAATGATATTAATGATATAACTTCTAATATAGTAATAGAGAATACTTTGAATAAGGTAAATTACTGAATGAGCAAAAATAAAATTAGAGGTGGAGCATTACTTGCAAGAGCTCTAAAAGACAAAGGAATTAGCAAAGTTTTCACGCTTTCAGGAGGTTTTTGTAATCCAGCAATTGAAGGTTTTGCTGAGTGCCAAATTGAAGTTATAAACACTCCTCATGAGCAGATTGCTGGACATTTGGCTGATGGCAATACAAGAATTACTCGTAAACCATCAGTATGTTTAGTTGGACCTGAAGGATTTACTAATGCTGTCCCTTCAATGATGGAAGCTTGGGGTGAGAGAAGTCCAATTATTTATATTACAGGATCTAGCAGTCTTAAAAGACAAGGTTCAGGTGGTTTTAAAGAAATTGACGATGTTTCAATTGCAGCTCCTTTAACAAAATATAGCGCAAGTATTACTGATGGAACTAGAATAAGAGAATTTATAGACAAAGCATATCATATTGCAACTAATGGGTATCCTGGTGCTGTACATCTTAGTCTTCCTGTTGATATAATGTTTTCATCTTTTGAAGAGGAAGTTGGTTTAGAAGAAAGACCATATTCTCAAAAAGCAAAACCTATAGCCAAAGCTTGGCCTGATCCAAACTTACTTTCAGAAGTCTTAGAACTTGCTTGTAATGCAAAAAAACCAGTTATGATTGGTGGACATGGTGTTTGGTGGTCACATTCAGAAAAAAATCTTGAAGCTGCTGGTAACAATTTAAATATACCAATTTTTAATGTTCCGTATCATCAAAAATTATTAGGAGAAGAGGCTAACGCTTACATGGGGTTGGCTGATATACATCAATATCCTCCTTCAGAATTTGCATTACACAATTCAGATCTGGTTCTTGTTATTGGAGCGCGATTGGATAATCAATTAAATTTTGGAAATCCACCTTTTATACCAGAATCAACAAAATTAGTTTGTGTAAATGGTTCACATGAAGAATTAGAACTTAATAGAGCAGCAGATTTAAGTTTACTAAGTGATCCTGGTGTTTTTTTAGATACATTATCAAATTTAAAAAAAAATAATAAATGGTCTTTAGGTGCAAATTGGTTTGAAGAAAATAAAAAAAAGAAGAGAGAATGGGTTGATAAATCTTTGAAAGATTTAGAAATTGAAGCTGAAGCATCAAAAAAAAATGGAGGTAAAATTCACCCTCTACAACTTTCATTGGATGTTCAAGATGCAATGAATGAAAATGACTGGCTTGTAATTGATGGAGGAAATACTCATTTTTGGTCAGAAATTGCAATCAACATTGCAGGTGCCAAAGGGAAAAAATTAAAAGGAATATTACATCCTGGAACTTTTAGTATGTTAGGTGTTGGAGTTTCATTCGCTCTTTCTGCTAAAAATCATAGTCCAGATTCTAATGTAGTTCTGATTAGTGGTGATGGTGCATTTTTATCAGGAGGTATGTCTATTGAAAGTGTATTTTATGAGAAAAAACCTATTACTGTTGTAATTGATAATAACGGGGGTCTTGCTTCAATTGGTCAGCAACAAGAGAGGTTATTTAAAAGTGGAAAAAGTGTGGGAACTGACTTCCGTGATATACCATTTCACAAGATATTTGAAGGTTTTGGAGGACATGGGGAATTAGTCAATAAAAGAGAAGAGCTAGGTCCAGCACTTAAAAGGGCAATGGAAAGTGGAAAGCCCGCATGTATAAATGTTAAAGCAAAACCTGTATTAAGCCCAATAGTTTCTGCAGTTGCAAGTAAAAGAGAAAAATCATCAATAGAATAATTATGGCAACTTTCTCTTCTCATTTATTAGACGCAACAAATGGTTCGCACGCCGCAAATATTGATGTAATTATTTATCAAATTAGTGAGAGTGGAGAAAAAAAAGTTTTCTGCGAAACTAAATCTGACGAAGGTGGTCGTATACTACAAGAATTTGAATTAAGTAAAAACGACTGCAAGTGTGAATATGAAATGGTTTGCAAAACTGGCAATTATTTTTCGGAAAAAAAAATAATTTCAGAAATTAACATTAAATTTAAAATGGAAGACCAAAATAAAAAATATCATATACCAATTATAATTTGTAAAAATAGCTATACAGTATGGTGGTCTAAATAAAATGAGTAAAGAAAATTTAATTCCACAAAAAAATATAAAATTAAATATGTCTAGACGTATAAGACGAACACCATTTACCAATAAAGTAGAAGAATGTGGAGTATCTGATTTTACTGTTGTCAATCACATGCTACTACCAAAAGGTTTTAAGAATACTGTTGAAGAAGACTACTGGCATTTAAGAGAGCAGGTTCAAGTGTGGGATGTGTCTTGTCAAAGACAAGTACAAATTACAGGGCCTGATGCTGAAAGACTTGTGCAAAAATTGACACCTCGATCCATAAAAAAAATGGAGACAGGTAAATGTTTTTATATTCCAATTATTGATGAAACTGCTGGAATGATTAATGATCCAGTTTTATTAAAACTAGATGACGATATGTTTTGGATTTCTATTGCAGACTCAGATATTTTACTTTGGGCTAAAGGAATTGCTTTAGGATCAAATTTAAATGTAGAAATTATCGAACCAGATGTTTATCCACTAGCCATTCAAGGTCCAAAATCTGAAGATCTTCTAATTTCAATATTTGGGGAGGATATAAAGAAGTTAAAATTTTTTAATTTTAAAGTTTTTGATTTTCTAGGAACTAAACAAATTATTGCGAGATCTGGTTACAGTAAACAAGATGGTTTTGAAATATATTTTAAGGGATTTGAAACACATTTTAATGAAATAGAACTTGGAGAAAAACTTTGGGATACTGTATGGGAAAATGGAAAAAAATTTAATATTTCTCCAGGATGCCCAAATTTAATTGATAGAATTGAGGCTGGTTTAATGTCATACGGAAATGATTTTACAAGAGAAAATAATCCCCTAGAGTGTAATCTTGAAAAATACTGTATACAAGAGGATGATCACGATTTTATAGGTAAAGAGGCTTTAAGAAAGATCCAATCTGCTGGAATTGTACAAAGAATGAGAGGCATTTTATTTGATGGAGATCCATGTAAGCCAACTGGTGTACCTTTACCAGTATATTCAAGAGATAATACAAAAATTGGGCAAATTGCTTCTGGAATATATTCTCCAAGATTTAAAAAGAATATAGGTCTTTCAATGATTTTAAAAGATTATTGGGAAATTGGAAATGAGGTCTTTGTAAATACTTTTAATGGAAAAAATAGAAAAGGCATTATAACTTCTTTACCATTTCCAGATTAACCTTATATTTATTATTATGTTTAAACCTGTAATTGCCGGCTTCTCTAGATCACCTTTTACAATGGCGAGAAAAGGTGCGCTCGTAGATAAAAAGCCAGTAAATTTATTAGCAGAAGTGATTAAAAATTTAGTTGCTAAATCCAATGTTAAAAAAGAAGACATTGAAGATATTGTTGTTGGTTGTGCATTTCAAACTGGAGAGCAATCATTTAATATTGGGAAGTTGACAACATTTTTAACTAATATGGATGTCAAAACTTCAGGAATGACAGTTGACAGATGGTGTGGTTCTTCAATGGAGGCTATTCATATTGCAGCAGGTAAAATTTCATTAGGCGCAGGAAAGGTATTTATATGTGGTGGTGTTGAAAGTATGACAAGAGTTAATACAGGGTTTGATCCAATACCTTATCCAGAAAATAAAAATGATAATCCTCATGTATATTTTTCAATGGGAACTACTGCTGAAAATGTTGCTAAAAAATATAATATTTCAAGACATGAACAGCAGGAATTTGCAATCTCAAGTCATCAAAAAGCACATGAGGCACAAACAAAAGGTAATTTTAAAAATGAAATTGTATCTATTGGAGATTGTGATACTGACGGAAATATTAGACCAGGTAGTACAATGGAAAAGTTGGATGGATTAAAACTCGCGTTCGATGAAAATGGTACTGTAACAGCAGCCACTTCATCACCTTTAACCGATGGTGCAGCTGCAACATTAATTTGCGAAGAAAATTACGCAAAAGAAAATAATTTAAATATTTTGGGAAGAATTGTATCTACAGCAGTACAAGGTTGTGACCCTGACTATATGGGGTTAGGTCCGATTGGAGCATCGCGAAAAGCTTTGGAGAGAGCTAATTTGTCAGCAGATAAAATTGATATTGTTGAATTGAATGAGGCTTTTGCTTCGCAATCTTTAGCATGCATTAAAGATTTAGGTATAGACAAAGGTAAAGTTAATTTAGATGGTGGAGCACTTGCCCTTGGGCATCCTCTTGGAGCAACCGGTGCAAGAATTACAGGCAAAGCTGCTGAATTACTTAAGAGAGAAAATAAAAAATATGCACTTTCAACTCAGTGTATTGGTTTGGGTATGGGAATTGCTACAGTAATTGAATCTGTAAACTAAACTATCTATTTATTCCTCTTAATCTTTCAGATCTTCTTCTTAAAAGCTCAGCTGTTAGTAAAATTAATACTGACAAAACTATTAAGCAAGTTGCTACAGCTAAAATTGTAGGACTAAGCTGCTCTCTAAGACCTGTCCACATTTGAATTGGAATTGTTGTATTATCTAAGCCTGCTAAGAATAATACGACTACAACCTCATCAAATGATGTTACAAAAGCAAATAAACCACCTGAAATTACTCCAGGTAATATTAATGGTAAGGTAATTTTCATAAATGTATTATAAGGACTGCTTCCAAGACTAGATGCTGCACGTGTTATACTGTGATCAAAACCTGATAATGTTGCAGTAACTGTTATTACAACAAAGGGAGTTCCAAGAATAATGTGTGCTAATATAATACCCAAGTGTGTTGCTGCTAAACCTACTTTTGCCATAAAAAAGAATATTGCAACACCTGAAATAATCAGTGGAACTATCATTGGAGAAATTAAAATTGCCATTATCAAACCTTTATATGGCATATGTCTGCTGCTTAAACCCAATGCAGCAAGAGTACCCAAAATAATTGATCCTAAAGTTGCAAATATAGCAATTATAAAACTATTTCTTGCTGCTAACCCCCACGGATTTTTCGTTCCATAAATCATATCATTATACCACCTTAATGAAAAAGCATCTGGATCCAGTCTCTTCATTCCATCTGTAAAGACTAAAAATTCCTCCGCATTAAATGATAATGGAAAAATTACAAATAAAGGTGCAATTAAAAAGAAGAAAACACATCCACAAACAAAAAGATAAAAATAATGCCAAATTCTATAATGTGGTTCTGTATATTTCGGTAAAGCCATATTTATCCTAGTTTAATATTATCAACTCCTACAAGTTTGTTATAAATCCAATAGATTACAAGTACTCCTGTCAAAAGCATTAAACCCATCGCAGATGCAAAACTCCAATCTAAAGTACTCTTCATGTGATATGCTATTTGGTTACTAATAAGTGTTCCTGAAGCTCCACCTACTAAGGCTGGGGTTATGTAATACCCAATTGCAAGGATAAATACTAATAAGCAACCTGCCCCAATACCTGGAATTGTAAGTGGAAAATAAACTTTAAAAAAAGCAGTAGCTGGTGTTGCTCCTAAAGATTTGCCAGCTCTCATCAGACTAGGTGATATTGTTTTCATAACACTGTACAAAGGTAACACCATGAATGGTAATAATATTTGTGTCATTGCTACATAGGTGCCAGTTTTATTGTACATCATTTCTGGTCTGTTATCGTCAGCTACAAGTCCAATCCAAACAAAAAAGTCATTAACAATACCCTGTTGTTGTAAAAGAATCATCCAACTAGCAGTTCTTACAAGTAAAGAAGTCCAAAAAGGCAATAAGACACAAATCATTAGCAAATTACTATATTTCATGGGTAGAGTTGCCAATAAATGTGCAATTGGATAAGCCATTAAAAAACAAAACAAAGTTACAAAGAAAGCAACCTCCACTGTTCTAATCCATAAAATTCTGTGAATTCGTCTATCCTCAGATACTTGAACAATTTTTCCATCTTCATTTGAGTACATATCTATACCCTTAAGATATTTTGAGTATGTATAAGATGGAGCTCTTCTTTTAATTGCTCTCCAATATTCAACATTTCTCCATCTTTTGTGAACTTTCATTATTTGTTCTTTGTAGTTTCCTTCCTCGAATTTCTTTTGTTTTCTGGCAAGTTTTTTTAAAACACTTTTAAAACCATTTTTTTCATAATTTAATTGTGTCTGTAATTTTCCTGCAGTTTTATTCTTAACTAAAATTTTATAATCTAAATAAAATGCTTCAAAAACTTCTTCTGGTGGAAGTTCTTTACCATCCCAGTTTTCCATTGCTTTATAGGTTTTGGGAAGCATATTTGTAACCATCTTATCATCTATGCTTCTAGAGAACATGTCTCCAATTGGAATCATGTATGTGATAATTAAAAATAATAATAATGGTGCAACTAGTAAAAAAGCTTTAATTTTATTTTTCTTTTCTGACTGTTTTAGACTTTCCTCTAGGGGAATTCCATCTGTTGTTAAAATTTTTCCTGTTTCTGAGCTCATAAAAAAAAAGGGCGGTCAATATGACCGCCCTTACTATAATATAAAATTAAAGTGTTTAAAACTTTAATTATTTAATACTAGCTTTCATAGCTTCCCATTTTTCACCAAGTTCTGTACCATTATCAGCCCAGTACTCAGCGTCTACTAAGAAGTATCTTTTAAGGTTAGCTGGTGCTGTTGGCATATGTGGAACCATATTAGTTTTTCCATCTTTATACCAAGGCTCTCCTGCTTCCATAACTGCAATTGATGATTTTCTCCATGGTGCATATGCAATGTATTTTGCACTTCCTGCTAACATCTCAGTACTTGTCATCATTGCTAAAGCCTTCATAGCATCTTCTTGGTTTGGTCCACCTTTTACTAATGCAAAATATTCATAGTCAAGACCTTGTCCGTCCCAAACTTGAACTATTGGAGCACCTTCTCCAACAGCTGCATTGAAAAATCTACCATTCCAACCAGTTGCCATTACAACTTCACCACTCATTAATAATTCTGGTGGTTGAGCTCCAGCTGACCAAAATACACATCCGCCATTAGGATCCTCACAAAGTGCTTTGATTTTATTCATTGCTCTGTCAACATAACCTGGCTCTTCTAATTTTTTGTAGATAAATTCTCCACCTTTACCCATTTTTACGCCATCTGCTGCTAATGCAATTTCTAAGTTAGTTAATGCACTTTTATAAATAGCTCTTTTTCCTGGAAATCTTTTTGTGTTAAAGAAATCTTTTAAAGTCGTTGGAGTGCTTTTTAACAAATCACTGTTGTAAGCATAGTTCCAAGAATATAAAATATTTCCTACCGCACATTTACTTGGCATATCAGTGAAGAAGTCTTCACTTGCGGGCGTACCATCTGGTGCTGGTGGGAAGTCTTTGTCAAAATCAAATTCAACAAAAATTCCTTCATCACAACCATTAATAGTATCATAAGCGAATACGTCTATAATATCCCATGTGATTGCTCCTGCTTCTATTTGCGCTTTAATTTCTGAAAGTCCGCCTGAATAGTCAACCCACTCGATTGGTACACCTAATGCTTTAGATGTTGGATCACCATATCCTAACTTTTGACTTTCTGTGTATGCTCCACCCCATGATGCAACAACTACTGCAAAAGCGGATGTAGATACAGAAACTGCAAATGTTAAAGCAAGTAATAATTTACTTAATTTTCTCATTTATCCTCCGTTTAAACGTTTTTTTATAAAAAAAGAAGTACAGCAACATAGAATATAAGAGTCAACAGGTGATTTTGGCGAAAATGTAGTAATTTAGCTTATTTTGGGTCTAAAGCTCGAGCATCATGACTGTTCCAGCCGATATTAATTTCATTGCCAAGTTTTATATCTAAGTTTTGAGAACTGTTTGGAACTTTCAATATAAATTCTGAATTACCAAGTAAATTTAATCTAACTCTAGTATGATCCCCATGATAAATGACCTCTTCGATTTTTCCTTTTTGATTGTTATCCATTTTATCTTTAGGATTAATCAATGCTCTCTCAGGTCTAATTGATACAGTAGTTTTTTCACCAACAGATTTTACTGAAATCGGATTGGCAATTATTTCACCATTTTCTAATTTTACTCTACATGTTCCATTTGAAATTTCAGAAACTTCTCCACCAAAGGTATTATTTTCCCCAATAAATTCTGCAACAAAGGAGTTCACAGGTTCTTCGTATAACTTATCAGGACTTGATAGTTGTTGAACTTTACCATCATTAAATACCGCGATTCTATTTGACATAGTTAAAGCTTCACCTTGATCATGAGTTACATAAACTACTGTTACACCAATACTTTCATGAATGTGTTTAATTTCGTACTGCATACTTTCTCTTAAATTTTTATCTAAGGCACCTAAAGGCTCATCCATTAATACAACAGATGGATCGAAAACTAATGCTCTTGCAACTGCTACTCTTTGTTGTTGACCTCCTGACAGCTGACCTGGCATTCTGTTTGCAAATCCACCGAGTGAAACCATTGATAAAGCTTTATCTACTTTTTTTTCTATTTCCACTTGAGACATTTTTCTTACCTTTAATGGAAATGCTAAATTTTCAAAAACTGTCATATGAGGAAACAGGGCATAATTTTGAAAAACCATTCCAATACCTCTTTTGTGTGGAGGAATATTTGAAATTGGATTTTTATCTAAATAAATTTCTCCATTAGTTGGGGTTTCAAAACCTGCAAGCATCATTAAGCATGTAGTTTTTCCTGAACCAGAGGGTCCTAACATTGTTACGAACTCACCTTCTTCGATATCTAAATTTAAATCTTTAACTACTAATACTTTTCCATCGTAACTTTTGTCGACTTTATCAAATTTTACGAAATCTTTTTTTTTTGACATAGATTAGTTTTTAAAACATTTAGTTAAGTTGTTTGCAACAGTTAATTAGCTCTTAATGTGTAACTCTTTTGGAAAATTGCAGAATAATTCACACCCTTTTTCTGTAACTCTTATAGCCTCCGAAGCTTCAACTCCCCAATCACCAAATTGCATTACAGCTATCATATGAAAACACGCATTCGGTACAAGTTCAGTCATTTCTCCTTTATATATATTAAGAGTATGTTCACCCCAATCTGGTGGATAACCTATTCCAATTGAGTAACCAGTTCTCGATTTTTTTTCTATGCCATATTTGTCTAAAATACCCCAAAAAGCTTGAGCTACATCATTTGCAGTATTACCGGGTTTAGTAGCATCTATTCCAGCTTGCAAAGCTTCGATAGTTTTGTTCATTGTGTCTATTTTTAATTGATCAGGTTTTCCAAGTAAGACTGTTCTGGCCATTGGCGCATGATATCTTTTATATACTCCAGATAACTCAACGATTGTCGCCTCACCTTCTACAAACTTGTCCTGCGTTGCCGTTAAATGAGATGCAGATGTCCCCTTTCCTGTTGGTAAGAGTGTTGCGATACTAGAATACTCTCCACCAAATTCAGTTGTCCCATAAAATAAAGTTTTTTGTATGTCACCTACTGCATCGCACTGCCTTATCCCAGGTTTAATTACATCCATTGCAGTCTTCATTCCTTTTTCTGAAATTAGTGCGGCAGTTTTCATATAGTTAATCTCTGCATCAGATTTTGCAAATCTTGCCCAATTTACTAATCTTTCTGAGTCTTTTATTTTTGCGTTTGGTAAACCTTGTTTTATCTTTTCATAACAAAAAGCAGTGAAGTAATGTGCATCCATCTCAACTCCAATTGAAAGCTTATCCCAATTTCTATCTTTAATGATCTCTACTAAATAATCGTAAGGATGTTTTGGCCATGTATGAATATAATTTTCATCATACACAATTATATTTTCATCTCTCAGATAAGTTTTTATATACGCACCTCCTGAGTCTTGAGCTCTTACAAAACATAAAGGTTCATCAGCGTTAACATGAACAATTGCACACTGAGCATAATAAAAAGACCATGCATCATAACCAGTTAAATAATTCAAGTTATTTGTGTCGTGAGAAATTAATAGTTCAATTCCTTTATCCTGCATCATCGACTGAACTTTTTTTAATCTTTGCTTATATTCGTCTTTAGTAAATGACATGAATTTCTATTTAAATAATTTACCAAAACCTTCTATAAGGTTATTTTTATTTATTTGGACAAGAGTATCCCAAATTAAAGCCTGATTACTTGATAAAACAATCGTGTTGAGTTTTTTTTCAAGTTTATCAATTATTGGTAATACAGGAAGAGCTGTACAAGATACAAATAATGCGTCTGCTCCATTTAAATCTATTTTAGACAAGACATCATACAAATAATTTTGGTCTACTTTGCCTATGTCGTAATCTGCCTCTATATCAAAGTATGAATTGGATGTTATCTCAAATCCCTCTGACTTAAAATAACCCATAACTTCATCATTAAGTTTTTTACTGTAGGGAGTAAATAGCGAAAGCTTTTTAATATTTAACTTTTTTAATGCTTTAATTGCGGCTGTACTTGGTGTTGTAACCTGAGCCATTGGTTTTGCTGCTTTTACCTTTTGCTTAATAGAGTTATATCCTGCTGCAATAGCTCCAGATGTACATCCGTAGACTACGCAATCAATATCTTGATCTGGTAAAATATCTTTTGTTACACTGGTTACTTTATCTGACATTTTAATCAGATTTTCTTTGGTTAAAGGATTATAACACTCTATTCTATTAACAAAAAAATCAATTTCTCTATCCTTAATTACGTTAATAAAATCTCTCTCAATCATAAAATCACTTGCAAGGGCAATAAGGCCAACTCGTGGATTTAATTTACTTACGTATTTTGGTTCTATTTTTGTTGAATTCATATTTTAAAAAAGTGAATATATCATAAGTTCTAGAATAATCATTAATATTAAATGAATTGAATGAATTTTAAAGACACTCTAGTTGCATCACTTGTTCCTATCTTTTTAGGTTTTGGTTTTGTAATTGCCAAACCTGCTTTTGAGTCTTTTCCTCCAATACTTCTAATGGGATTAAGATTTATATTTGCTGCTTCTATTTTAATTTGGTGGTTTCCAATTCCAAAAGGTTTCTTAAAAAAAATTTTTATCGCTTCGTTTATAGCAAACACCTTGCAATACAGTATTACCTATACTGGTTTAAATTTTATTGATGCATCTGCAGCGGTATTATTAGTACAAACAGAAGTTCCATTTGGAGTAATATTTGCTTTTTTCATGTTGAAAGAGAAACCAACTTTAAGAGCTTTGATTGGTATAGGAATTGCATTTCTAGGAGTCTATATTTTAACTGGCTCACCTAATTTAGATGGAAAAATATTTGGTATTACTCTTACAATTTTAGGTTCAGCAATATGGGCGCTTGGTCAAGTAATTGTTAAACCTTTGAGTAAAGAAATTAATCCTTTAGCTTTAGTTGCATGGCTTGCATTATTTTCTGGACCCACTTTAATTTTAATTTCTGCAGTAATTGAAGGTGATACCATATCATATTTATCTACTGCTAAATTTAATCACTGGTTAATAGCATTATACATTGGATTTATTATGCAACCTATAACTTATGGCTGCTTTTATTATGTTCTAAAAAATAATCCATTATATAAAGTGTTGCCCATTGTAACTATGGGTATACCACCCACTGGATTGCTTGCAGCAATTTTTTTGTTAGGCGAGAAACCAACAACTGAATTATTTATTGGAGGAATAGTAATTATATTTGGTGTCATAATGATATTATATAAAAAAAAAGAGGAGGTAAATTAATGAATATAGGATTTATTGGTTTAGGAAATATTGGAGGAAAACTAGCTGGAAGTTTATTGAGGAATAAATTTAATTTAACAGTTAGAGATTTAGATAAAAATTTAACAAAACAGTTTAAAGACTCTGGGGCTAAAATTGCAAACTCTGCCAAAGAGCTGGCTGAGGAAGTTGATTTAATAATAACTTGTCTTCCTTCTCCTAAAATTTGTGCAGAGGTGATGGAAGGTCAAAACGGGATACTAGAAGGTCTTTCTGAAAATAAAATTTGGTTAGAAATGAGCACTACAGATGAGGCAGAGGTTAAAAGAATTGGAAAGAAAGTTATTGAAAAAAAAGCTATACCACTAGATGGTCCAGTAAGCGGTGGTTGTCATAGAGCTGCAACAGGAAATATAGCAATATTTGTTGGTGGAGAAAGGGATGCATTTGAAAAGATTTTACCTGCTTTAACTGTAATGGGACGAAAAATATTACATACAGGAGTATTAGGTACAGCTTCTGTGCTTAAAGTAATTACAAATTATTTAGCATCTGCACACTTAGTTGCACTTGGTGAGGCATGGACAATTGCAAAAAAATCAAACTTAGATCTTGCAAAAACTTACAAAGGTATCGCAGTTTCCTCAGGTAATTCATTCGTGCATGAAACAGAAAGCCAAGTTATATTAAATGGTTCTTATAATATAAATTTTACAATGGACCTCGTTTTAAAAGATACAGGTCTGTTTGATGAGCTAGCTAAAAAATTAAATGCACCTTTAGAAATTTCTCCAAAAATTGTTGAAATATTTATGGATGGTCAAAAAAAATATGGGTCAAGAGCTTGGTCCTCGATGATAGTAAAAAGAATGGAAGACTTTAATAAAATTAATTTTAGAGCTAAAGGTTTTCCTGAGGAGTTAATTGACAATGAACCTGAAGAAAAAGGTTATGAAATTTAAATTTTATGCTACAATAAATTTATGATTGAAAAGAAAAATTTTTATATAAATGGAAAGTGGGTTTCACCTGATAAGCCAAATGACTTTGAAGTAATTAATCCGTCAACAGAAGAAGCTTTTGCGATAATTTCTTTGGGCTCTGCAGAAGATGCTGATAAAGCAATAAATGCAGCCAAAATTGCATTCGAGACTTGGAGAGAAACTACAAAGGAAGAAAGATTAGCTTTACTTGAGAAGTTTGATGAAATTTATAATAGAAGATGGGATGAAATGGTTGAGGCACAATCTAAAGAAATGGGCGCCCCACTAGATTTTGCTTCCGAAACACACACTAAAATGGGTGCTGATATTTGTAGAAATAACATTGAAATTTTAAAAGATTTTAATTTTGAACATCAATTTGATCCTAAATCTAATAACCATATAAGATATGAACCAATTGGAGTTTGTGGATTAATTACGCCTTGGAATTTTCCTATGAATCAAATCGTATTAAAGGTTATTCCTGCTTTAGCTGCTGGTTGTACAATGATTTTAAAACCATCTGAAATTGCTCCAGTGTCAGCAGTATTGTTTGCAGAAATGATTGATGAGGCTGGCTTTCCTGCAGGAGTTTTTAATTTAGTTAATGGAAATGGAGAAGTTGTTGGAAATCATATTTCTGGTCATCCTGATATTGATATGGTTTCATTCACAGGATCAACAAGAGCTGGAAAATTAATTCAAAAAAATGCAGCTGATACTATAAAAAAAGTTACACTTGAATTGGGTGGAAAAGGTGGAAATATAGTTTTTGCAGATTCATACCCTAATGCTGTTAGAGATGGTGTAAGAAATATAATGAGCAACTCTGGACAATCATGTGATGCTCCAACAAGAATGTTGGTTGAAAAACCAATTTATGAAAGAGCTGTTAAAGAAGCTGTTGATGAAGCAAATAAAATTAAAGTTGATCTGGCATCTAAAAAAGGAGATCATATTGGACCTTTAGTTTCAAAAGTACAATATGATAAAGTTGTAAATCTTATCAATGAGGGAATAAAAGAAGGCGCAACATTAGCTGCAGGTGGACCAGATTTGCCAAATGGACTTAACAAAGGTTATTTTGTTAAACCAACAATTTTTTCAGACGTAAATAATGACATGAAAATTGCAAGAACTGAAATTTTTGGACCTGTGCTTTCAATTATACCATTTGAAACTGAAGAAGAAGCAATAGCAATTACAAATGATACATCTTATGGACTAGGTAATTATCTACAAACTGAAGATAAAGAAAAAGCCAAAAGAGTTGCTAGAAAAGTTAGAGCTGGAACGGTTTATATCAATGGTCAAGCTACAGATACTGGAATGCCGTTTGGTGGCTATAAACAATCTGGTAATGGTCGTGAAGGTGGTGTCTGGGGTTTCACTGAATTTTTAGAAGTAAAAGCAATTACCGGTTGGAATTAATAGTTTAAATAACTTATAATCAGAATTAGTTAATAGAGGTTTATATGATTGGTTATGTGATGGTAGGTACTAATAATTTAAATGATGCTATTGCATTTTACGACAAAGTTTTGGAAGTAATTGGTTTAGACAGAAACGAGACAATAGAAGATGATTATGCTGCATATGGAGCAAAAGGTACCAAGGATATTGAGTTTTACGTCACTAAACCTTTCAACAAAAAAGATGCTACCTTTGGGAATGGAACACAAATCACATTTTTAACTTCATCAAGATCTCACGTGGACAAATTTCATGAAGTAGGTTTAAAAGCTGGAGGAACTAGTGAGGGATCTGGTGGTGAAAGACCAGAAGGCTCAGGAGTTTATTATTCTTATCTTCGTGATTTAGATGGAAATAAAATTTGTGCATTTACAAATAGTAAAGAATAAAATTTATGTCATACGACCCAATCAAGACAAAATTAGAAAACAATAGAATCATTATTTTAGATGGAGGTATGGGCGCAGAACTAGAAAAAAATGGTGCTGAGATGGATAAGCATATGTGGTGTGGTAAGTGTTCTGTTGATCATCCTGAATTAGTTAGAAAAGTGCATGAGGATTATATAAATGCTGGAGCTGATGTAATTACAACTAATACTTATAGTACTACTCCAATATCAATGAGACAATATGGTTATGAAGACTCTATAGAAAAATTCAATCAAAAAAGTGTTAAAGTTGCAAGAGAAGCAATAGAAAATACCAACAACGAGACTGCGTTAGCTGGAAGTGTATCAACTTTTGGAAACTTTTATAAACTTGGTATCAAAGCAATGATACCTGGTTTTCATGAACAACTAAAAATTTTATCTGACGCTGGAGTAGACTTAATTATTTTAGAAGCTATGTCTTCACAAGCTGACATAGTTGAAGCAATGTTAAATTGTTCCACAAAAGTAAATATACCTGTTTGGTTATCTGTATCATGCGTAATGGATGATCAAAAAAATATAATGCTTGGATATAATGATACAATTGACTCTGATACACATGTCTATGAAAACTTTGAGACATCCATAAATAATTTTAAAAAATTACACAGTGGGCCAATATTGGTTGCTCATTCAGATATAAATATTACAGGAAAAGCAATCGAAACTGCGAGACAAAATTATGATGGAGTTATTGGAGCATATCCAAATAAAGGATATTATGAAAAACCACATTGGAGATTTGTAGATGGCATGACTCCAGATGATTATTTGAATGAGGTAAAAACGTGGATTAAAGATGGAGCTCAAATTATAGGTGGCTGTTGTGGAATAGGGGTTGATGAGATTAAAGCCATTTCAATTTTAAAAAACTAAAGTATAAATTAAAAAATAATGAAAACATTTATTGGTGGTATTGGTTGTTTTTGGGATGAAACTAAGTACGAAGGTATTGAAGGTATAATCTCTACCGAATGTGGTTACTGTGGAGGGGATGATCCCAATGTAACCTATAAAGCTGTGTGCGGTGGTGACACAGGCCATATTGAAGTTGTAAAAGTTGAATATGATGAAAAAGAAAAATCATATGAGGACATGGTAAATCTATTTTTTGAACTACACGACTCAACACAAGTAAATCGACAGGGTACTTATGTAGGAATTCAATATAGATCGGAAATTTTTTATAATACTGATGAGGAAAAAAAGATTGCTGAAAAAGTATTAAACGAGGTTAATAAGAAATTGGACGGTAAGGTATCAACAAAAATATCCAAGGAAAAAAATTATTGTAAAGCAGAAGGATATCACCAGAAATATGAACAAAAAAAATCATTGAAATATTGAAAATAAAAAAATTAGCTTCTGTTAAAAATCCTGAATTAGAGACAATTAGAGACAATAAGGCTTTATGGAATCTTCCAAAAACTAGAAGATTAGGTTACAGAAATCTACATAAAATAAATAGATACAGTCTTTATTTAAGATCTGATCTAGTATTAAGACTAAAGTCAAAACCAAATAATAAAATTAGTAAAATACCATTGGTTAAAAAAATGATCAAAAATAAATCTTTTTGCTCATTAATTGTTGGCAAAGGTCAAAATATATTATTTGAAAAATACGCTAAAGACTTCAAAAGAAATCAACCACAGACAATTATGTCAATAACTAAAATGTTTATTAACTTATTTGTTGGAGAACTGGTTAAAAAAAAATCGATAGATTTGAATAAAAAAGTTTCACATTATTTGCCTAAAATTGGAAGTGGTTATGCAAATGCAAAAGTGCAAGATGTTTTAAATATGAATATTATAAATTCCTATACCGAAGATTATACTAAAGCATATTCTTCCTCTTTTTTACATGAGCCTGTTGGGGGTTGGAGACTTCCAAAAAATTTAAAAAATCATTTAAGCCAAGAAGAATATTTAAATACAATTAAAAAAATTAAAAACAAAAGTTTAATAAATAGTTCTGAATATGCATTTTATAAATCTGCAAATACTGATGTGGTGGGATTAATTGTAGAAAAGGTAAGTGGAAAAACTTTAAGAGATTGGGTATTGTCGGCAGTTGAAGCTGCTGGCTTTGAAGAAGGCTTATATATTGCTTCTGATAGATATGGGATGCCATGGATGTCTGGCGGTGGTTGTTTGATTAGTAGGGATTTTTTAAGAATGGGTTTGCTTTTTGCAAGGAAAGGTATGGGGGTTGGAAATAGAAAAGTTGGATCACCTTCTTTTTTACACAAAACAATTAAAAATTTAGGACCTAAATATATGGAATTATCAAAAAATAAATATTTGTATTACTCAAATTCAACAATGGTATCTGGTAACATGATTGGACACTCTGGATATGGAGGTCAATTTTTGGCAACAAATTTTAAAACTGGCAAAGTCGCAGCATTTTTTTCAGTATTAGAAACAAAATCTGCAACAAAAGAGAGTTATAAAGTTGATATGATTAATATGTTGATAAATTTAGTGAATAATTAATATTAAAATTAAGAATATCTAGAAATTAATTTTTTAAGATGATTATCCGAAACACCACAACACCCTCCGATAATTTGAATTTGGTCATCAATTAGTTTTCCACATTCATCAGTGAATTCATCCTCTGTGTAGGTCACTATTGCCTTATGTGTTTTTGTATCAAACTTATGTATTTCTGGATAAAACATAATTGGACCTTGCCAATTATTTTTAATTGTCTTCAATCCATCAAAGGCGTCAACAAGCCAAGTATGCATAATACCATAAACATCTCCGCCGATATTTGTTAGAGATTTCATAATATCATCTAAAAGAACAATCTTATCATCAGGAATAAATTTTGGTTGCTCTTTGTATATACTTTCATCATAAATAAGTGATTTTTCTTTTTCAGCCCTAAAATTTCTTCCAATAATGTTATTATCAAACTTACTTATACAGCAACTTAGTCCAACCCAAACAGGTAAACCAGTTTCTAATGCAGAGTTAAGTAAGATTTTAGAGTGATCGATATCTAATATCATTTCTAGAATTAAAAGATCAACTCCCTCTTCTTTTAAGATTTTAGAAGCCTCTTTATAATTTCTCTCTTCCTCTCTAAATGAAGGTATGTGCTTTGGATCTGGAACAAATTCATTTTCCTTCAATGAGAAAAAATTCGACATACTCCCTGCTATTCCAACTATATTTTCTTTTCCCTTGTTCTTAATTGCCTTTTTGGCAATTTCGACAGATCTAACAATAAACTCCTTTGTTTCATTACCTCTATTAATACTATTCATATTGTGCCTTGTAGTGCTAAAGGTATTTGCTGTTATAAGATCACAGCCTGCATCCATAAAATTTTCATGAACTTGTCTTACAATTTCTGGTGCTGTGATTGTTGCTAGTGCAGAAAAAGCTGGGGTCATCTCACCTCCTAATTTTGCAATTTCAGAACCATTTCCACCATCTAAGAATATTTTTGAATTTGATTTAAACTTTTCTTTAAACAGCATCTATTTTTCTTCTTTTGGTGCTAGAACAACAGCTAATACTCCTCCTACAACAATCATTGTACTTCCAACAACTTCTCTCCAACCAAATGTTTCGTCTGTCAGAATGCCAGCTGATATAACTCCAACTACTATTTCGCTTAAATACAATATTGCACAAAGGCCTGCGCCTAAAACAGATGGAGACCACATTATAACTACTCCGGTAGGAATAAAATAAAATACTGAAATAAGAACTAAAAAAGTAAACATTGATGCAAAGGCTTCAATCGGTGGCATAGGTCCTAAGTAATCTTTTAAAATAAAACCAGCAAAAATATTAAATATTGTCCCATAAACGAAGAAAGAAAAGATTACCGGAAAGACACCATCTGTTTTGGAAATTTCTAAACGTACTAACCCAGCCCCAAATAGTACACCACCTACCAATGCCAACCAATCTCCTGCATTTTGTGGTAACGGTATAATGTTAGATTGACTGAAAACTACCCACAAACCCCCAAGTGCTAAGCTTAAAGTTAAAACTCTTTCTAAACCTGGTTTTTTTTTTAAAAAATATATTTCAAAAATAGTCGTCCAGACAGGTATCATGTAAAACATTATCAATGCTCGTACGACATCTGTAAGTAAGAAACTTAATGCATAACATATAAAACCACTACCAGTTAAAAAACCAACAAAAGGTATTTCTAAACCAGATGTACGACCTTTATACTTTCTCCACAAGGAGATAGGTGTAAGTAATAAAATTCCGATCATCATTTGAGAAATTGTTCCCCAACCTCCAGTGAGTCCTCCATCTTCTAAAATTCTTTGAGGTAGCCAATATACTCCCCATGATCCAGCAGCTATTGCTAACGCAAAAGCTATTTTAAAATGATGTTTGTGTCTAACCATTAGTTTAATTTTGGTTTAATTTTAGAATAATTAAAAATTTCCTCATATCTTTTTGCAAAAGACATCACTTTTAAATCTTCTTTTTGTTTTGCTATAATTTGAATACCTATTGGAAATCCATCTTTATTAAAACCAATAGGTAAAGAAATTGATGGTAAGTAAAAAAGACTAGCAAATATATGTATTTCAATCCATCTATGATAAGTATCCATTAATTTATCATTAATTTTTTCTGGGTGTCTTAAATTTTTATCAAAAGGAAATGATTGTTGAGATGGTAAAGCTAAAAAATCAAAATCACCAAACAAACTATTTACATCATTTGATATTTCAATTCTTGAGTTAAGAGCAGATTTTACATCTTCCTCTGTTAGCTTGATACCTTTATTGTATTCCCATATCGCCTGTGGAGTCATTTCGTTAACATCTTTGATATTCATTGTAATAATATCCTCATAAATACTTTTTGCTCTCAATGTGCCCCAGCAGTTCCATAATTTATGAGCATCTATTTTTGGTTTTAAGTTTTCAATTATAACTTTATGCTTTTCAAGATTGTTTAGTTGTTTGTTACATATTTCAATTACTTCAGGATCATATTGATAATTACCATTCATGTCAGATAACCATCCAATTTTTATTTTTGAAAATTCTTGGTCACTTAAATTAACCTCACTAAAAGAATTATTTAAACTGAAAGAAATTGGATCTTCTTTATGTTCTCCAACTATAACATCTAAAAGAATAGACATATCATCAGGTGTTCTTGCAAGACATCCTGGTGTTGAAATAACTGGAAGATTTTTCTTTTTTTCATTTGTTCTATAATCGGGAAGTAATCCTGGTGTTGGTCTAAAACCATAGACATTTGCGTAAGCAGCAGGTGTTCTACAAGAACCCATCATATCTGTACCATCAGCAAATGGCAGTAAATTTGCTGCAACTGCAACACCAGCTCCACCACTTGATCCACCAGATGATTGACTATTTCCATAAATGTTTGGTGTTATTCCAAATAATCTATTCGCTGTATGAGCGCCCACTCCTAATTCAGCAGTGTTTGTTTTTCCAATTATTATTCCACCGGCATCTATTTGACGATCAACAATTATAGAATTTTTTTTTGGAAAATAATCTTTATATCCAGGAAAACCATAAGTGGTTGGAAAACCAACTACATCTAGCAAATCTTTAGAGGCAAGAGGTAAGCCAAATAACGGCTTATTCTCGTCAAAATTTTTGTCCTTAATCTCAGCTTCTTTAATTATTTCTTCTTCATCCTTAATTGAAACGATAGCATTCAAAGATGGATTAAATTTTTTTATTCTTTCAAAATATAAGCCAACTATTTCTTTTACTGAAACATCCTTTTTCTTGATTAAAGAAATAATGTCTTTAACTGATTTATTTTCAAGCATGAGAATTTACTATTACCTAGCTTTTTTAATGGATGCTAAAGTAATTTCCTTTATTTCTTCTAAAGTTGCTTTTCTAGGATTTTGTCCATAGGCTTGATCTTTCATTGATTTTTCAGCAATTCTATCAACACAATCCTCGGGGACTCCAATTTCGCTCAAACTTTTTGGAATTTTAATTCTATCAAGAATGTTCTCAATATTTGATATAAATGCATCTACAGAATGATCTTTAAATTGCATAGCCTCTGACATTCTTTTAACTTTTTCTTCCATACCTGGTAGATTATATTTTAAAACTACAGGTAATATTATTGCATTCGTTAGTCCGTGATGAGTATTGTATTCGGCTCCAACCATATGAGCAATAGCATGTACTAATCCTAAACCTTTTAAAAAAGAAATTCCTGCTAAGCAAGATCCAACATGCATTCCACCTCTTGCAACTATATTGCTAGGATCTTCTACAGCTGTAATTAAAGATTTTGATATCAAAGATAAACCTTCTAAGGCAGCACCATCACACATTGGATTGAAACCAGGAACACAATAACCCTCTATACCATGAATTAAAGCATCTGCACCAGTCCATGCCGTTAAATTTGCTGGCAATCCAATAGTTAGTTCTGGATCTAACAATGCTAAGGAAGGTCTAACATCTGGATGCCACATACAAAATTTCATGCCTTCTTTTAAATAAGTAACCATAGCTGAAATTTCTGTTTCAGCTCCAGTTCCAGCAGTTGTTGGAATAGTTATAATTTTTGGGAATGGGTTATCCTTGCTAATTATAGGTGGAGTTAATTCAAATTCAAAATCTCTTAATGGAACATCATTGTTTGCCGTGAGGCAAATTAATTTTCCTCCATCCATGGCACTGCCTCCACCGATTGCAATTATAGCATCATGGTTTCCATCTTTAAATTTACTGACACCATTTGAAACCTCATCTTCTCTTGGATTTGGAGATATATGAAAAAATAAATCGGATTTTACATCAGAACTTTTTAAATAATCTTGTAAATTAATTATAAATGGTAATTTTGAGCTGCCTTTATCTGTAACAATTAAAGGGTTTTTAATATCTAAATTATTACAGATACCACCTATTTCTTTCAATCTACCTGGACCGTATGCAATATTAGTCGGAAACGTCCAATCTTGATTGGATAGAATATCGGTTTTGTTAAGTTTAAAACTTTGCATTTCATTTATAAAGTATACAATTTTAAAAAATTATAAATGAATATTTATTCAGAAAAAACAGATTTAAAAAAAACATATTTAGCAATATTTACCATGCTCTTAGCAATCCTATGTGTGGATATGTATATGGTTGTAATAAAGTTTTTGGGTAATGAATATACTGTAATTCAGTTAGCAGTATTCAGAAATATTGCAGGGGTAATCCCTTTATTTGTACTTATTTTATTTACCAAAGAGTACATTTCAGTTTTTAGGAACCTAAACAATAAATTCATTATCTTAAGCTTTTTTAGAGGTTTAGCTTTCTTATCAATGAATATATTTATATTTATTTCTGTTATTAACTTAGAATTTGCTACTGCTATGGTTCTTACATTTTCTTCACCATTTTTCATTGTAATTTTATCGATAATTTTTTTAAAGGATAAGGTTGGTATTTATAGATGGTCTGCAATTTTTATAGGTTTTTTTGGAGTTGTTTTAATTGTTCAGCCAGGAAGTGACATATTTAGTTTTTACTCAATATTTCCAATTTTAACAGCAATTGCTTGGGCATTAAGTGTGATAATTTTAAAATTTATACCTGATGGTCACTCAACAGCAAAAATTCAATTATATACTTTAATATTTAATGTACTTGGTGGTATTGTGCTGTTTTTATTGATCACTGGACATGCAGAAATAAAAAGTACTCAAGATTTTTTTCTTATGACATTGACTGGTATTCTTGGAGGTACTGCAGCAATACTTTTTATCTATTCTTACAGATTAATCTCTGCAAGTAAGATGGCTTCGTTTGAATATTTTGGCATTCCTTCATCATTTGTTTTGGGCTGGTTATTTTTTAATGAAGCTCCTTGGGAACAATTATTTCCAGGAGTTTTCGTAATTGTGTTTGCTGGAATGATTATAATTTGGAGAGATAAAGTAAAACAAAAAAAAACTAAGGTAAGTAGAGAAATTAATTAGCAGATTTCATTGATTTCATAACTATTGCTCTATCAATTTCACCAATAAGCTCACCAGTCTCACTATTAACCACTGGAAATTTCTGATCTGTATCTACAAGCTTATCAATTAAAGTTTCTATTTTTGAATTGTGAGGAATATTATTTGATCCGTTTTCAAACATTTTTTTTGTATCGTCACAACATTCTTCCCTCATTACTTTGCTTGCACTTAGGACTTTGTATTTTGGTACGTCTTCGCAAAAATCTTTTACATATTGATCTTTGGGGTTAGCAACTATTTCCTCTGGTGTCCCAACTTGAGATACTTCTCCATCTTTCATAATTGCGATATGATCACCCATTTTGATCGCCTCTAAGAAATCATGAGTAATAAATACCATAGTCTTCTGTAATTTTTCTTGAATCTTTAATAGTTCATCCTGCATTTCTCTTCTAATTAATGGATCTAATGCTGAAAAGGGTTCATCAAAAATTAAAATTTCTGGATCAACTGCAAGTGCACGAGCTAAACCCACCCTTTGTTGCATTCCTCCTGATAGTTCTCTTGGATAATTATTGTGCCAACCTTCTAAACCAACCATTCTTAAAACTTCCATTGATTTTTCTACTCTATCATTTTTTTTATTTCCTCTAATCTCTAAACCATATCCAATATTCTCCACAACTGTTCTATGTGGAAATAAACCAAAATGTTGAAAAACCATGCTCATTTTATTTCTTCTTAAATCTAATAATTCTCTGCCACTCATTTTCGTTACATCAACATCATCCATTTTAACTGTTCCAGAAGTTGGTTCGATTAATCTTGAAATACATCTAACTAAAGTTGACTTTCCGCTTCCTGATAAACCCATTACAACAAATGTCTCACCTTTCTCAATTGAAAAGCTAACATCTTTTACTGCAACTACATGTCCGGTTTTTTCTTGAACTTCTTTTATTGATAAACTTTTATCTAAATCTTTAATAATTCTTTGTTCGTCAGAACCAAATAATTTCCAAACATTTGAACACGTTATTTTTGGTTGATTATTCATATTTTGTTATTTTAATAACACAAAAATAGACAATATTTTTCTTTAAAAGTAAAATTATTTATTTTAAATTTTAGATAATATGTCTTCTGAAGTAGCAAGTATCCAAGGAAAGCCAAATTCATCAAAAAATATTATTACATATTCTGTAATCTTAATAACATTTTTAGTTGCACTGTGGTTATCTTTTCAAAGCGATGGTCCATCAAAAATGCCGAAGGTCGTCACTGACCAATTTACATTTACAGCATGGGTTAATGAAGGTGAAGATTATTTAAAGAAAAATTATAGATGGATAACCAAAATAATAGCCAGTTATATTAAAAATGTATATTACTTTGTAGAAGATTTTCTTATCGACTCACCTTGGCTATTAATTGCAGCATTAATATTTTTGCCTTGCTTAATTGCAGGTGGTTTAAGATTAGGATTGTACTCTTTATTTGTCATTTATTTTTGGGGTGCAACAGGAATGTGGGAACCATCTCTGCAAACGGTAGCATTGATGGGTTTATCAGTTTTACTATGCGTTGTAGTTGGAGTGACACTAGGTGTGCTTTGTTCACAAAGTGACAGATTTGAAAATTTTATGAAGCCTATTTTAGATACAATGCAAGTAATGCCTGCGTTTGTTTATCTTTTTCCAGCTCTTTTCTTTTTTGGAATTGGAGGAGCTCCAGCAATATTAGCCACTATGATTTACTCGATGCCTCCAATAATAAGATTAACAAATACTGGTATAAGACAAGTTTCAGCAGAAACAATTGAGTCTGCTACCTCATTTGGATCAAGTAAATTACAACTACTATTTAAAATTAAAATTCCACTCTCGCTTCCAAGTATAATGATGGGAATTAATCAGGTGATAATGATGGCTTTAGCACTTGTAGTTTTGGCATGTTTCATTGGAGCTGAAGGAATTGGTGGTCAAGTATGGCAAGCAATTAGAAGACTTGATGTTGGGTGGGCAATGGAAGGAGGACTTTGTATTCTTTTCATGGCAATAATGTTTGATAGATTCAGTATGTCATTTAGCAAAACAAAACAAATACTTCCTTCAAACATACAAAAATTTTACTTATTACCTCAATCTTGGGAAAAATTTACAATTGCAAGAATTATTGAAAAACCTCTTGAATTTTTAAGTGGCTTAATAAATTTTGTTTGCACTAACTTAACAAAATTTATTGCATATGTTTTTGAATTTTGTATTTCATTGGCAAATAGACAAACAGCAAAAGATATTAGGGAAATAATTTCGAGAAGATATTACATAATACCATCGTTTTTACTTATACTTACAATATCGTTCGTTGACTCCTACATAATAAGTATAGGATCATTTCCTGAAGAGTGGAGATTGTCTATAAGACAACCAATTTCTAATAGTGTAGAATCTTTAACTGTTAATCCTAGTTTTATTGCATTTACTAAAGCTCTTAGGGGATTTGTATATCTTAAACTTTTAAGACCACTTGATATATTCTTAACTCATGTGCCATGGTGGTATACATTAGGGGTATTTGCAGCAATTGGATATTTTACTGTCGGTATTAGATTTGCAATTATTACAGCAATATTATTACTTTTTATTGGTGCTTGTGGGATATGGCCACAATCAATGATAACACTATCATCTGTTTTAGTTTCTGTAGCTTTATGTTTTATAATTGGAGTTCCTCTTGGAATAATTGCCTCTTATAATGAGAGATTTAGAAATGTTCAAAACGTGGTTTTGGATGCCATGCAGACTTTACCTTACTTCTGTTATTTAATTCCTGTTTTAATGTTTTTTGGAGGAGGAATAGTATCTGCAGTACTTGCAACAGTTATATACTCTATACCACCCATCATTCGATTAACATCTTTAGGTTTAACTCAAGTATCTGGGACTTACTCAGAAGTTTCACGTTCATTTGGTGGTACTTTATTACAAACTCTAAATAAAATTAAATTTCCATTAGCTATTCCAAGTTTAGTTATTGGATTTAATCAAACAGTTATCATGGCTTTTGCTATGCAGATTGTTACACCTTTAATTGGAGGAAAAGGATTAGGTTTAGAAGTATTTAATGGATTGGCAAGATCAGATACTGGTAGAGGATTAGCAGCCGGTATAGGAATTGTATTATTGGCGATAATTATAGACCGAATATCGCTTGCTTGGACCAAAAAGCAGAGAGAAGCTTTAGGCTTATAAGTCAAGTAAAAGCATCATTATTCACAGTTTACAAACTAGTATTTTTTGTTTTAAGATATGACTTTAATTAATTAAATGAGAGGAAATAAATGAGGTTATCAAAAACAATATCAGCTCTATTTTTATCTTTCGTAATTTTATTTGCAAGTCTTACTCAGGCAAATGCAAAAAGATTACATGCTGCTATTGCTGACTGGACAGGTGGGATAATTACTTGTGAAGTTGCAGTAGCAATACTTGAAAGAGAAATGGGCTATAAAATTAAACAAACAGTTTTCCCGTCTGGTACTGGATTATGGGAAGCAATTGCAGCTGGAGAACTTGATTTCGCTTGCGAAAGTTGGCCAAGTTATGCAGAGGCAGACGATGTAATGTTTAATGAAGATTTAATTTATGACGGCAAAGTTGTTAAGTCTTATAAAGGAGATGGAACAGTTGATCTTTTAGGAACTACTGGAATCATCGGTATGTCAGATTACTGGATACCTAGATATGCTGCAGAAGAAATGGGCATTAAAACTTGGAGAGACCTAAACAAACATAAAGCTAAATTTGCAACTATTGAAACAGGCGGTAAAGGAAGATTAATTGGATGTCCTGTAGCTGGTTGGAACTGTCATGACCAAAAAAGACTTGATCTTTTAGGAATTGATTTCCAAGCAGATGAGCTAGGTACTGAGGCGGCTGCAATTGCAGAAGCAAAAGCTGCTTACATGAGAAAAGAGCCGTTCTTGTTATACTTGTGGTCACCACACTGGTTCTTTGGTGAGTTTGACATGGTAGGAGTTCAACTTCCTGAATACAAAACTTGTGCAGGAGACACATTTACTGAAGCAAACAACTGGAAAACTTGTGGTACAGATGGATGGCCAGCAACTGGTTGGGATAAAGATTACACTATGAATTATGGAAATCCTGACACGTTTGCTAAACCAGAACATGCTAAAGCAAAAGCTTTTTTTGAAAGAATGAAATTAGAAAACTTAGACCAAGCTAAGATGCTTGTAGAAGTTGACATCAAAAAAAGAGACGTTAAAGAAGTTGTAAATGAGTGGTTAGACAACAATCCAGATAAATGGAAAAGTTGGTTACCTAACTAATAATTAGACTTCAAAAAAATAATTAAGGGCTTTGTGAAAACAGAGCCCTTTTTTTTTTACATGCATATAATACACAGAGG
>CACJBW010000003.1 GCA_902591775.1 uncultured Pelagibacteraceae bacterium
AAATAAAAGAGTTATTCAATTTACAAAATTTTTTATGGATGTGACAAGATCATTTCCAACATTAATAATAGCAATGGTGTTTTTATATTTGATGGGTAAATCATCTTTACCAGCAGTGATTGCTATTACGATACACACTGCTGGAGCACTTGGTAAATTATTTACTGAGGCTATAGAAAATTGTGATGGAAAACCTATTGAAGGTTTAAGTTCTGTTGGTGCAACTTGGACACAGAAGATAAGATTTTCAGTTCTTCCCCAGGTACTACCTTTGTTTTTAAGTTATGGAATATTGAGGTTAGAAATTAATGTTAGAGAATCTACAATATTAGGTTTTGTTGGTGCAGGTGGAATTGGAGAAATGTTAGCAGCTTTAATACAATGGAATTATGGAGCTGATGTTTTAGCGTGTATGTTCTTACTGGTTGGTACGATAATTGCATTAGATTATTTGTCTGCATATTGGAGACATAAATTAATTGGAGCAAATCAATGAGTTCTAGTTTAGCTATTCAAAGAGAAAATATTCGTAAATTATTTCCTGACACATTCAATCAAGCTAGAAAAAGTAGATTAAGAGGCCAAATAATTTTTTTTCTCGTCTTAGTATATTTAATAGTAGGTTTTTTTACTTTAGATGTTGTTGATATCCCAAAAAAATGGAAACCACAAAATGCTGCTATGTTTGTCTTAGACACATATGCACACAAAGATCATGTAACAATGAAATGGGAAAATCATGAGGATATTAAAATAGCTTTTGAAGGAAATTATAGAAGTGTTTATGGAAGAGATAATCTTGATAAATCAATTCCAGATTGGTTTTATAAAAATTCTGATAAAGTTGGCAATGTAGTTGAGTTTAATAATAAAGGTAAGGCAATATTATACAAAGATAAAGTCGAGATTGTAAATTTTCCAAAATATGAGAGAGATTTTACCATAAAATTAAATTCTAATGGTAAACCTTACCTTGTAGGTTCAGAGGATTTGGTCATAGAAGATTTAAAAGGTTTTAGAATCACAGAAAATAGAGTTGAATTTAGACCAACTTTGTATGAGAGAATTCAAGTATATCCAAAAAAAGTTGAAATTCATCGTTACAGTATCGGATGGAAATATTTTTGGTTTGATTTCTCAAGTCCGTTAGAACCATATACCTTTTTCGAAGCATTAGGTTTGACTTTTTCTAAAGAAAGAGTTGTTCCTGAAATGTCTAATTTAAAACTTTTCTTAACAGAGATTAAGGATAATGAAGCATTTATGCACGGTAGAGTTTGGTGGGCAATGCTCGAAACAATAGTTATGGCTGTACTTGGGACAATGTTTGCTACGGTAATGGCTCTGCCCTTGTCATTCCTTGCTGCATACAACGTTACACCTATTAAAGCTCTAAGATTTACGTTAAGAAGATTATTTGATACTTTAAGAGGAATAGACTTTTTAATTTGGAGTTTAATATTTTTAAGAGCTTTTGGTCCAGGACCCTTCACTGGTATTTTTGCGATTGGTTTTACTGATACAGGTACTTTAGGTAAATTATATTCTGAAGCAATTGAAAATACTGAGAAGAAACAACAAGAAGGAGTTAAATCTACAGGGGCTAGCAAATTTCTACAACATAGATTTGGTATAATTCCTCAAATACTTCCAATTTTTGTATCTCAATCCTTATACTATTTAGAGTCAAATACTAGAGGAGCCGTAATAATAGGTGCAATGGGCGCAGGAGGAATTGGTTTACAATTTTTAGGTGCACTAGGTACTGGAAATGATTTTGAAAATGTCGCCTACATGGCAATATTAGTTTTGGCTGTAGTAATATTTATGGATAGATTATCTGCTTGGCTTAGAAGAATATTAATTGGATCAGATCAATTAATTGTAAGGTAAATAGAAAAAATACCTTTATCAAAAATTTTTCTAGAAATTTTAATTTAAGAATTTAAAAAGATAAAAATCAATCTTTCCAGAATTTCCACCAAGGTTTTTCTTCCTTTGTTATCTCATTATTGTCAACAACAACTTTAGTTATAGATGGATCCTCTCCATCTACTAATCCTGCTCTAGCAGTTGTTTTAGCGTCTTCTAATTTTAGTTTTGCCTCAAAAACTCTGTTTTCATTACACAATTTCATGCCCTCTTTCATTAATGCTTCTGCCTCAGATGCTTTTTCGGGACTAGATCTTGAAATATCATTTTTAACAGTGGCTCTTAACATAAGTACGCCAGGGTCTTCACAATTCCCTATTTCATTTTTAAATGTATCCTCAGTATTTTGTGAATAACTACTGCCGGCTTGTTGCTCTGTTATTTTAGCATGATTGTCAGCTTGAGTAATAGAAATTGTGGATAAAGTTAATATAAATGAGATTAAGATTTTATTCATAATAATCTATTAACTTACTTTTGTTAAAAAAATGTTAAAGAAATAAAAAAATTTGTGAAATATTTGTCTGCATTTTTAATAGGTATATCAGTTACCTTTTGTTACAGCAGTTGTATGTATCTGTTCTCAGCGTTGTTGCTAACTTGGGAAAATGAACTTAGTATCTCAAGGAATAATTTAACCTTTATTTATTCTCTAGGCTTAGTTGTGCATAGTTTACTTTTACCTTTTCTAGGTAAGATTGTAGATAGAAATCTAAGTTTTCCAATGATGTGGACCAGTCCTATACTGTTAGGACTAAGTGTAATTTATCTTTCATCAGTAGATACATATGGTGGATTTTTACTTGCTTGGATACTTGTCAGTGCAACCTCGGGTGGCTGTCTTTATACGATGCTTTTTAGTGTCATTACTATTAATTTAAAATCAAAGGCCAAAACATCTATTGCAATAATTACTTTATTTGCTGGATTTGCAAGCACATACACATTTCCTACTGCTACTTATTTAACAGAACAATATGACTGGAGGTTTACTGTATTTATTTTTGGAATATTAAATATATTGATTAGTTCACCAGCTAATTATTTTGGTTTCAAAAATATAATTATAAAAGAATTTAAAAAAATTGAAAAGAAAACAGATCAAAATTCAAAGCTTAAAATAATACTTAAAGATTATAGATTTTGGTTATTTAGTTTTTCATTGTTTGTTATTGGATTTAATATTGGTGCTATTACAACTCATGTAATTCCAATGTTGCAGGAAAAAGGGATGAGTCTATCCCAAGCTGTATTGACAGCATCTCTGTTTGGACCAGGACAAGTAATAGGTAGAATTTTAGTTATGATATATGGAGGTGATAAGTCAAATTTAAAATTATTTGTAATTTGTTTTTACTCGATGGTAGTTGGAATGATATTTTTATACTTTATAAATATTAATCATTACTTAGCATTTTTATTTGTTTTATTTAATAGTTCAGCATATGGCAGTATGGCTATTTTAAAACCTTTGGTTCAAAATGATACTTTTGGCCAAAAAAACTTTGGCAATATTCATGGTATTTTAGCTTTGCAATATATGATTGGTAGTATTGCTGGTCCATGGATTGGTTCGTTGGTATGGAATGTAGGAGGATATGATTTGTTAATATTAGTATTTTTTGTTTTAGCAATATTTGGTAACTCGACAGCAATTTTTTTAAACAAAAAAAAGTTTATTTAAAGCTTCTCTCTACGTGTTTGTAAAAATAATTTATATTTGGAATTTCTAAATTTTCAATTTTAGCAAGATCATCATATTTTCTTAATCTAACTGCATCTTGCATAAAAGGTTGTTTAATAAATTCGTTTGCTTCCTCTTTGGAAAAACTTCCTCCTTGGACATCTAAACTTCGTTTTGAAGCAATAGATAAAGACTCATAATAACCTTTTTCACAATAAACCAAATATCTTTTAGCCGGAACATGTCCTTTAATTAATATTGTAACATCTTCTGGAAAAAATCTAGAAAGAAAAAGAGATCCTGAATTTTCATGCTTTTTATCTATTCCTTTTTTTATGGCTTCTTTGTCATTATTAATTAAGTGACCAATATCATGGAATAGGGCTGCAGTAATAAAAAAATGGTTTTCATTATTTTTTTTTGCCAATAATGCGCATTGAATTGCATGTTCTAGTTGTGAAACTTTTTCATTTCCATATTGTTTGTCTGATCCAATTTCTTCTATAATTTTAAATAAATTGGCAATATTTGACATATTATCCATCATATTCTTTTAAATTAAAAATGTTTCAGTTTTATTACAATTTAGATTTAGTACTCATTAAGTATAGAAAAAATATTTTATAGTAATAAAAGTTAAAAATGAAAAAACTTTTATTTGTTTGTACTGGCAATTCTCACAGAAGCATATTGGCCGAAAGTGTAGTTAATAAATTTCATAAAAATAAATTTATTGGTTACAGTGCGGGTAGCAAACCATCTGGAATAATTAATAAATATGTCATTAAGTATCTAAATGAAAATAATTTTGATACAAAAAATCTGTCATCAAAAAACTTCAACAAATTCTTGAATGAGAAAACAACCTTTGATCAGGTATTTACTGTATGTAACAATGCTAGTAATGAAGTTTGTCCAGTCTGGCCATCCCCTGAAAAAATAGTTCATTGGGATATTGAAGATCCTGTTTATATCATTAATGAGTTAGAGAAGAGTGATAAACCAAATAAAGAAGAGCTGATTTCAACAGAAATACATAAAACTTATTCCAATTTAGAAACAAGAATTAATGATTGGATAAAAAATTATGAAATATAGTAAGTTTTTTCTTGGAGAGTTTATTGGTAGTTGTTTCCTTGTAATGATTATTGTTGGCTCAGGAATAATGGCTGAAAATCTTACAAATGACACAGGTATTATGCTTTTAGCCAATACTATAGCAACTGGCGCAGGACTTTTTGTGCTAATAACTGTTTTTAGTGATGTTTCAGGAGCACATTTTAATCCATTTGTAAGTCTAGCAATGTTTCTTACAAAAAAATTAAAAGGAAATTTATTACCCACATATATATCTGCGCAAATTTTAGGTTGTTTGTTAGGTGTAGCACTTGCCAATTTCTTTTTCGAACATCAAATTTTTGAATTATCAACAAAATCAAGGGACGGAATAAATATATTTACATCTGAAATTGTAGCAACATTTGGATTGATACTGATAATTTTTGGATCATTAAAGAAAGGAAGTGTGGTAGTGGCCTCATGTGTAGCTTTTTATATCACTGCTGGTTATTGGTTTACATCATCTACATCATTTGCAAATCCTGCTGTAGCAATAGCGAGAACATTTACAGAAAGTTTTACTGGAATTAATTATATGTATACTCCAGTTTATATATTAGCAGAAATTATCGGTGCACTTTTTGCTGTATTTGTGGCTAAAAAAATGCTTTTCAATAACAGGACAAGAGATAAAACTATCTCGTAGAAAAATTGAACCTATAAGATTTAAGGTCAATTTTCTAAATCAGTTTTTAAAAAATTTATTGAATATTAAAGATTAAAATAATAATGAAGAATATCTATAAGTAAAAACTATTACAGGCTAGAAGGATTAATACTTTCAAACTCCAGCATGTTTTTAAAGGTACACATTTCAGGTTTTGTTAAAGTAATTTTTGGAAATTTTTTATTAAAATCAGAGGATAATTGTTTATTAAATTTAATTAAATTTTTTATTTCAGTCTCATTAAGTTGTCTCAAGATATAAGCTAATGTAACATGGAAAGTATATCTTTGATGATTTTCAAATTTAATTTTCAATAAATTACTTAGTTCATCTCTACAATTTCTTAAAATTTTTTCGTCCTCCTCAGAAAAGGGTTCTAAAACAATGCTGTAACCACCAAAAAATGTTTTTAGTTTTAAATTGATTTCTTTTGGAAAATTATAGTTTTCAATTCTTTTATTTAATTGAATAGCTATATCTTTGTAATCCAAATCAAGATCTATATCTGTTGGCCAATAATAAGTATTTTTTGTATTTAAATTACAACAGTCAAATAATGTCATATGAAAACTAGATGGAGGTAAATAGGAATAAGTTTTTTCAGGATTAAAATTTTCTAAATTTTTTTGAAAACCAATAATTTGATCAGATAAATATGTATTAAGAGGAATATTACAAATTATTGTGCACCCTGGAAATGGTAAAGGTTTTCCTTTATCGTCAAATTTATTTTCTGCACCTTTTAAAGTATACCCTCTAAGTTTACCTGCTAAAAATTGCTCTTGGTTATTAACTATATTTAAATCCATTAAAATAAACTAAAACCAGTTTATATTTTCTTTGTCACAAAGTTCTTTCAGCCTTAATGGATAGTCTGTCATGATACCATCTACACCATACTCAATCATTTTTAACATATCGTTCTCTTCATTAACTGTCCAAACGTTCACTGGCAAATCTTCTTGATGAGAAATATCTACTAGTTTTTTTGTAATATCTTTATGGTATGGATGCAAAGCCTTTCCACCTTGTGATTTTATAATTTTTGGTAATTCATATTTTTCAAAAAAAGGTAAGTAACTCATCCATGGAGATCTATTGTAAATTGTATTTTTAATTTTAATTCCTGCCTGTTGTTGAAAACTTAAATAAGCTCTTGAAATTTCAGGGTAAAGATTTTTGATTTCTGTCAGTGTTCTCCAATCAAATGAAGAAATGATTATTTTATTTTGTAAATTTGATTTATTTACTTCTTTCATAACAAGTTTTACCATTTCCTCTGGGGTTGGAGTTAAATTTTCCTCGTCAGGTGTAGATTTAATTTCTAAATTTATTAACAAATCTTCTTCCATATCTAGATAATTTATTTAAAGACCCAACATCAAATTTTAAAAGCTCATCGTAACTTAAGTCAAATATTATTATATTTTCATCCGTTATCCAATTTCCCTCATTATCTTTTGTAAAACTTGGATCTAATCTAAAGTCATGTGTAATCACAGGAATAAGATCTTTGGAAATCAAAATATCTGTTTCGTATGCATTAATATTGTTTTTAAATAAATATTTAAAACTTTCTAAAGTATTTTCAGGAAGATCTCCTCTAGCGCCTCTATGGCCATAAATTTTAATATAATTTGGCTTTGATAAAATCAAAATTAATTTACTCGATTACCATTAGATTTATCAAAAACATAATAATTGTTATCATTTATGTTCAAAGATAATTTACTTCCTTTTTTAATAATTTGACTTCCAGGACATCTAAAACAAAAATCTTTTTTATTTTTTATTTCTCCATAAATCAAATTATCTGAACCTAATTGTTCTACCAGATCTACAGATAAATTTATTAAACCTTTATCAGTTTGCGACATATGCTCTGGTCTAATTCCTAATATAACTGGTCCATTAAAATCACTTGTAACATTATTAATTTCAAAACCTTCTGAAGTAAGAGTTTTATTTTTTAATTCTCCTTCAAGAAAATTCATCTGTGGCGAACCTATAAATCCTGCGACAAACATAGATTTAGGATTATTATAAATTTCTATCGGTGTTCCAAGCTGCTCAATAAGGCCATTATTTATTACTGCCAGTCTATCAGCTAAGGTCATAGCTTCTACTTGGTCATGAGTTACAAATATACTTGTCACTCCAACTTTTTGCTGAAGTTTTTTTATTTCAAGCCTCATTTGTATTCTTAGTTTTGCATCTAAATTAGATAATGGCTCATCAAATAAAAATATTTTAGGACTTCTTACAATAGCTCTTCCCATAGCAACTCTCTGCCTTTGACCTCCTGACAACATGGATGGTTTTCTTTGCAAGTATTCAGAAATTTGTAATAGCTTTGCTGCCTCATTAACTTTTTTTTCAATATCTTCTTTTGAAATACCTCTATTTTTTAATCCGTAAGCCAAATTGTTGTAAACATTCATGTGAGGATAGAGTGCATAATTCTGAAAAACCATCGCAACATCTCTCTCTGAAGGGTCAACTTTATTAATTAATATTCCATCAAGATTTATATTACCTTCAGTTATGTCTTCTAACCCAGCAATCATTCTTAAAAGAGTAGATTTTCCACATCCGCTCGGTCCAACAAAAACCATGAATTCACCATTTTCTACATTCATACTTGTCTCATGAACAGCTATAGTTCCGTTTGGATAGATTTTAGTAACTTTATTTAATTCTAAAAAACTCATTTATTTCTCTGTTTGAATTAATCCTTTTATGAACCATTTTTGCAAAAATACTACCACTAAAACTGGGGGGATCATTGATAAAATAATATAAGCAAATCTCTCTGCTGTTCTTGGTAAAGCAACTCCCTCATAACTTTCAGTAAATATAATTTTCATTCCCATTACTACAGTCCAATATTCCTCACTCGTAGTCATTATTAACGGCCATAAATATTGACTATATCCGTATACAAACATGAATATAAACATCGCTGCAATCATTGTTTTAGATAATGGAACTAAAAAATCTATAAAAAATCTCCAACTATTTGCACCATCTAATTTTGCTGATTCAAGTAATTCATCAGGTATAGTTTTATAAAACTGTCTAAAAAAAAAGGTAGCGGTGGCTGATGCAACCAATGGAAGAACAAGACCTGTGTATGAATTAGTTAAACCTAAATCTGATACAATCTTATAACTTGGAAAAATCCTAACCTCCAGAGGCACAAGTAAAGTAATAAAGATTAACCAAAAAATTGGTACAGCAAATTTGAATCTAAAATAAACTAAAGCATAAGCTGACATTGCTGAGATAATTACTTTAAGGGTTGCAATTCCCAAAGCCATTATAAAGCTATTTATAAACATTTTTGCAGCAGTCACTTCCTCTGACCAACCACCCTTCTCATTTAAAACTTCGTTATAATTTCTTGTTAATTGATCGCCAAGACCAAATTTCATTCCCTCTTTTAAAATAGTTACAGTATCGTGGGTAGAGCTAGCAAATGATAACCAAATCGGAATTACCATTAATAAAACACCTAGTATAAGTACAATGTGTGCTAAAATTTGTGATAATTTAATTTTCATTTGTCTTGAAAGATCCCTTTAATAAAATATTTTTGTAATACAATTATAATTAATACTGGTGGTATCATTGACATGATAACAAATGCAAATTTGTTAACAATTGATCCAGACATCATCTTTAATCCCATGACAACAGTCCAATATTGTTCAGAAGAAGTTACTAATATCGGCCATAAATATTGATTATAACCGAATACAAACATAAATATGAACATTGCAACAATCATTGTTTTTGACAATGGCACTAAAAAGTCAATAAAAAATCTCCAAGTATTTGCACCATCCAATTTTGCTGATTCAAGTAATTCATCAGGTATAGTTTTATAAAACTGCCTAAAAAATAAAGTAGCTATAGCAGAAGCTGAAATTGGAATAATTAGTCCCCAATATGAGTTTACTAAGTTAAGTGTAGACATAACAGAATAGGTAGGAAAAATTCTTAACTCCAGAGGGACTAGTATAGTAATAAAAATTATCCAAAATAATAATGTTGCATATTTCACTCTAAAATAAACTAAGACATATGCAGTCATAAGAGATGAAATAACTGATAAAAACGCAACTCCAGTTGCCATTAAAAAACTATTTAAAAACATCTTTAATGCAGTAATTTCTTTAAAAAAACCACCTTCATATAATAAAACTTTTGTATAATTCTCTAAAAACTTATCTCCTAAAAAAAATTGAAGACCTTGGGTATTAATTATCGAAGCTGTATGAGTTGAGCTTGCAAAAATTAACCAAACAGGAATTATCATAATAAAAATACCTATCAAAAGAATTAAATGAGAAAAGTTTGATGAAAAATATCTAATCATTTTAATTGTAATGTATTTTCCCTTCTATGTATCTAAATTGAAAAATTGTAATAACTAAAACAATCAACATCATCATAATTGATTGAGCACCAGCACTTCCTAAGTCTAACCCCCTAAATCCATCCATGTATGCTTTATAAACAAGAGTTCTTGTTTCACCTGAGGGTGCACCAATTGTTGTAGTGTCAATTATTCCAAAAGTATCAAAAAAAGCATAAGTTATATTGATAATGATTAAAAAGAAAGTTGTGGGCATCAATAGAGGGAAAGTGATTGTCCAAAATCTTCTTAAACTACTTTTACAATCAATTATGGATGCTTCAATAACAGATTTTTGTATTGCTTGAAGACCGGCTAAGAAGAAAATAAAATTAGCACTTATTTGTTTCCATGATCCTGCTATTATTAAGTAGATATAAGAATCAAAAACACTTTCATACCAATTAAAACCCCATAAATCGTTAAATAGATGATACAATAATCCAAATCTTTCACTAAAAAAATAATTTGCCATAACACCCACCACCGCTGGAGCAATAGCATAAGGCCAAATCAAAAGAGTTTTGTAGGCACTTTTTCCATGCATTACATTATTGGCTTGTACAGCAAGTAACAATCCAATGGCTCCTGTAACAAGTGTAATCACAAAGCTATAAATAATAGTAAACTTAAAAGCTATTAAATAAGCCGGGTCATCAAAAATAAATAAAAAATTATCAAACCATACAAATTGTCTTCCAAATCCAAATGCATCTTGCATGGTAAATGCATCTCTAAAAGTTTGTATTATTGGCCAATATAAAAATATTAATAAAATACCTAGCTGTGGTGCTAAAAAAAAATACTGTGAATAGTTTGATTTAAACTGAACTTTTTTCATAAAATAAATAGGAGGGTATATTAATACCCTCCTAATTTATATTATTTATTAAAGAGTCTTAGCAAATTGTTTTAACAATTTAGCTGCACCCTTATCCATGTTCTTTAATCCTTTTTCGATTGATATTTTGCCATTTAACATTGGCTCAACATTTTCGTAAATTACTTCACGAATTTGAGGCCAGTTACCAGCTCTATATCCACCAGGAATAGTTGAACCTTCTAAGCTTAATTGTTCACCAACAGCTTTGTGATATGGAGAAGCTCTATAAAAGTTTATAGTTTCAGCTAATTCTATACCACCTTTAGTTACAGCAGAATAACCTGTCATGTTGTGATAGTATAAATCCATTTCAGGAGAACCCATAAATTCTATGAATTTAGCAAGTCCTTTATACTCTTCTTCTGTATGACCATTTAAGATCCAGTTTGCTGCGCCACCAATAAATGTTGGATACTCTTTGCCACCAGTTACTGAATCCCAATAAGGAATATGATTAACTGTAAAATTTGGAACAACACCTTTCATTCCACCAAATGATGCAGCAGATCCAAACCAAAAAGCAGCCTCACCTGCTATAAATGGTGCTTGATTATCTCCCCAAGCTCTTCCTTTATAACCGTAGAGACCTTTTTCGTACCATTCTTTTACTTTTTTCCAATGATAAACAAATGCATCTGTTTCAGCAAATAAAGTTTTTGTCGGAACAGCATCGTAACCATTGTTTCCATCTGTCATAAGTAGATTATGTCTTGAAAAGAAATTTTCTGTCCAGATCCAAGGAAAGTGACTTTGAACTAAAGGAATATATCCAGCAGCTTTAATTTTTGGAGCCATAGCCTCAAATTCTTCATAAGTTTTTGGAACTGATTCTATTCCTACTTCTTTCAATATGTCCATATTTGCATACATTAAGCAAGTTGAACTATTAAAAGGAACACCTATCATTTTTCCATCAGAGTCAGCATAGAAGTTTTTAATTCCAGGAATATAATTATCTGCATCTACTTTAATTCCATATTTCTCAGCCATATCTTCAAAACCAATCACAACGCCATTTTTAACTTGAGCTACCATAATTGCAGCACCAGCATCGTAAACCTGTGAATAGTGTGGTTGGTCTCCTGCTCTAAATGCAGCTATAGTTGCCGCCATGTTATCTTCATAACTTCCTTTACCTGTAGGAATGACGGTGTATTCATCTTGTGAAGCATTAAATCTATTTGCAATTTCAATAATTACATCACCAAGAAATCCACTATTTCCATACCACCAATGAATTTCTGTCTTTGAATAACTGTGTGATGTAAAAGAGAAAGTAAATAGAATTGTTAAAACACTCAATATTTTTTTCATTTTACCTCTTTGTTTATTTATTAATTATAATGAATAAATTATTTATATTAAAGTATCGTTAAATTTTGATTACTTAAATGTAAAAATATATAATGTTTCTAAAGGAGGTTGTATATTTTAAAACAAATCATAATTTAAATGTCTAAAATATTCGATTTATTCATAATAGGTGGCGGTATAAACGGTGCAGGTATTGCAAGGGATGCTGCGGGTAGAGGTTTATCAGTTTGTTTAGCTGACAAAGGTGAGATTGGTGGAGCAACTTCATCCTGGTCAACGAAATTAATACATGGTGGTCTTCGTTATTTAGAAAATTATGAATTCAAATTAGTTAGAGAATCTTTAAAAGAAAGAGAAATTGTTTATAAAATTGCTAAACATATTTCAAAACCCATTCCTTTTATAATTCCTTATGCAGATAAAATTCGACCAGCCTGGTTAATTAAAATTGGTTTATTTTTGTACGATAATTTAGGTGGTAAAAGTAATATACCAAAATCAAAAACATTTGATCTTAGAAAAAAATTTTCAAATATTCTTAAAGAAAAATACAAAACTGGTTTTCAATATTTTGACATACAAATTGACGATAAAAAATTAACGAAATTAAATACCAAAGATGCAAAAAGAAATAACGCTAAAATACTAGAATACAACAAAGTTAAAAAAGCTGAAATTATTGGCAATGAATGGATTATTAGTCTTGAAAATGGTGAAAAAGTAAAGTCAAAAATTTTGATTAATGCATCTGGACCGTGGATAAATGAAACCTTAAATAAAAATATAAAAATTAAATCTAAGAAAAAAATTAGATTGGTTAAAGGAAGTCATATTATTACAAAAAAATTGTACAAAGAAAATGTTGCGTTCACATTTCAAAATACTGATAAAAGAATAATATTTGTAATACCTTATAAAGGGAAGTTTTCTTTAATTGGAACAACTGAAGAAGAGGTGAAATCACCTGAAAATAAAGGAATATCAAAAAAAGAAATTAGATATTTAATTAGTTCAGTAAATAATTACTTAAAAAAACAAATAACATCAAAGGACATCGTAGATACATATTCTGGGATAAGACCTCTAATTGAAGATTTTAAAACAGCCTCAAAAGTCACAAGAGATTATGTTTTTGATTTAAAAATTATAAAAAAATTACCTTTATTGAATATTTATGGAGGAAAACTTACCACCTACAGAAAATTGTCTGAAAAAGTCCTTATTGATCTTGAAAAATTTTTACCTAAAACAAAAAAAGGTCCATGGACACACAAAAAGAAGCTTTTTTAATTTCCACGGTCTTAAAAAATGCTTTTCATTAAGTAATTTTATTTAATTCTAGTTTGAATTATTTTGATAATTTTAGGTAAATCTTTAATTGTATCTATTACATAGTGAGCGCCTACTTTCTTAAATTTATTCTTGATCTTTTTTCTAAATTTAGTTTTATCTTTAAAAGAAAGTCTATTAAATTCGACTTCTGTTTTACCAAATTCATTACCTGAAAATATAACACCCACTACCCACATCCCAGCATTTACTCCCTCTAACAATCCAGGAATAGTGTCATCAACTTTTATACAATTTGATCCCTTGGTAATATTTAATTCAGAAAAAATTTTATATATTATTTCAGCTGAGGGTCTTCCAATTTTTGTGTATGAAGAACTATATGACACATCAGGTATAAATCTTTGTTTTTTTAGTTCTGGCAATATAACATTTAGAATTTCTTCTGAATATCCGGTATTGATTCCTATTTTTATTTTTTTGTTTTTTATAAAATCTAAAGTTTTTTTACTTCCTGATATAAATTTTGAATGTTTCTTAATTATTTTTTTTAATTCTGGATTAAAAAGTTTAAACAATTTATCAATATCTTTATCTGTTGGTTTTGATTTAAATTTTTTTTTCCACTGCGAATTAATTTTTCTTGTTGTTAGCAATGCTTTTATATGGGCTCGTTTTTCAATACCCATTGGTCCTATGGCTTGTTTTCGTGTAATTTTAATTCCAAACCTATCAAATAATTCTATAAGAACTTGAGATGGCGCAAGGCTTCCAAAATCTATTAATGTACCAGCTAAATCAAATACAATTCCTTCTATATTGGAATTTTTCATATGTTTTTTTTCGAATCTTTTATTTAAAATTTAATATTTGAAATTAATCATATCTTTAATTGAATAATAATACTGATTTTATTGCTGTTTATTTTGATTTTAACTTGTTTTATTAATGTTACAAAAATATTACAGATTTATTACATATGCTGAAAATACTAAATTTCTTATTGATAATTTCAACAGTATGTTTGACTTCAGCAGCAAAAACAGATGAGTTAGATTTAAACAAACTTTTGAGTAAGTTAAAAGATTGTAATACACAAAGTGAAGCAAAAATTTTAGAAAAAAGCATATGGAATTTGTGGGAAACACATCCATCTAATTTTCAATTAACTATTGATTTAAAAGAAGGTTCAAGACTAGTTCAAAATGGAAATTATATAAGGGCATATAGGATTTTTAGTAAAATTATAGAAAAAGATCCTAATTGGGCTGAAGCTTGGAATAGACGTGCAACATCTTTATATTTTATGGGTAAGTATAAAAAATCACTTAGAGATATTGATATGGTCTTAAAACTTGAAAGCAGGCATTTCGGTGCTCTAATTGGAAAAGGACAAGTATACATGGAAATGAAAGATTACGAAAAAGCCTACACTAGTTATTTAGAAGCTTCATATATAAACCCAATGAATACTGATACAATAAATCAAATAAACAAAGTCTCTAAATTAATTAAAGAAAAAACAATATAATTACTTTATCTGTAAAATATCTTTAATATTATTAAAATATAATAACTTATGAATTATTTGAAAAATATTAAGCTTACAAATAATATAACTTTAATTAATAAGCCATTCAAAAAAAAAGAATATTATCATTTCTTAAAAACCTCTGATTTATCTTTGGTAGTTGCGGAAATTAAGAAAAACGTTTTTGTTCTAGTTAGTCAAAAAAGAATTCCAGTTAATAAAATCAGCTATGAATTTCCATCTGGTATGATTGATAAAGGAGAAAATTCTATAAGTGCTGCTTGTAGAGAATTTTATGAGGAAACAGGATATAAAATATTAGGAAGACCAAAAAAATTATTTACAATTAATTGTGAACCAGGAAGGTTAACAACTAAAATATACTGCTATTATTCAAATAGAATAATTAAAAAAAAAGGACCTGAGAAAGCTATTAAAATTCATTTTCTGTCTAAAGAAGAAATAAACAAATTAATTTTAAATGAAAAATTTTGTAATGCCTCTCATGTGGCTTCATTTTTTAAAGTTATAAAGGTGCCTACAAAGTAAGCACCTTTTATAAGAGAAGAATAATGATTTCATTAATGTAATTAATGATGAAATATTACTGATAAATTAATAAAATATTAAATCTAATTTAAATTAACATTAAATTAATTTGAATAAATTACCCTAGGATCTAAAAATAATTCTCTTGCTAAAGCTTTGAATTTTTTCGTAACTTGTTTTGAGATTATCTCTTGATGCTGCGAAGGTATTTTTAAAAAAACAGCATTTCCTCTTTTATAAAGTTTAAATTCTTCTAAAAAAATTGTAGATATTGATGTAAGAGAATTAGCAAATCTTAAGGCTGCACCAACTTGTTTGCATGAATATATCTCGTTGTTATTTAAAAACGTTAAGTATTCTATCTTTGGGTTGTATTTTATACTGCAATATCTCCAGTAACAAGAAAGTGCCAATTGTATTCTTTCTTTATGTGAAAGTTTTAATAAAGGCGTATTTAATGTTTCTTGAAAAACCAACTCTGCTTTTTGGAATGCTCCCAAACCCCAATCCATATGACTTAGTACGCAAGATAGATGAAGCAATTTTTGATTAAAATGCTCATTTCCCTCAAATATAGGTTTTATAAAATGAAAATATTTCTTATATGTAGATCCTAAATCGCCTCTTTTTTTTGAAATATGCTCTAATGATTTATTAAAAACAAAATTACTATCTGAGTTTTTAAATAAATCTTTGGCAAGAGATCCTTCTCTAATACCGCTAATTGAGCAAATAACATTTTTTGGATTTGCTATGTTCATAATTTCTTCTAGAATTATTGAGCTATAAGGAAGATAAGGCGTTCTAGACTTTGATATGTATTCAACTGATTTCAATTTAGATTTATTAAATGAAGAAATTTTTTCTAAAAATTTTGTAAGTTTTTCATTTTCTATTGAGTATTGATGAATAATATGGACTGGATATTCATTTTGAAATAAGTGTAATTTAAACAAAGCTCTCCACGTACCTCCCACCAAATATAAATTATTAAATTTTTTTTTAGATAACCATTTTTCATCTCTTAAAAGATTTTTGAGATATTTAGGTAAATTTCTTTTTTTAACAATAGGATTGTTGATTAACCTTAATACACCAACTGGAAGTGATGTTTTATTTGTTACAACATTGTTTTCAACTCTAGCAAGCTCTAAACTTCCACCACCTAAATCAGCAACAAGTCCATCCACATTCTCAAATCCAATTTTAACTCCTTCAGCTGATGATTCAGCTTCTTCTTCACCAGTTAAAATATTTATATTTTTTTTAAATAAGTATTCTACTTCTTCAATAAAGGGCTTTGCGTCTGTAGCTTCTCTTAATACAGCTGTTGCAATAATTTTAAGGTTATTAATTTTTGAAACATTAAGAATTTCTGAAAATCTTTTTAAAACTTTTAAAGCATATATCTTGCCTGATTTATGAAGTTTTTTTGATTTATCTAAGTTTTTACCAAGTTCACAAACTGCTTTTTCATTAAAAAAAGGTACTCTAGATGATGTAAAATCATCGTAAATTAACATTCTTATAGAATTTGAACCTATATCAATAATAGCTAATTTTGATTGTCTTAATTTTAAATTTTGCTTATTTTTAATTACTTTAAGTTCCATCTTTAACCAACCTTAAGTTTAATTTTTTAGGTTTAATTTTTAGTTTTGCCTTTCCTCTTCCTGATAAACTTGGATTATTCATGAAATAATCATGTGCAGAAAAAGAATCTTTGCGACTATATTTAATTTTTTGATAATTTCCATCAGGATAAAGTTCCCAGCTCTGATTCGTGTCTAGATAATTGGCCATCATTATTTGGTCTAAAACCTGTTCATGCACAGTTTGATTTTCAATTGGCACGAGAAGTTCGACTCTTCTATCTAGATTTCTTGGCATCAAATCTGCAGATGAAATATAAACTTTTGCATTTCTGTTGGGCATAACTTTTCCATTTGCAAAACAATAAATTCTTGAGTGTTCAAGAAATCTTCCAATGATACTTTTTACAGTAATATTTTCCGATTTATTTTTAATACCAGGTCTTAAACAACATACACCTCTTACAAATAAAGAGACTTTTACACCGACACTAGAAGCCTCATAAAATTTATCAATTATTTGTGGATCAACTAATGAATTCATTTTAGCCCAAATCTCAGCGTGTTTCCCTTTTTTTGCATTACTTATTTCCTTATCTATATTCTGATTTAAAGTTTTTCTTAAATTTACAGGTGAAATGGAAATTTTATTTAAATTTTTTGGTTTAGAATATCCAGTCACGTAATTGTAGAATTTTTCTACATCTGTAGCCATTTTTTTATCAGAGCTAAATAGAGATAAGTCTGTGTATATTTTTGCATTTACAGGATGATAATTGCCAGTGCCCAAATGGAAATATGTTTGAATTTTACCACCCTCACGTCGATGTATTAGTGATGATTTAGCATGTGTTTTGTATTTTGCAAAACCATAAACAATTTGAACTCCAGCTTTTTCAAGACTTCTTGCCAGCTGTATATTTGCTTCTTCATCAAATCTGGCTTTGATTTCAATTAAAGCAGTAACTGTTTTGCCATTTTCGGAAGCGCTAATTAATGCTTTAACAATTGGTGAATCTAAAGTAGTCCTATACAATGTTTGTTTAATAGCAATTACTTTTTTATCTATAGCCGCTTGATTTAAAAATTCAATTACAGCATCAAAAGTTTCAAATGGATGATGAACTATTAGGTCTTTTTTCTTAATTGTCTCAAAAAAATTATTATTGTATTCTTTTAATCTTTCTACGTCTCTTGGTGTAAAGTTTTTAAATTTTAATTTAGAATTTTTAATTTTACAAATTTGGTCTATATCCTGGATTCCAACTAAACCTGCTACTTCATAAATATAATTTGGATTAATTTCTAATTTATTTGTTATAAATTTTATAAGTTCTTTGTCGCTTTTTTCTAAAATTTCTAATCTAACAATATCACCAGTTCTTCTTCGCTTTAATGCTAGTTCAAATGATCTGACTAAATCCTCAGCCTCTTCTTGAATTTCTACATCACTATCTCTTATTACTCTAAATATCATTTTCTTTTCTAATAAATGATCTGGAAAAATTTCAGAGGCAAAGTAACCAATAACATCGTCTAGAACTAAAAATTTCTTAAATGATTTTCCTCCATCTATTTCAATAAATCTTGATAAAGCTTTAGGAATTACGATAATTGAATTAAGAATTCTCTTTTTTTTCTTTTTCTTCAGCTTCATAACTAAAGCTCTACCTTGATTAATAATAAATGGAAAAGGATGAGAAGGATCAATCGCTGATGGTGTAAGTAGAGGATAAATTTCTTCGTTAAATATTTCTAATAATTTCTTTTTTTCTTTTGTGTTAAGGTTTTCTGGCTTAGTCAATAAAATATTATTTCTCTTCAGCTGATTTGATAGATTATTAAATATGGTATTTTGTTTATTTAATAGATTTTTTGTATCATTGATAACCATCTCCATCTGTTCTTCAGGCGTTAGTCCATCTGAACTTAGTGAGTCGACTTCTTGTTTAATTTGACTGTATAGTCCAGCAACTCGAACCATAAAAAATTCATCTAAATTAGAGCCTGCAATAGATAAAAATTTTACTCTCTCATAAAGAGGATTTTCAATATTTTGCGCCTCTAACAGAACTCTATCGTTAAATTTTAACCATGATAATTCTCTATTTATATAATTGGATCTAAGCTCTTCTTTGTCTTGTTTTTTTAATGCAGTCATATATTTAGAATTAATGAGAGAACTATATGTCATGAGACATGCAAAATCTAGTTGGGAAGACCCAAATTTAAGTGATTTTGAAAGACCACTAAATAAAAGAGGCATCAAAAGTGCAAAAATTATAAGTGAATTTTTTGTTAAAAAAAAATATTCTTTTGATTATGTGCTTTTATCTTCATCAAAAAGAACAAAAAAAACTCTAAATTTAATACTGAATAAAATAAATAAACCAAAAAAAATTAAAAGTTCCTCAAAGCTTTATTTAGTTAATGAAAATGAAATTATAGGGTATATAAAAAATATCCATAAAAGGTTTAAGAAAGTATTGCTAATAAATCATGAACCTGCTCTTAAAAATTTAGTTATAAAATTAACTAAAAATAAAGATAATAGTAATTTTAAACTATTAAATTATAAATTCCCAACTTGTGCATTTGCTAAAATAGTTTTCGATACAAATGATTGGATAAATATTGAAGAGAAAGGAATTATTTCTGAATTTGTAAGGCCTAAAGATTTAGTTATCTAACGAATAGCCTGCAGATCTCACTGTGCGAATTAAATTTTCTAATCCACTTACATTTAAAACTTTTCTCAATCTTCTTATGTGAACATCAACCGTTCTACTTTCTACATAAATATTTTCACCCCAAACATTATTTAGTAATTGTTCTCTTGAATAAACTCTTTTTGGATTTTTAATAAAAAAATCTAATAATTTAAATTCTGTGGGTCCCAAAATTATTTCCTTATCATTTCTATAAACTCTTTTTGCTAATCTATCAATTTTAAGGTCTTTAAATTCCACAACATCAGTTGATGACAAAGGTTTAGCCCTTCTTAACAAAGATTTAATTCTTGCATTTAATTCTTTTTGGCTAAATGGTTTAGTGACGTAATCATCAGCTCCAGTTTCAAATGCTTTTAATTTATCTTCCTCCTCTCCTTTTGCAGTAAGCATAATAATTGGAATGTCATTATATTTTTTATCCCTTTTTAACTGTTTACATATTTCAACACCTGATAAATCTGGCAACATCCAATCTAATAAGATTAAGTCTGGCATTTTTTGTTTTATTGATTTTAAAGAGTCCTCTCCATTTTCACTTGAAGAAACCTTATGACCTTCTTTTTCTAAATTATATTTTAATAAGGTTGAAATTGGCGCCTCATCTTCTGCAATAAATATGTGTGCACTCATTACTTTGTTAATTCTGAATCGCTACCCTTAGGTCTTTCTCCCTCTAAATAATCACCTGTAACTAGATAAAATACTTGCTCAGCAATGTTGGTTGTATGATCTCCTATCCTTTCAATATTTTTAGTTACAAATAAAAGATGTGAGCCATATTCAATATTTTCCATATTTGATTTAAGTAATGAGATGACTTCTTCCATACATTTATTTGTTAAATCATCAACTTGTTCATCACTCTCCCATACTGTTCGAGCTACATCGCTTGATCTACTTAGATAAGAGTCTAAAACAATTTTTAATTGTTTTTGAACCAAAATGCAGATTCTATTCATTGCTTCAATTAAATTATTTGGCAAATGCGTATTTATAAGTTTTGTTCTTTTTGCAATATTTTTGGCAAGATCACCTATTCTTTCTAAGTCTGAAGACATCTTTAGAGCTGCAACTGTTTCTCTAAGATCCACAGCCATTGGTTGTCTTAAAGCAATTAAATTTACTACCTCATTCTCTATCTGAGACTCAAAATTATCTATAACTACATCTGAATTTATAACATCATCAGCAAGGTTATGATCATTTGTTGATATTGCTTTCATTGCTTTACCTAAAGCGGTTTCGCAATTTGCCCCCATTTCAACTAAATCATTGTTTAATTTTTTTAATTGGTCTTCGTAAGATTTTACTGTGTGTGGTTTTTCATTCATTATCCAAACCTTCCTGTTATGTAATCCTGCGTTTGTTGTTGAGTCGGATTCTTGAATATCTTATCAGTAGAACCTACTTCAATCAATTTGCCAAGGTGAAAAAAACCAGTATTTTGAGAGACTCTTGCAGCTTGGGACATTGAGTGAGTAACAATTATTATAGTATGTTCCTTTCTTAATTCATCAATTAGCTCCTCTATTTGTGCTGTCGCAATTGGATCAAGAGCTGAACATGGCTCATCCATGAGTATTACCTCTGGCTTAATTGATATTGTTCTTGCAATACAAAGTCTTTGTTGTTGTCCACCTGATAAACCAGTACCTGGTTCGTGAATTCTGTCTTTTACCTCTTCCCAAAGTGCTGCTTTTCTCAAACTCTCTTCAACAATATTATCCATTTCACTTTTAGATTGAGCTATCCCATGTATCTCAGGTCCATAAGAAATATTCTCATAAATGGTTTTTGGAAAAGGATTTGGTTTTTGAAAAATCATTCCAACTTTTTCTCTAAGCCTTACAACATCTGTATCTTTTTGATTTATGTCATAGTCATTAATTTTTACGACACCACTGACTTTACAAATATCGATCACATCATTCATTCTATTTAGACATCTTAAGAATGTTGATTTACCACAACCAGAAGGTCCAATAAGAGCAGTTACTTTATTTGCTTCGATATCCATATTGATATCAAATAAAGCTTGTTTCGCTCCATAATAGACATCAACATTTTTTGCTTCTATTTTATTCATATTTTAGTTCCATTTCTTTTCAAATTTATGTCTAATTAATTGTGCTCCTAAATTCATAAAAATTAGGAAAAATAATAATACCATTATGCAAGCAGACACTTTTTCTACAAATCCTCTTTCGGCACTCTCCGCCCATATATAGATTTGAACAGGCAAGCTAGCTGCTGGATCCATAGGGGTTCCTGGTATTGTGTTAACAAAAGCAACCATTCCAATTAATATTAAAGGCGCTGTTTCACCTAATGCTTGAGCTAAGCCAATTATAGTACCTGATAAAGTTCCAGGTAAAGCCAATGGCACGGTATGATGCATCGTCGTTTGCATTCTGCTAGCTCCCATTGCTAAAGCTGCTTCTCTTATACTGGGTGGAACAGCCTTCAATGATGCTCTGGCTGCTATTATAATTGTTGGAAGAGTCATTAATGAAAGGGTTATACCTCCAACTAAGGGTGTTGATCTAGGTAAACCAAATACAGCCAATAAAACACCTAATCCTAATAATCCAAAAACAATTGAAGGAACTGCTGCTAGATTATTGATATTTACTTCAATAAAATCTGTAAATCTATTTTTTGGTGCAAATTCTTCTAGATAAACTGCAGCTAGTAAGGCAACAGGAAAGGCAATTGACAGACAGACAAGTATGGAAAATAATGAACCCATAAATGAGCTTGCTATTCCCGCTAACTCAGCTTCTCTAGAATCAGCATTTGTAAAAAAACTGGCATTAAATTCACTTATAACTCTTCCATCTTCATTTAATTTATCAAAAATTTTTAATTGATAATCAGATGCTCTTCTTCTATTTTCAGGTATATCTCTTGGATAATTTCCTTTAAATACTTGATCTAAGTCGTCAGAGGCTGTTAATTTTACATCAACTGTTTTTCCAAAGCTATCAGGATTGTCTAGAAGATAATATTTTAATTCTCTCTCAAAAGTAAATGCAAACATTTTTTTTAATTCCATAATTTGATCCTCACTTGCGTCTGGATCGAGAGTGATAAATGTTTCTATCCCAAACTCATAAAAGTCTGCATCATTAATATCTTCGGTTGTTGGTTTTTTATCTGGATCCAAATATAATAAATCTGCATTATAATTGACTGGTATTACCAACCATGTTTTTTGAAATGCTGTGTAACCAGTAGAAAATATCTTTGTTAGAAATACCACTAGAAATAATAAAGCCATAAATATTGCAGCTTTACCGTAAAATTGAAATCTTTTTTCAGCTTTGTATCTTTTAATTAAACGTTCTTCTTTATTCATATTTCTCTCTATATTTTTTCACAACAGATAAGGCAACAATATTTAAAACTAAAGTAACTATAAATAAACTTAATCCCAATGCAAAAGCTGCTTGGGTTTTCGGATCCCCAAATTGTTGATCACCAATTAAGATAACAACAATTTGAGCAGTTATTGTTGAAGTGGACTCTAACGGATTAAGAGTTAGGTTTGCTGCCAACCCTGATGCCATTACAACAATCATTGTTTCACCAATAGCTCTAGAAACACCTAATAAAATAGATCCAACAATTCCAGGTAAAGCAGCTGGAAAGATTACTCTTTTTATTGTTTCAGATTTTGTTGCTCCCATGGCATAGCTACCATCTCTAAGATTTTGAGGAACACTTGTAATTACGTCGTCACTTAAGCTTGATATAAATGGAATAATCATAATTCCCATAACACCACCGGCTGCCAGTGCGCTTTCTGCTGACACCTCTAATCCTAATGATAATCCAAGGTCTTTTAAAAAAGGTCCAACTGTTAAAGCAGCAAAAAAACCATAAACAACAGTTGGAATTCCTGCTAAAATTTCAATGACAGGTTTCGCATATTGTCTTAAACGTTTGCTCGCATATTCCGCCATATAAATACCACTTAACAAACCAATTGGTATTGCAACACACATTGCAATCAAAGCTATAAAAAAGGTGCCTGCAAATATCGGAACCGCACCAAAAGTATCACTATACATTGATGGATCAAGTGCTTCACTTGCATCTCGAACAAAAGCTTTTGCAGGATACCAGTGCATTCCAAATACAAAATCAAATAGTGGGATAACTTGAAAAAATTCTATTGTTTGAAACAAAAGGGAAAAAATAATACCAATGGTTGTTAATATCGCTGCCAGTGATGATAAAAAAAATACTCCTTTAAGAAATATTTCAACTGGTTCTCTTGTTTTAGTGTTGTTTGAAATCTTTGTATACGCATAACCTGTTGATGCAATTAATAATGATAAAACTATAACGACCTTAGACCACTTTGCTATGTCTCTAAAGTTTAAATATTTTTCTGCTGATCTTTGTAACTCTGCAGTAAGTTCTCCTGAATACTGGTTTCGAGAAAGTGATTTTACTTTTTCATAAAATAAATTCAACTCTCCTTCTAGAAGTCCTTGCGAAGAATAATCACTAAGTATAAAAAATCTTACTATGCTAGGTTCAAATATCGACCATAAAGCATACAAAAGAAAAGCAGGTGCGCCACACCATATAGCAAGATAGTATCCATAAAATTTTGGAAGAGCTGTTAACCGTTTGTTAGATTGAATTAAAATAGCTTTTTTTCTTCCAAAGAAGTAACTGGATAAAGCTAAAAGAACGATTGTTAAAAATATTACTGAATTCAATTATTGGCTCCTTTAGATTTATACAAAAAAAAGGGCCCATTTAATAGGGCCCCTTTTGAGTTTATTAACAAATATTATATTACTCCATTGACATTGCAGTAAGAGATTTCGAATTATCTCTAACTGTTCTGTAAGTTTCAGCATCAAGTGGAACAAGTCCTATTTCCGCTAAGTAACCTCTTTTACCAATAGCTTTAGTTGTAGTGAATTCTTTTACAAATTCATGTAATCCTGGAATTACACCAACATGAGCTTTTTTTACGTAAAAGAATAATGGTCTAGCAACAGCATAACTATAGTCTTGGATAGATTCTAATGATGGTTGACCACCTTCTATACTTGCAGCTTGCAATTTATCTCTTGCAGCTAAAAAGTAACTAAATCCAAAGAAACCAAACATTTCTTTGTCTTCAGATAATTTTTGAATAATTAAACTATCATTCTCTCCAACTTCAATAGCAGCACCATCTTCTCTGTAAAGTTTTTGTGGTTTTTTGTATTTTTTATTTCCAGCTTCGAAACCTGCTTTGTATAATGCTTTAGCATCTTTAGGCATACCTTTTTTCATTACTAACGAATTCCAAGCATCTCTTGTTCCGGATGTTCCTGGGGGAATCATAACTGAAATCTTTTGTTTTGGTAAACTTGGGTCTATTTGATCCCATGTTTTGTATATGTTGTCTACTAATTTACCATCAACAACTGAGTGTTTTGCTAAAGCTTTCCAAAGTTGTTCTTTAGTGAAGTTTACTGGTTCAGCATCAACACTGTATGCTAAAGTAATACCATCGTTACCTATAATAACTTCAACTATTTCATTAACACCATTTTTTTTGCAAAGAGCTTTTTCTTTATCTTTCATTGCTCTTGATGCATTTGTTATATCAGGGTGAGCTTCTCCTACACCTGCACAAAATAATTTTGCACCACCACCTGTACCAGTTGACTCGATTACTGGTGTTTTAAATCCAGTTTGCCCGAATCTTTCAGCAACTATTGTTGCGTAAGGGAATACAGTAGATGATCCAACTATTTTGATTTGATCTCTTGCTTGAGCAATAGTGGCAACAGAAATGGCAACTATTGAAGCAAGGACTATAGTTAGTTTTTTCATTTTTAATATCCTTTCGTGAATTAAATTTAATTAACGACTCGCTTAATAAATTTTATTGAGGACTCTAGTATTACAAATTTGTTACAGTTTTGTTAAATAGGTAACTTTTTAGTTGTATTTTTTAGAGATGATTAAAGTATCATTATCTGCAGCTAAATCTCCTCGACAACGAATTGGGCTCACATTTTCACTTAGTGCTAAGCTCTTTGTTGGTCTTAAAGTAACTTCTAGTTGTATCATTGATATAAGGTCTTTTACTTGATTTTGATCATATTTCCATGAAGGCCAACTTGTGGGGGTAGAAAAAGTAGTAATTATATAACTTGAGGCCCTATTAAAATTATAATTACTCTCATTTTGTTTTCTTAACAAATGATCTCTTACAGAAAAGAAAATATTTTTACATCTATGCATGTCAGACATATAATTTTCTTTTTTTAAGTTTTTGTTCATTGGGATTGATACAATCAAATCAATTGTATCTCTCCAGAATGAAGTTAAAACCTCAGTATAGATATGATCAACATTTACTTTGTCAGATGGAAAATGTTTATTGACAGTGCTTTTCGTATTTTCTAAGTCATTTTTCATTCTAAAAATACCAATATCAAATACAGTAAGTTGTTGGTTTCTTAAAAGTGTTGTAATGTCTTTTTTATTAGAAACTTCAGAGTAAGAATTTGATATAAAATTAAAAAATAAGTAAGAAAAAATAAAAAAATTTATTATTATTTTTTTCATTTAACAACTTTATTGAAAAAATCCGTTATTTACAAATTAAATTATATTGTGAAAATTGTTAAATTATATGAAGTTTATAATTCACTAGGTAAATGAATGTTAATTTCGGTTCCTTTACCATTAAGATTTTTTATTTCGTAATCACCTCTATGTTGAGAAATTATATGTTTGACAATTGCAAGACCTAAACCTGTTCCACCAACTTTCCTGCTCTCTTCAACATCTACTCTATAAAATCTTTCAGTTACCCTGTTAATTTGATCCTCAGGAATTCCAATACCTTGATCAGATACAGATATTTTAATTCCTTTTGTTATGAGTTTCCCTTTACTTGGAGAAGCTAATATATTTATAGTTGATTTTTCTTTTGAGTATTTAATAGCATTGTCTAATAAATTAGAAAAAACTGTTATTAATTTATCTTCATCACCAATAACATCACTTACATTACCTAAATTAATTTCAAGATTAATATTTTTTTCTTTTAAGCTAGTAAAATGAACATCTTTTACTTTTGTCAATACATTCTTCAAATTAACTGGTTTGTCAGGTCTTATATGCTCCTGGAGTTCAATTCTGCTTAATATTAATAGATCACTTATTAAATTTTCCATTCTTTTGCTTTGTGAAGAGATTATTTTAAGAAAGTTTATCTTTGCTATTTCGTCATCTTTAGCAGGACCCTCTATTGTCTCTATAGCGCCTTTAATTGAAACAAGAGGAGTTTTTAATTCATGGCTAACATTAGCAACAAAGTCAGTTCTAAATTTTTGTGCTTTTGAAATTTCAGTAAGATCTTTTAAAAATAAAACAACAGAGTCTTTTTCTGTAAAAATTACAGTTGGTCCAGGAATCACATAAATTCTGTAATACTGATATGAAGGCAAATTTATTTCTAAATCTAAATTACTGGTTTTTTTTGAAGACTTAACTTCTCTGATTTTTTCATCTAGATTAGGATTTCTTAAAATTGTGCCGAGATGTGTATTTAAAATATTTTTACCAAATCTTTTTTCGGCACTTGGATTGGCATATTTTATAATATTTAATTTATCTAATGCTATAAATTGATCCTCTAATTCATCTAATATAAATGTTTTGCTATCATCCTTTTCATACTTTGAAATAATAATTTTATCATCAGTATTTTTTTTATTTCTGTTTGAATAAATTATTATTAGTAGAAATATAATTACACAGATTAATAGTATTTCAAAGAGGCCAATCATGATGTTCTAAAAGTTAAGTATATAATTAACATATTAAAAATTTAATATGCAATTATTTAAATTTTAGTTACTTAATTAGGGGAGATATTATTAATAAAAATTTCTGCGGTTTTATCCCAAGTAAAGTTTTTAGAGTATTCTAGGCACTTTTCTCTTTCAACTTTTAGAGCTTTCATTGCGGATTTTTCTAAATCCTCATCTAAACAATTAATTTCACTATCTTTGAAAATATCTTTAGGACCAGGAACAGGAAATGCTGCAACTGGTGTACCACAACTGAGGGATTCACATATTACAATTGCAAACGTATCTGTTTTGCTTGGAAAGACAAAAACATCAGATGATGTAAAATATGAAGCTAATTCACCATTAGTTTTTTCACCCAAGAAGTGAGCATCTGGAAATTCTTTTTTTAACTTTTCAATATCTGGTCCTTTACCAACAAGAAGTTTTGTTCCTTCTAATTTTAGATTTAAAAAAGCACGAATATTTTTTTCAATAGCCACTCGACCTACATATATCCATATAGGCCTTTTATATTCTAAATTGATTTTTTTTGGATTTTTAAACGATCCATGATCAGCACCTCTTGTCCAAACAACCATTTTACTTTCATCTACTCCAATTTGAATTAGTTCTTTTTTCATAGATTCGGTTGTAACCAAAATTTTTTCTGCTTTGTTATGAAACTTGCTTAGGAATTTCTGTGATAATTTTTCAGGAACCCAAGGTAAATATAATTTCATATATTTATCAAATCTTGTGTGAAAACTTGTGGTAAACTTTAGATTATTTTTAAGACAATATCTTCTTGCCATAAATCCTAAAGGACCTTCGGTAGCTATATGTATGGCTGAAGGATTTATTTTTTTTATTAAATGACTTACTCTTGGCCAAATATTCACAGAAAGTCTTATTTCATTATATTTAGGCATTGGCACAGTGAAGAAAAGTTGGGGATTTAAATACTCAACTTCGTGACCCATTGCTTCAAGTTTTTTTCCTGTTTCATTTAAAGTTCTTACCACACCATTTACTTGTGGAAAATAAGCGTCTGTTACAATTAATATTTTCATTATGATGCCTTTTTCAGACCTGGAGTTTCAATTACTTCTTTATCTGAATTATTACGACTATCTGAAAATTCTTCTCTTAATTTATCCCAATAAATTATTTCAAACGTTCCATCAAAGTTTTCAACTAAGGCAGTACAAGACTCAACCCAGTCTCCACAATTTAAATAATTAACACCATCATAATTTTCATTTTGGGCATGGTGAATATGCCCACAGATTATTCCATCAAATTTTTTTTTCTTTCCATATTCTGCAATTGTTTTTTCGTATTCTCCCATATATTTAACTGCATTTTTTACCTTATATTTAAGAAACTTTGCTAAAGACCACTGGCCTTTACCTCTTAGACGTCTAAAAAAGTTAATCACTACATTTAATTTCAATAGCATTTCATAGGCTATTGCGCCTAACTTCGACAACCATTTGGCATATCTCATAACACCATCCCAAGCATCACCGTGAACAACTAAATATTTTTTATTTAAAACAGACTGATGAATTACTCTATTGATCATTTTTATCTGTCCAAAATGCATAGGAATAAATTTTCGAAACACTTCATCATGATTACCTATAACGTAGTAAACTTCTGTTCCATGTCTTGCTTTTCTTAATATTTTTTGAATTACGTCATTATGTTCTTGTGGCCAATAAAAATTTTTTTGAAGTGCCCAAACATCTATTATATCGCCTACACAGTAAAGTTTTTCTGATCTTGTATTTTTAAAAAATTCAAGCAATTTATTTGCTTGGCAACCTTTAGTACCAAGATGCACATCTGAAATGAATATACTTTTGTATTTTAATATAGGTTTCATTTAATCCTTTTTTTTTAATTCAATTTGCACTAGAATCGTTTAATTCTTTGTGCCATAGTAATGTTAAGGAAATATTAAAATTTATTATGAAATATTGCATTATTTACAACAAAAACGCTTCCTCTGGCAGAAAATCTAAATTTATAAAAAAAATTTCTGATGAACTTTCTAAGTATAACGATGTTTCTTTTTTTGAAACTGAGAGCGTGGATAAAGCAGAGGCAGTATTTAAAAATATTTCTAAGTTAAATATAGATAGACTTGTAGTTGCTGGAGGCGATGGTTCAGTATCATTTGCAATAAACAAACTTATTAAAAATAATTTTGTTCCAAAAAAAGATTTTGCTATTGGTTATATACCAGCTGGAACTGCTAATTTACTTCAAGCTGAACTAAATATGAGTAAAAAAATAAGTAAAATTGTTCAAATTTTACAATCAAACAATTTAAAACAAACTAATTTAGTAAAAATCAATAATGATTATTTTATTTTAATGGCAGGTATAGGTTGGGATGCAACGATAGTCCATTCAATTAATAGTTCTCTAAAAAAACTGTTAGGTAAAATTATTTTTGGATATAAAGGATTGCAAAAATTTTTGTTAATGAAAAATCAAAAATTAAAAGTTAACATAGATGGTCAAAATCATATAGCTGACTGGGTGTTATGTTCTAATACCAATTATTATGCGGGTCACTACAAAATTAATAAAACAAATATATTTGATAACAAAATTATTACTTATGTATTCAAAGACCTTACAAGAATAAAAATACTTTATTATATTTATTTGATTATTTTTTTTGGAGATTTATCGAAGTCTACGAGTGTTATAACATCTTATTCCAGTGAGCTAAAAATTGATGGACAAGGGAAAAAAATTCCAATTCAAATTGATGGTGATAAATATCAATATTGTGATAACGTAGAATTAAGGAAATCAGGAAAATATTTTAACATATTAACAGCATAACTTTTAAATAAAAGAATTTATCAAAAAATCATTTTACTAAGATATTTAATTTAAATATAATTATTATAAAATTACACAGGAGGTCATTATGAGTAAAAAGTTAAAGAAAAATGAAAAAAGAAAAAAAAAGGTTATCAAGTTAATAGAAAAACTTAAAAATAAGATCAATTTAAAAGAAAAAAAATTATCTAAAATTAATATTAAAATTGCAAGTATTGAAAAAAGAGTTGCTGAAAAAAAAAACAAAAAACTAGCTAAAAAGAAGACTATCGAGAGTTCCGCATCTGTAAATAATTAATTTCTAAATCTTCTTTCCCCTTTTTGTAATTAAAAAAGGGGAAAGTAGTTAATCAACAAAATTTTAAAATTAAGGGGAAATAAAGATGTTTTATAATTTAAAATTTTATTAGAATTTTATAATTAATGTTGATGACAAAAATATTTATAGATTATTACAATTTAATTAAAGTTTATTTGCTCTACCATAAATGTCTTGATATCTAACAATATCAGTCTCTTTTAGAATTGAACCAACTTGAGCTTCCATAATTTTTACAGGTTTTTTTCCAGGATTTTGTACTCTATGAATTGCTCCTAATGGAATAAATATATGCTCATCAGGTTTTTTATTAATAATATTTTTATTTAAAGTTATTCTTGGATTACCTTTTGTAACTAACCAATGTTCTGCTCTGTGATGATGTTTTTGAAGACTTAATATACCTTTAGGTTTAACTGATAATTCTTTAATTAAAAACTCTTTTCCTTCAAATAAATTTAAATAACTCCCCCATGGTCTATAAAAAACATTCTTTTTCTTAAAGTGTTTTTTTTTATTTTTATCATATATCTTAAGTATCTCTTTCCAACTGCCAAGATCAGACCAAGGTATATCTAATTTAATAGCATTAATTTTGTTTGTTTTCTCAAGTATTGCATAATCAAAAGATTTCTCGATTGATTGTTCAAAAGCTCTTTTATTTAAATAGTAAGTATTATTTTTATATTTGCCTTTTTTAAGTGCCTCAACACAACTTTTATAAGTTTTATTTTGATATTTTTTAAAGTTATTGATTATTGAGTCTTTTCTTAAATAAAACATACCCGAATTCCAGTAACCTTTTTTCTTAATTACTTCTTTTGCTTTTGATAATTTTGGTTTTTCAATAAATTTTGTAACTTTATTTATAGATTTAATTTTTTTAGTTAAAAAATATCCATATTCACTTGATGGGCTTGTAGGTTTTATTCCAAAAATAAATAGATTTTGATTATCTAAATTTGATTTATTTTTTAATAAAGATTTATTTAAAATATTTGACTTTTCAATTAAATGATCTGCTGCAAAAACCATTAATGGTTGATCTAATGGAATGTCTTTTATTAATGCAGATGCTAGTATTGCTGGTGCAGTATTTTTTTTAGCTGGTTCTAGAACTATTTTAAACTTTTTTATTTTACTTTTTTTTAAAGCTAATTTGACTTCCTTTAAGTATTTGAGGTTTGTGCTGATTATAGGAAAATCAAAAATTGGTTTATTTACTCTTTCTAAAGTTTTTTGAATTAAACTCCATCCGCCAAAATCAATAAATTGTTTTGCTTGATGTTTTTTTTTATCTGGCCAAAGTCTTGTTCCTGCGCCACCACAAAGTATTACAGGTCTAATTTTCATTAAATATCAGCGTACGTTCTAACCTCGTTTTTACCACCTGGATGAGTTGGTGCACCTTTATAAGCTGGTCCTACTGTTTGTGCATATTTCCATAATGTACCATTACCAAAATTCACTTTTCTCGGTTTCCATTTTTTACGTCTTGCACTTAGTTCCTTCTTTGTAAGTCTTACGTTAATTGTGCCCTTTTCTGCGTCTATATCGATGATATCCCCATTCCTTAAAAGGGCTATAGGACCGCCTACGGAGGCCTCAGGGCCCACATGACCGATACAAAAGCCTCTGGTAGCCCCAGAGAACCTACCGTCTGTAATGAGGGCTACTTTCTCCCCTTTTCCTTGACCGTAGATTGCTGCAGTTGTTTGAAGCATTTCTCTCATTCCAGGACCTCCTATGGGCCCTTCATATCTAATTATAATGATGTCTCCATCTTTGTATTTTCTGTTTATTACCGCTTTATACGCAGACTCTTCATTATCAAAACATCTAGCTCTTCCTGTAAATTGTAATTTTTTCAAACCTGCTATTTTTACAATTCCACCCTCTGGAGCTAAATTACCTTTTAATCCAACTACTCCTCCTGTTGGTGAAATTGGATTTTGATAAGATCTCATTACTTTTTGATTTTCTCTAAATTTTACATTTTTTAAATTTTCTCTCATGGTTTTGCCTGTAACCGTCATACAATCACCATGAATGTAACCACCATCCATTAGAGTTTTTAATAACATTGGAACTCCTCCTGCTTCCCACATATCTTTTGCAACATATTTTCCACCTGGTTTTAAATCTGCAAGATAAGGAGTTTTCTTAAATATTTTTGCAACATCCATTAAATCAAATTTAATTCCAATTTCATTTGCGATAGCTGGTAAGTGTAAACCTGCATTTGTTGATCCACCTGTTGCTGCAACGATTGTTGCTGCATTTTCAAGAGCTTTTCTTGTTACTATGTCTCTAGGTCTAATATTTTTTGCTAATAAATTCATTACAGCTTTACCGCTGTCTATTGCATATTTATTTCTTTCTAAATATGGTGCTGGCGTTCCTGCTGAGAATGGTAAAGCTAGTCCTATTGCTTCAGAGACACATGCCATTGTATTTGCAGTAAATTGTCCACCACAAGCACCTGCGCTTGGACATGCTTTTAATTCTAATTTTCTTAATGCATGAGCTGTCATTTTTTTTGATGTATATTTTCCAACACCTTCAAATACATCTACAACAGTTACATCTTTTCCATTAAATCTTCCAGGTAGAATTGATCCACCATATATAAATACACTTGGAATATTTAAACGAACCATCGACATCATTAAACCTGGTAATGATTTATCACAGCCCGCTAATCCAACTAATGCATCATAACAATGTCCTCTAACCGTAAGTTCAGTTGAGTCTGCTATTACATCTCTTGAAATTAGAGATGACTTCATTCCTTCATGACCCATCGCAATACCATCAGTTACTGTAATAGTACAAAATTCTCTTGGAGTTCCGCCTGAAGCTTTAACTCCTTTTTTAACTGATTGAGCTTGCTTCATTAAATTTATGTTACAAGGAGCGGCTTCATTCCATGTTGAAACAACACCAACAAATGGCTTAGCAACATCCTTTTCTGTTAAATCCATTGCATAATAAAATGATCTTTGAGGGGCTTTATCTGCACCTATTGTTGTATGTCTACTTGGTAATTTTTTCTTATTAAATTTTTTCATTATAAACCTTTAAGAGTTAATTCTATTTTTTTAACATCTTTTTCAAGATTAGCAAAGTTGCTTTTCTCCTGTTCTACTATATTTTGTGGTGCACGATCAACAAAGGATTTATTTGATAATCTAACATCAATTTTTTTCATCTCTTCGCTAATTTTTGTAATTTTCTTTTCTAGAGTTGATTTGATCATATTTAAATTAACATCTTCATCAAAATATAATTTAAATAACTCACCACTTATGACTATACTTGCGGAGGGTTTATCTAAATCTTTTTCATAAAAATTTTTAATTCTTCCATTTTTTTTCATTATATTTTCATTAGAAGATAAAAAAGTTTTATATTCTTTGTTTGTATTTTCTGTTGAAATTTCAATAAATGATCCAGGACTTATATTTAATTCATTTTTAAATGATCTTATTGATGTAATAAAATTGATGATATTATTTATCTCATCATACGATTTTTTTTCATGATAATCATCTTCTAGCCAATTAGCATGCATCAAGTAATCTTTGCCATCTTTATCTAGCTTATTATTTAACCATATCTCTTCGGTTACAAATGGAATAAATGGATGAAGTATTATTAAAATTTCCTTAAAAACATATGCTGATGTTTGTCTTAACTCCTTGATATCTTCCTCATTTTCAGAGTTTAAAACAGTTTTAGATAGCTCTAAATACCAATCACAAAATGAATGCCATACAAACTGATAAATATTCTTTGCTGCCTCATCAAACCTATAGTTTTTTAAACTATTTTCTGTGTCGTTTTTAACTTTTACAAGTTCAGATAGTATCCACTTATTAATAGTTAAGTTTATATTTTCAGGTTTTTTTACATCACCAAAATCACATTTATTTTGTGTTAAAAAATTATTTGCATTCCAAATTTTATTTAGGAAATTTCTATAACCTTTAACCCTGTCTTCAGATAATTTTACGTCTCGACCTGGTGATGCCATTGATAATAAAGTAAATCTTAAGGCGTCTGCACTATATTTTTCGATAAGTTCTAATGGATCAATAACATTGCCCTTTGATTTAGACATTTTTTGACCCTTTTCATCTCTAACTAAAGCATGAACATAAATATTTTTAAAAGGTTCCTTATCTAAAAACTGAGTTCCCATCATTATCATTCTAGCAACCCAGAAAAATATGATATCAAAACCAGTGACGAGAACACTTGTTGGATAAAATTTTTCAACTTCTGGAGTTTTTTCTGGCCAACCTAAAGTAGCAAATGGCCATAGACCTGATGAAAACCAAGTGTCTAGAACATCTTCATCTCTTTTTAATTCTACATCTTTTGAATAGAATTCTTTTGCTTGATTTTTGCACTCATCCTCATTTTCAGCTACAAATATTTTTCCATCAGGTCCGTACCAAGCAGGTATTTGATGTCCCCACCATAATTGACGAGAAATACACCAAGGTTCAATGTTATCCATCCATTGAAAATATGTTTTTGACCAATTTTCAGGAAAAAATTTAGTCTTTCCATTATTTACTACCTCTTTTGCTTTAATGGCTAAAGTTTTTGCATCAACAAACCATTGTTCTGTTAAATAAGGCTCAATAATAGAATTAGATCTATCTCCATAAGGAACTTTGTTTACTAACTTTTCTATTTTTTCTAAAAACTTACCTTCTTCAAGATGTTCTAAAATTAATTTTCTTGCAGCAAATCTATCTAAACCTTTATATAGGTCAGGTGCATTGTCATTTATTTTTCCATCAGGCGTAAATATATTAATTACTTCTAACTTGTTTCTTATACCTACATCATAGTCATTGAAATCATGAGCTGGAGTAATTTTTACTGCTCCTGTTCCTTGTTCAGGATCAGCATAGTCATCTGTTATTACTTTTATTTTTCTGTTTGCTAAAGGAATGGTCACTAGCTTTCCAACAATATCTTTAAACCTATCGTCTTTTGGATTAACTGCTATTGCAGTATCTCCCAACATAGTTTCAGGTCTGGTTGTTGCAATTGTTATAAATTTATCAGAATTTTCTATAGGATAATTTATATAATAAAGTTGAGAATTTACTTCACGTTGATCAACTTCTAAATCAGATATTGCTGTTTTTAAAACAACATCCCAATTTACAAGTTTTTTTGCTTTGTAGATTAATTTCTTATTATAAAGATCAACAAATACTTTTAGGACTGATTTGGATAAATTCTCATCCATTGTGAATGCATTACGAGACCAATCACAAGAACATCCAAGTTTTTTAAGTTGGTTTATAATAATATCGCCATACTCATTTTTCCATTCCCATACTTTTTCTATAAATTTTTCTCTACCTAAATCGTTTTTTTTTACACCTTCTTTTGCAAGTTTTTTTTCAACTAATGCTTGGGTTGCAATACCAGCGTGGTCTGTACCTGGCTGCCATAAAGTTTCATAATTATTCATTCTATGAAATCTTGTTAAAACATCTTGAATTGAGTTATTTAAAGCATGCCCCATGTGGAGACTTCCAGTTACATTCGGTGGTGGAATTACAATTGAGAATTTTTTTGAATTTTCTTTGGGTTTAAATAAATCATTTTTTTCCCAATAATCGTAGATTTTATTTTCTACATTTTTATGCTCATATTTATCAAAACTCATTGAATTGTTTTATAAATTAATCAAATTAATAAACAATAATGAAAATCATTGCTAAATTTATAGACTAATGATCAAAATGAATTATACAAATATCGATTACCAAATATTTTATATTTGATGGCAACGTGGCGGAATGGTTACGCAGAGGATTGCAAATCCTTGTATCCCGGTTCGATTCCGGGCGTTGCCTCCAAAATAAGTATTGAGATAAATTTTAAAAAAAGTAAGTTGTGAGAAAATATTCCTCGGTAGCTCAGTTGGTAGAGCAGTTGACTGTTAATCAATTGGTCGCAGGTTCGAGTCCTGCCCGAGGAGCCAAATCAATTAAACAGCTTTAGAAGTATTTATTTGTGCTATTTGTAAATTTTTTCCGAATTTAATTTTTTGATCCTGAGTTAACTCTGAATAAACTTTAACTAAGAAGTTATAGTTTACATTCATGTGTCCCTCTTTTGATTTATCAAGATTTACTAGATATTCTGAAAAATCCTCAAAGAAGTAGTTTATTGGAACTTTTAAATAATTAGAAAGTTGTAATAATCTAATTGAACTTACACCGTTAGTTCCTTTTTCATACTTTTGAATTTGTTGAAATGTTACGTTTATAGCTTTTGCTACTTTAGTCTGAGTTAAACCTAGTGCTAATCTTCTTAGCTTGAGCTTATTGCCAAGATGTTTGTTAAAATTATCTTCCATTCAAGACCCCTCTTTAAATAAAATAATAATGTGAGTTAATCTAAATAGAAAACTTTATGCAAGTAAAATAATTTTTAAAAAAAATGGTTTTTTTAACTTATTCAAAACCTGTCAAGTAACTTTTTATGAAGTCTTTAGAATTATTTTAAAGAATTTGGCTTAAAAAAAGCTTAGTTCTGTCACTCTTTGGGTTAGCAAAGAATTCTTTAGTGTCTGCCTTCTCAATTATCATTCCCTCATCCATAAAAATGACTTCATCAGCAACTTCTTTTGCAAATCCCATCTCATGTGTCACAACAATCATCGTCATTCCGCCTTTTGCAAGACTTACCATTGCATCTAACACTTCTTTTATCATTTCTGGGTCTAAGGCTGAAGTTGGCTCGTCAAATAACATAATTTTTGGTTGCATGCATAATGCTCTTGCTATCGCACAACGCTGTTGTTGACCTCCAGAGAGTTGTCCAGGGAACTTATTGGCCTGATCATCTATTTGTACTTTTTTAAGTTGATCTAATGCAAGTTCTTGAGCTTCTTTTTTTGGCATTTTTTTTACCCAAATTGGTGCAAGAGTACAATTATCTAAAATTGATAAGTGTGGAAATAAATTAAATTGTTGAAAAACCATTCCAACTTCAGCTCTAATTTTTTCAATATCTTTTGTTTTTTCTGATAGTTCATTTCCATCAACAATTATATCTCCCTCTTGGTGCTCTTCTAATCTATTAATACATCTAATTAGTGTTGATTTACCCGATCCTGATGGTCCACATACTACAATTTTTTTATTTGCCTCAACCTCAAGATTTATATTTTTTAAAACTTGAAAATCACCGAACCATTTATTCATATTTTGAATTTTTATTATTGGGTCAGACATTTATTATCTTTCAGTTTTATATTTTGCCTCTAAGTTATAACTATATTTACTCATTGCATAGCATATAATCCAGAATACTATTGATGCAAAAATATATCCTTCCATAGCAAAGCCAAGCCATTTTGGATTTGTTTTTGCTAAAGCAAGCATACCTGCTAGTTCAGCTAAACCAACTACAAAGATTAAAGGAGTATCTTTAACTAATGCTAAAAAGGTATTTGCTATTCCCGGAATAACTAATTTTAGCGCTTGAGGTAAAATTACAAAAATATGCATTTTCCAATAACCCATTCCTAATGATTTAGCTGCATCGTATTGACCTCTAGGAAGTGATTGTAAACCTCCTCTAATTACTTCTGCACAATAAGCCGCCTCAAACAATGTAATTGCTATAATTACTCTTACTAATTTATCCATGAAAAAATCTTCAGGGAGAAACATTGGAAACATCACGGATGACATAAATAATACTGTAATCAATGGAACACCTCTCCAAAATTCAATATAACAAATTGATATATATTTTATTACTGGAAGATTAGATCTTCTTCCAAGTGCAAAAATCATACCTAGTGGGAAACAGAAAATTAGACAGAAAAAAGAAACTATAAAAGTAAGTGACAATCCTCCCCACGCTCCTGTTTCTACCCATTGTAAACCGAATGATCCACCAGATATTAAATAATAAATAACTAAATATGCAATTACTGGATAAATAATAACATAATATAATGCCAAATATTTTTTCAAATTTTCCTTCATGAAATATCCAACAAACCCAAGAGCTATAACTAAAATGAATGCGGTATTAATCCTCCAATGAAATTCATTGGGATACATTCCATACATAAATCTTCGAAACCAAACTTTAATATACGTCCAACAAGCACCCGTGCCTGTGCAAGCATCTTTTGAGTCACCTGAAATAGTGGCGTCAAAAATCATCCAACTTAGAGACTGAGGAAGAGCTTTTATAATTGAAAATAATATTAATAGAGTTAACAAAGCATTAAAATTATTCGTGTTTATATTTTTATTTAATAAATCTAATTTTTTATTTCCTGAATAATCAATTCTCATCATATTTAATCCGATTAATCCTATGATTAATGGAAACAAAGTTGTTAAGGAGCCAGGTAGAAAAGATGTTAAATTTATTTTTAAAAAGGCATTTGATATGACATCAATTAAGCTTACTAAAACTAAAAAAGTACCAATAATAGAATAGTTTTTAATGTTATCTCTGTTAGGTTTTAAAAAATTAATAGTTTGTATCATTTACTTTTCTTTAATTTCAATTTTTTTGTTATACCAATTCATTATTGCTGCAATTGTTAAGCTTATAGTTAAATAAGTTAACATTGTTATTGAAACAATTTCTATTGCCTTACCAGTTTGCATCAAAGCAGTTCCCGCAAATACAAGTACTAAATCCGGATATGCAATAGCAGCTGCTAAAGATGAATTTTTAGTTAAATTTAAATATTGGTTTGTTGTAGGTGGTATAATAATTCTTAGTGCTTGGGGCATAATAACTAATTTTAAAACTTGATTAGGCGTCAAACCTACAGATGCCGCAGCCTCTTTTTGGCCTTTGGTAACTCCTTCAATACCAGCTCTAACACACTCTGCTACAAAGGTAGAGGTGTATAAAGATAGTGCTAGAACTAATGCTATTAATTCAGGTGGTAAACTTATTCCACCTTCATAAATATAGGAAATCTTTGATAATTTTTTGAGCTCAGGTATTTCAAATTCTAAAGATACTCCACCAAATAAAAATGATAAAAGCGGCAATACAATTAATAGAGCTACTGAATACAGAAGCACAGGAATTTGTTTCCCTTGTGTGTCTCTTAATTTATTTGCATAATTCTTTAATAAAATGATTGAAATTATTGCTGCAAGACCACAATATAGAAATACATTCAAATTTTGCCATACCATTGCTGGTATGTAATAACCTTTTACAGTCATATAAGTTACCCCAAACCAAGCATTAGCTTTCTCTGGCATAGGTAAAGCTCTAAGAGCAGCGTAATACCAAAAAAAGATTTGTAACAGTAATGGAATATTTCTAAAAAACTCGACGTACCATGCGGCAGAGTTTTTTATGAGGTAATTTGACGATAATCTTGCCACACCAATTATAACACCTAATATTGTGCAAATAATTATACTTATAAAAGAAACCAAAAGAGTATTTAAAAGCCCAACTAGAAAAGCACGGGCATAAGAGTCTGATCCACTGTATTCAATTAAAGAAAACTGAACATCAAATGAAGATTCTTGTGATAAAAAGCCAAAACCAAAATCAATACCTCTATTATCCATATTGGTCTGAGCATTCAGGGTTAAAAACCCAAAAATAAGAACAACAAATAGTATTGCTAAAATCTGAGGTATAAATTTTTTTATAATGTTGTTCATTAAAATCTATAATAAAAAAAAGGGCTAGATATTTCTAGCCCTTTTTGAGTAATTTAAAATAAAATTATCTTGCTGGTGGTACGTATAATATTCCACCTTTAGTCCATAATTCATTTGGACCTCTGTCAGGTAGAATTCCAGTGTCTGCTATATTTCTTTTATAGCTTTCACCGTAATTTCCAACTTGCTTGATAATTCTTAAGTTCCAGTCATTATCTAAACCAAAAGCTGCACCTAGTTCACCTTCAGCACCAACTAATCTTTTGATAGCTGGATTGTTTGAAGTTTTCATCATATCAGCATTTGATGAGTTAATGCCATATTCCTCTGCTTCGATCATAGTATTCAAAGACCATCTAACTATATCTTCCCAAACAGAATCACCTTGACGTACAACTGGTCCTAATGGTTCTTTTGAAATAGTTTCAGGTAATACTACATGATCATCTGGAGCTGATAATTTAGTTCTTTGTGCAGCAAGACCAGATTTATCTGTAGTGTATGTATCACATCTACCTGCATCATAAGCAGCTACGACTTCATCAGCTTTTTCAAAAACTACCGGCTCGTATGAAATTCCTTTAGAATCAAAGAAGTCTCTCATGTTAAGCTCAGTTGTAGTTCCTAAGTTTGTACAAACTGAAGTTCCATTTTTAAATTCACCTGTAGATGATATTCCTGAACCTTTTCTTACCATGAAACCTTGTCCATCATAAAAGTTAACACCAACAAATGTTAAACCAATATCAGCATCTCTAGATAGTGTCCAAGTTGTATTTCTTGATAGAATGTCAATTTCACCTGAAGTAAGTGCAGTAAATCTTTCTTTTGCACTTAAAGGAGTGAATTTAACTTTAGTTGCATCTCCTAATGTAGCAGCTGCAACAGCTCTACATACATCAACATCTATTCCTGTCCAATTTCCAGATTCATCAGCATTTGAAAATCCAGGTAGACCCTGAGAAACACCACATCTTACAAACCCTCTTTTTTTTGTGTTCTCAAGAGTTTTTGATTTCTTAGCAGCCATTGTTTCTGTTGAAAATGCAAAAAGCACAGCAAACATAGCGACTACAGAAGTCAATTGTTTTATTATTTTAAACATTATTTTCCTCTTTTATTATTTATTTGTTAACAAATTATTCAAAAAGTAATTTTTGAATACTTTAGTAAAGCAGAAAGTAATACAGCCATCAATGGTAAAATAACCTCACCAATATTGATCAATTAAAGATGGCGCGCCCTGGAGGATTCGAACCTCCGACCCTCGGTTTAGAAAACCGATGCTCTATCCAGCTGAGCTAAGGGCGCAAAAAAATACTTTATAATACTAATTTAGTTTTTGAAAAGATATTTTTTAAATAATATTAGTATTGTTAATAGCTCTACTCTACCAATTATCATGAAAATTATTATATAAGTCTTAGCAAAGAAAGAAAGATTATAAAAATCGAAATTTGCAAGTTCAAACATACTTGAATTAACAGTATTCATAATTGTCAAGATAGAAAGTTTAAATGAATTTTCAAATTGAATATCTGAGAGTGTTAGTATCAAAGTTAACAAGGATAGTGAAATAATAAAAATAATTATAGAAAAAAAATATTTATTAATGTCTGACTTTTCAGTCTTCTCATTAATTAATGTAACTTTGTTTGAATAAATTTGATTAGGTTTAGTGTGCGATAATAGGTTATTTAAAGAAAATTTTAATAAAGTTAAGATTTTTATAAATCTAATACCTGAACTAGTTGAGAAAAAAGAACCTCCAATAACAACCATAATAAAAAAGATAAATATTAAATTATTTGGTGTGTCATTAAATGAAATACCAATATTTGAAATACTACTTGATATAGCAACTAGAATTATAGGGAAATTATTACTTGGATTTAAAAAAACAAACGAAAAAGAAATAATTATTAATAAGTAAATTAATAGATTAAAATCCTCACTTAAAAAATTGAGTTTTTTTTTATTAAAAAAAATAAGATTGTATATTAAAAACAAACTAAAAAATGAAAGCATCATAGTAAAAGATAAAATAATTTTACTTACATCTTTTTCGAATAAGTAATCTATTCTATTAACAGGTAAAAAACCACCAGACGATATTACAGATAATGATAAATTAAATGCATCAAAAGTTCTTAAATTAATTATCTTAAATAAAATAAATATAGATAAGGTCAATAAGGAATAAATTATTATAATTTTAAGCGATTGTTTAAATATCTCGTTATAATTGAAAGATAAATATTCAGTAAATGATTGCTTAAGATTTTTATCAAATATGTCAATCAAAAGTAAAATTGAAAAAAGAAAATAAATACCACCAATCCATTGAGAAGTGGATCTCCATATAATTAAACTTTCATCTAATTGTTTTATATTTTCAAAAATAGTAAATCCAGTAGAAGTAAAACCTGAGATGGCTTCAAAATAAGAATTTAATAAAGATATATTTTGTATACCGAAATAGTAAGGTATTGATATAATTAACGGAAATAAAAAATAACCAAATAAAACAGTAAATATTTTTTCATAAAGAGTAATTTTTTTTATATTAGTCCTATTAAAATATAATATTAATATTCCTAAAAAAAAACTTATTAACAAAGTATAAATATAATTTTCAATATTAAAAAAAATATCAAAATAATTTGAATAAATAATATTAAAAAAAGACAAAATGCTTATTAAAAATAAAAAAGAACTTATATAAATGGAGCTAAATTTGTTCATATTAAAATTAGATTGAACTAATTCTAAACATATTTTCTACTATAGGTAGTTGATCTCTCTTAGAAAGAAGCAAAACTGTATCATCTTTTTGAAATACATAACTAGAACTTGGTATAATTACTTCACCATTTCTTAATATTGCACCTATTCTGATTTCCTCAGGTAAATTAGAATCTTTCAATTGCCTGTTAATTAGTTCGGATGATTCAATGATATCTGCTTCTATGACTTCATATTCACCATTCAAAATTGTATAGGCGTTTTCAATAGTTCCTTTATGAACGTGTTTTAAAATACTAGAGACAGTACTCATTCTTGGATCAATTAAATCATCAATTTTTAAAGACGATTGTAATAAAGAGTAATTAGGTTTATTTATCAATGCCATAGTTCTTTTATCTTTTGAAAATTTTTCAACTATTACACTTACCATTAAGTTATCTTCGTCATCATTTGTTAAAGCTAAAACTGTTTCAACTTCGTCAATATTAGCCTCATTTAAAACATCTTCATCTAATCCATTTCCATTGATTACGATGGTATCATTTAATTCATTAGCAATATATTCAGCCCTCGCTTTATCTTTTTCAATTATCTTCACTCGTGTTGAATCAAATGATTGCTCGATATTTTTAGCAAGATTAAAACCAATATTTCCACCTCCAATAATTAACATTTTATTAGAAATTTTTTCGTTATGACCAAATACTGTCAAAGTTTCTTGCATCTGACTACTATTTACAACCACGTATGCTTTATCTTTAAGTTGCAGTTGATCTGTCTTTTTCATTACAACAAATTTATCACCTCTAATAACACCAAGAATATATGCATTTAATTTTGGAAATTTTTTTGTAAGTTCATTTAAATTTATTCCTTGGATTGAGCATTTTTCATCAATCAAGATTTCTAACAATCTAATTTTATTTTCCGCAAATGGTACATTGTCTAGGGCTCCTGGTGCTTCTAATTTTCGTTGAATAGATTTTGCAATTTCTATTTCGGGAGATATGATATTATCAATAGGCAAATTTTCTCTATTAAATAATCCTGAATATTTTGGATCAAGATATTCTTGAAATCTTATACGGGCAATTTTTTTAGGAACCTTAAATAGAGAAAAAGCTATTTGGCATATCAACATGTTAATTTCATCATTTCTGGTGACCGCTATTATCATGTCTGCATCTTTTGTATTTGCCTTTTCCAATATTGCTGGAGATGTTGCCTTTCCAACTATTGCTTTTACATCTAAAGTTTCATTAATTTTTTGAATATCATCACTAGATTGATCGATCATTGTTATTGAGTGATTTTGTTCAATTAACATTTTAGCTATAGTTGAGCCTACTCTACCTGCTCCACATATAATAATATTCATTAGTTTAAATCTTTCACCCCAAGTAGTTTTAATTTTCTATGTAAAGCCGATCTTTCCATGCCTATAAATTTTGCAGTCTTTGAAATATTTCCACTGAATTTTTTTAATTGGGAAACTAAATATTGTTTTTCAAAACTTTCTCTAGCTTCTTTTAATGGAACAGTAAGAGTTTCTGTCACAGAGAACTCATTTTCAATTGATTTAGATAAAGATTCTTTAATTATATTCATTAACCTCTCGTTATCATCACCAGGTGACAGTATAGCAATTCTCTCTATCAAATTTCTTAATTCTCTGACATTTCCTGGCCAATCATAATTTAGTAAATAGTTATTATCATTAATCTTAAATTTTTTAAAATTATTAGCTTCACAGATATTTTTAATGAAATATTCTATTAATATTGGGATATCCTCAATTCTCTTGTTCAAAGGATCAATTTTAATATTAAACACGTTTAATCTATGGAATAAATCTTCTCTGAAATTTCCATTTCTAATCTCTTGTTGAGCATCTTTACTATTTGTACAAATTATTCTTACATCAACTTTAATATCATGATTGCTATTAATCCTTTTAAATTTTTGATCTATTACAACTCTCAAAATCTTTGACTGAGTCTCGAGTGGTATTTCAGTAACTTCATCAATTAATAACACTCCTCCTGATGCTTTCTCAAGTGCTCCATAAAAAATAGATCCATCTTTTTTTTCTTCACCAAATAATTCAAGTTCATACTTTTTTGCATCTAAAAGTGCACCATTTATAACTACAAATGGTCCATTATTTCTTTTAGAATTTTTATGAATTTTTCTTGAAATTAGTTCTTTACCTGAACCGGTAGGTCCAGAAATAAAAATTCTGCTCTCAGATTTTGATAATTTATTTATCTGATCTTTAATTGACAAAATATTAGAACTTTTTCCAACTAATTCGAAAGTGTGAAAAAGTTTTGTATTTAATGTTTTATTTTCATTTTTTAAATTGTAATTCTCAACAGCTCTATTAACAAAATTTATTAGCCTCTCTTTATCAAATGGTTTTTGAATAAATTCAAATGCACCAGATTTTAATGAATTGACCGCCATCTCTATATTTGCATGGCCAGAAATCATTATAACAGGTAAGTCTGGATTTTTTTTCTTTATATGATCTAAAAGAAAGATACCATCATTATCACCTTTGTCTAACTTGACATCTATAATTGCAACATCAGGAAGTTTTTTGTCAATTTCAGTCAACGCTTGATTAAAATTAGCCGCAAGTCTTGTCTTGTAACCAGCGTCATTAATTAATTCGTCTAAAATTAATCTAATATCTGCGTTATCATCTATTATTAAAATTTCAGCTGACATTATTTTTTATATGGAATTATAATTTGGATTTTTGCACCATTTTTGTGATTTAAAAATTTAATTGATCCCTCATGATCACTAATTATTTTGTCTACAATTGATAATCCTAATCCAGTTCCTTTTTCTTTAGTTGTAAAATAAGGTTTAATTATATCTTTGGTTTTTTTATGTTTGAAACCTGTTCCAGTATCAAAAATATTTATGTTTATATAATCTCTTCTTTGTCTAATTTCTATATCTATATTTTTGTCAATTTTGCTATCTTTTGTTGCCTTTTCCTGAATACTTTCAAGAGAATTTTTGATTAAGTTGAAAAATAGTCTATTGAACTGTTCATTATCAAATTTTAATATTGGTTCTTTTGCAAGATGATTAATAAGTCTGATTTGAATTGAATTGTCCAGTTTATTTACTAAATTAATGTTTTCATTAATTACTTGATTTAAATTATTTGGTTTAAATAATGGTTTTGGCATTCTTGCAAAATCAGAAAATTCATTTACCAAATTTTCAATTTGTTTAATTTGTTTAAGTATAGTTTTAAGATTATTTAAATATTTATCTTGATTAAAACTTTCTATGTTGGGTAAATATTTAGTTTTAAGATTGTCTATTGTTAATTGAATCGGTGTTAAAGGGTTTTTGATTTCATGAGCTAATTTTCTAGCAACATTTTCCCAAGCCTCATGTCTTTCATTTGTAAGTAGTTTTTCTTGTTGATTTTTTAATCTATCAATCATTGAATTAAAATTTTTATTTAATCTTTCCATTTCTATATCTGCTTTTAAATCAGGTACTTTAGTATTTAGATTCCCTTTACCAATATTTTCTGAGGCAGTTATTAAATTATTAATTGATATAAAAAAACGAGATGAAAATCTTATTGCAATTGTTATTGATAAAAAAAGTAAAAGCGTAACAAGAGTAATGTAAATTATAGCAAATGAAATTCTAATACCTAAATTCTGATTTTCTACTGTATAATAAAAATTTACTGCTTCCTCAGATTTTATTAAGTAATTAGAAATATTTTTATCTATATATTTTAACACATATAAAAATGTATTTTCATAATTAGAAAGTCTTACAACAGCTGCAGATTTATTTTCAAAAGTATTTATAATTTTTAATGGTCTATCATCATCTTTAACCATCTCCATAGCTTTATCTTCAATTTTTTTGTAAACCGAGTTTGCTGCTGATCTTAATAACATACCATCTTTATCTATTAAATGTAGTTGGTCTATGTCTCTTAAAAATCTCTGAGTATTTAATATAAGCTGATACCGATCAGGATCAGAGTTATACAATTCAGAGTATTTATTTAAATCAAATGCTATGAGCACAATTTCTGACTCTATTTTATTTCTTTTCTCATCAACATAGTTTTTAGCTATCTCATAGGAATTGTTTACAGCTGTAGTAATTTTTTTGTCAAAATATTTATCTAGGGCAAATGAAAAAATAAACAATGAAAAAACTGCAATTAATAAAGATGGAATTAATGTAAAAAGAGCAAAAGAAACAATATATTTTCTATTTGCAACAGAACCTCTTACATTGATATTATTTTTAATAGAATTTTTAATATCAATAAATATTAATATAAAAAATAAAATTACCAAAATGACATTAGAAATAAGAAGAATTTCCAGGTTCTCTTCATTAAGTTTAATAAAACTTTTATTGATAAATGTTAAAAATGTAAGAAAACCTAAAGAAATAGTTAATATAAATATAACTATGATAAACAAATTTCTTTTTAACAAAGCAAACATAATTTAAAAATATATTACAAATAATTTAATAACAATCATGACTAATTGTTTTATACTACTAGCAGCTGGCAAAGGTAAGAGATTTAAATCAAATAATCCAAAACAATTTACAAATTATATAAATAAACCCTTATTTATGCATTCAGTAGATAAGGCATTAAAGTCAAGGTTATTTAAATCAATAATAATTGTATCAAATATTCCAATTAAAAATATTAAAAATAAATCTATTAAAGTAATTAAAGGTGGTAAAGAAAGATATTTATCATCGCAAAAAGCATTAAATTTTATAAAAAATAAGAAATTTATAAATGTTTTTATACACGATGCTGCGAGACCAAATTTTTCAATTAAATTATTAAAAAAACTTAATTCAAATCTAAAAAAAAATAAGGCGGTAGTACCTTATGTTACAACAGACAGTTCAATAAAATATAAAATTAAAAATGAAATTCAGAATTTAAATAGAGAGAATTTGTTACTTACTCAGACACCACAATGTTTTAATTTTAAAACTTTGTTTAATCTATCCAAATTAAATAATACAAAAATTACTGATGAGGCAACATTATTTTTAGACAATAAAAAAAAAATAAAATTTATAAAAGGTGAAGAAAATAATTTTAAAATTACAACAAAGTCTGACTTAAATAAAATCAATATTCGAAATTTTTATGGAATTGGATTTGATATACATAAATTAATTAAAAACAAAAAATTATACCTTGGGGGAATAAAAATTCCATTCCATTCTGGTCTTCAAGGTCATTCGGATGGAGATGTAATTATACATGCCATAATAGATGGACTACTTGGTGCTATGAGAAAAAAAGATATTGGAACTTTTTATCCAAGTAACAAAAGAAAATTTCAAAATATAAGATCACCCAATATGTTGTCTCCTATTTTGAAAAAACTTGATAATGAGGGATATTTTATAAATAATGTTGATATAAATTTAATTTGTGAAAAACCTAAAGTCTCAAAATATAGAGAAAAAATTATTATTTCATTGTCTAATTTGCTTAACATAAATAAAAATCAAATTAATTTAAAAGGTAAAACAGTTGAAAAATTGGGTTTGATTGGAAAAGAGAAGGCTATCGCATGTGAAGTGATAGTGTCTTTAAATTATTATGCTTAAAAAAATAAATGCTTTATTTGTTACAATGTTTGGCATTGGAAAATTGCCAAGAATACCTGGGAGTTATGCATCTTTAGTAACTGTTATCTTTCTATATATATCATTTCATATTTTTTCTGTTCCAGCAGATACTTTTTTGTTTTTATTAGTATGTATTTTTATAATTTCACTTTTTGCAGTAAATTTTTTTATTAAAGATTTGACAAATAAAGATCCAAAAGAAGTAGTTATTGACGAGTTTATTGGTCAATCAATACCAATTTGCCTTTATGAAATTGCGCATAAAGAACCAACAGATCCAGCAAGGGTGCTAACCTTTTATTTTATAATGTTTATTCTTTTTAGAATTTTTGATATCACAAAACCCTACCCTGTTAGTTATTACGATAAAAACTTTAAGAATAGCTTTGGTGTTATAATGGATGATGTTTGTGCTGGGTTATACGTGGTTGCAATCCTTGTCTTTTATATGATTATAACTACATGAGCAGTTTATCCTTAAAAATTGTAAAGCTACTAACTAAGAAAAAATTAACATTATCATTTGCTGAATCTTGCACTGGTGGACTTTTGGCTAGTTCAATTACTTCTATAAGTGGATCGTCTAAAGTATTTAATATGGGATTTGTGACCTATTCAAATAATGCAAAAATAAAATTACTTAAAGTTCCGGAAAAAACTATTGCCAAGTACGGAGCAGTTAGCCATGAAACCTGTCTATCTATGGTTAAAAATTTAAGTAAAATTAGTAAATCAAATATATCAATCTCTATCACGGGTGTTGCTGGACCAAATGGCGGAACAAAAGAAAAACCAATTGGACTAGTTTACATAGGACTTAAAAAAGGAAGTAAAATAATCATAAAGAAAAACTTATTTAAAAGTAAAAATAGAATTTCAATTCAAAAGGCAACTGTCAAGCAAGTTCTTAAAATGATTTTAAATATATTATAAACTTTCGGCTCTTTTCTGAAATGCATCAGCTATTTTTTCAAGACCAAATTGAAAAGATTTGGTCATTAAAATATTCAAAAATTTATTTTTAATTTCAAAATCTACATCAAAAGTCACCTCGGTTAAATCTCCTTGCTCTTGAAATTTCCAATTATTTTCTAAATAATTTAAAGGACCATCTATATTTGTTACAAAAATTGTGTCATCTTTTTTATTAAATTTTACATCGCTTTTATAGGTATCTACAAAAGGCCCTTTTCCAATTGTTAGATCTGCAACAATAAGTGTTAGATCTCCTTTTTGTTTTCTTTCATGTACTTTTGAACCCTGACAGAATGGAACAAATTCAGGGTATTTTTCAATATCTAAAACGAACTCTATAAGTTTGTCTTTTTTGTTATCAATTAATCTCTTAACTGATGCTTTTGGCATTAATGAATATTTTTTCTTTTTTTTTTTAGTTTATTAAAATCTTCGTCAGCATGATAAGAAGATCTTGTTAAAGGTGATGAAGAAACTAATAAAAATCCTTTAGATTTTGCTATTAATCCTAGCTCTTTAAATTCATCTGGATGGTAATACCTTTTTAATGGAAAGTGCTTGGCCGAAGGTTGGAGATATTGACCTATAGTTAAGAAATCAACTTCTGCAGATCTTAGATCTTCCATAACTTGAATTAACTCATCTTTTGTTTCTCCAAATCCAACCATTATTCCTGATTTTGTAAAAACATTTTTATTGAATTTTTTTGAATTTTTTAAAAGTTCTAATGAACCAAAATATCTTGCCCCCGGTCTAACTTTTACGTAAAGACTTGGCACCGTTTCAATATTGTGATTAAAAACATCTGGGTTTGCTTCCAATACTCTTTTATAAGCCTCTCCTTTTCTTAAAAAATCAGGCGTTAAGACTTCAATTGTAGTATTTGGATTTTTTTTTCTTGTTGCAACAATAACATCGTGAAAATGATTTGAACCACCATCAGAAAGATCATCTCTATCGACAGAAGTTATTACCACATGTCTTAAACTTAATTTTTTAACTGCATTAGCTATTTTAATTGGCTCGTATTGATCTAGTTTTTCTGGCTTTCCTGTTCTTACGTCACAAAACGCACAAGCTCTTGTGCATGTATCGCCCATTATCATTAGAGTTGCGTGCCTTTTGCTCCAGCATTCAGTAATATTAGGGCAGTTTGCTTCTTGGCAAACTGTTACAAGATTATCTTTATTTACTACCGTTTTGGTTAAAAAAAATTCTTTGCTGTTTAGAAGCTTCGACCTAATCCATTCAGGTTTTTTTTTGATAGGATTAATAGGCTTATTTACTTTTTCAGGATGTCTTGGTCTATTTTTGATTTCCATTTTCTCTAATTATATAGGTAGTCTCTCCTTCTTTTCCAAATAAAAATTTTTCTCTAATTAATATTTCAATGAAATCTAAGTCTATGTTTTCAGTTAAAAGTGAATTTTTATGCTCTAAATCTGCTATTTTTTTAGTTAAGACAATTTGATCGTTTTTTAGTTGCTTGTAATTATCTTTCTTTTCCATGTAAGAAATCAGACCTCTTTCACCATCCAATAAATTAAAAAAAAAATATATAAAAAGAAATGTAATCATTAAGATGAGATAGTTTTTTTTGAATTTGTCTAACATTAATTTATTTTATTCATTTTGGCAGATCTACCAAGATTTTCTTCTATACGAATTAATTGATTATATTTTGCTATTCTCTCAGATCTAGCAAGAGATCCAGTTTTGATTTGATTAGAATTAGTACCTACTGCTAAATCAGCAATAAATGTATCTTCAGTATCTCCTGATCTATGTGAGACGATTGTTTTAAAACCAATAAGTTGAGCAAATTTAATTACTTCTAACGTTTCGGTAACAGTACCTATTTGGTTCAATTTTATTAAAATGCTATTTGCAGACAAATTTAAAAAGCCTATTTTTAATCTTTCAAGATTTGTAACAAAAAGATCATCACCTATAATTTGTGTTTTGTTATTTGTTTGTTTTACAAATTTCGACCATGCCTTCCAGTCATCTTCACCAAATGGATCCTCGATTGACTTTATTTGATATTTTTTAACAAGTTGTAAATATTTTTTAATTGATTGATCAACACTTATGTAGTTTTTAGAATGAATTGAATATTTGCCTTTTTTAATTAATTCATTGGCTGCAACATCTAAACAAATAGATATATCTTTACCATTTTTAAAACCTGATTTTTTGATCGCTTGAACTATAAGCTTTAAAGCACTCTCATTATCACTTATCATTGGTGCAAAACCACCTTCATCACCTACATTAATAGAGTGACCTGCATTTTTTAATAATTCTTTTAAATTGTTTATTACTAAAAAACACATTCTGACAGCATCATTAAATGATTTTGCCTTATCAGGTCTAATCATAAACTCTTGGATTCTAAGGCCATTGTCGGCATGTGCACCTCCATTAATAATATTCATTAAAGGATAAGGGAGTTTAAAATTTTTTTTAACAATAAAATTTTTATATAAAGGTATTTTTTTAACTTTTGCTGATAATTTTTTTATAGCCATGGATACAGCTAATATTGTGTTCGCACCTAACTTTGTTTTTTGTTTTGTGCCATCTAATTTTATGAGAATGCTATCTATTCTCTCTTGGTCATGGATGTTTTGATTTTTTAATTTTTTTGAAATTAATTTATTAACAGTTGCAACTGGTATTAAAACACTTTTTCCTAAGTATTTTTTATTACTCTTATCTCTTTTTTCATAGGCCTCAAAAGTTCCTGTTGAAGCACCTGAAGGACAAATTGCTGATGCACTTAAATTATTTGAAAATACCTCAGCCTCAATAGTGGGATTTCCTCTACTATCATAAACCTGTCTGGCTACAACTCTTTTGATTTTGCTCATTAATTACTTTTTAACTAAATTATCAATTTCTACAATTTGATTAATTAGCTCGTCTAATTTGTCTAAAGGGACCATGTTTGGACCATCTGATGGAGCATTATCAGGGTCTTGATGTGTTTCCAAAAAAATAGCTGCAACGCCTACTGCAACTGCTGCTCTTGATAAATACTCAACAAATTCTCTTTGACCACCACTTTTTTCGCCTAGACCACCAGGTTGTTGCACTGAATGAGTTCCATCGAATACCACTGGATAACCATTTTTTGCCATGATGGGAATAGATCTCATATCTGAGACCAATGTATTATAACCAAAGCTAGCACCTCTTTCTGTGACTAAAATATTTTTATTCCCACTGTCTGAAATTTTTTTTGTTACATTCACCATATCCCATGGTGCTAGGAATTGACCTTTTTTTACATTAATAATTTTATTGGTTTTAGCAGCAGCAATTAATAAATCTGTTTGCCTACAAAGAAATGCTGGTATCTGAATAACATCTACGTGTTTAGAAACTAGGGAACATTGTTCTTCATTATGTATATCAGTTAAAACAGGCACGTTAATTTCTTTTTTGATTTTATCAAATACAGGCAGAGAGTTTTCTAAACCAGCTCCTCTTTTGCCTTTCAAGCTTGTTCTATTAGCCTTATCAAATGAAGTTTTATAAATAAATCCAATATTGTACTTTGTTGTGATTTCTTTAATTTTACCTGCAATGTCCAAAGCATGTTGTTCTGTTTCTAGTTGGCAAGGTCCAGAAATAAGACAAATTTTATTCTTATTTGAAATTTCTATACCGTTACAATTAACTATTTTATTTTCCATTAAAAGATTTTGCAGCTTTAATAAATGATGAGAATAGAGGATGGGGATTCAAAGGTCTAGATTTAAATTCTGGATGAAACTGAACTCCAATAAACCATGGATGATTTTTAAGTTCAATAATTTCAGGTAATTGATTATCCGGAGAAATTCCTGAAAACATCAAACCTTTTTTTTCAAATTTTTGCATTAAATTTATATTGACCTCATATCTATGTCTGTGTCTCTCTTTAATCATATTAGATTTATAAATACTTTTTATGGCAGAATTATTTCTTAATTTTGCCTCATATAGACCTAATCTCATTGTTCCTCCCAAGTTTTTATCAGTCCCTTTTATAATCTTTCCATCTTTGTTCCATTCATCAATTAATCCTATTACTGGAAAACAACTTTTATCTAACTCACTAGAGCCAGCTTTTTTAATTTTTAATCTATTTCTTGCAAACTCAATCATTGCCATTTGCATTCCAAAACAAATACCTAGAAAAGGTATTTTTCTCTCTCTGGCATATCTAATAGCCTCAATTTTTCCCTCTGTTCCTCTCTTACCAAATCCACCTGGTATCAATATCCCTGATACATTCTTTAATATTGATTTAATTTCTTTTGATCTAAGTTTATCTGACTCAATTCTTATTACGTTAACTTTAACTTTATTTGAAATTCCCCCATGCGTAAGAGCTTCATCAAGTGATTTATAAGCATCTTTTAAGTTTACATATTTGCCTATGATAGCAATATTTACTGTTCTTTTAGTTTTTAAAACTATATTTGTAATTTTTTTCCAAGGTAGTAAGTTTGGCCTTTTTCTTGATTTTATTTTAAAGAATTTTAAGACTTGCTTATCTAATTTTTGATTAAAGAAACTTATTGGAGCCTCATAAATAGTTTTTACATCAACTGTTTCTATAACATTAGCAATATCCACATTGCAAAATAAGGATATTTTTCTTCTTTGATCTAAAGGAATAGACTGTTGAGATCTACAGATGACTATATCGGGTTGAATTCCTATACTTCTTAATTCTTTAACAGAATGTTGTGTTGGCTTTGTTTTAATTTCATCTGAAGATTTTAAAAAAGGAACAAATGTTAAATGAATAAATAATGATTTTGATCTTCCATTATCATTTGAAAACTGTCTTATAGCTTCTAAAAATGGTAAACTTTCAATGTCACCAACTGTTCCTCCAATTTCACAAATTACAAAATCTTCATTTGTTATATCTTTTTTTATAAACTCTTTAATTCTATCTGTAACATGTGGAATTACTTGAACTGTTTTTCCGAGATAACCTCCTCTTCTTTCTTTTTTTATTATATCACTATAAATTCTACCTGTAGTAATGTTGTCAGATTGTTTGGCTGAAATATTTGTGAATCTTTCGTAATGTCCTAAATCTAAATCAGTCTCAGCCCCATCGTCAGTTACAAAAACTTCACCATGTTGAAAAGGACTCATTGTTCCTGGATCTACATTTAAATATGGATCCATTTTTCTTATTCTCACCTTATATCCTTGTGATCTAAGTAAATATCCAAGCGATGCTGATGATAAACCTTTACCAAGTGATGATACCACGCCGCCAGTGACAAATATATATCGCGCCATGGAATTATGTTATAGCCAATGATTTATAAAAATGAAAGTATTAATTATTATTTTCTGGTAATTTAGGAGCATCATCTGCATTTTCTTCTATTTTATCAATCACAGAAGTGCTTGAAGGAAGATCCCCTCGTGAAATAATAGTTAATCCTAAGCTACAAATTATGAATAATGTTGCAACAATAGCCGTTGCTTTAGTCATAAAATTACCAGCCGACCTTGAAAACATAAAATTATCTTGAGATACTCCAATACCCAAAGCTCCACCTTCAGATTTTTGGAACAAAACCAGCAATACTAGAATTGCCGCTAATATTATATTTATAATTAATAGTATGTTTTCCACGACGCCTAATTAATTGATTTTTTCATTATATCAATAAATATTTTTTCATTAGTTGATGCTCCGCCAATCAAAAAACCATCAATATTGTCGATTGTCATTAAATTTTTTATATTTTTTGGGTTTACAGAGCCTCCATATAAAATCTTAGATTTTGTAAATTTTTTTGAAATCTTTAAGGTGTTTCTTATAAAACTTATATTTTTTTTTAAATCATTTTCACTTGGAATAATGCCTGTGCCAATCGACCAAACAGGTTCATATGCAATTATAACTTTATTTAAATTATTTAAGTTTTTTAAACCCTCAAGTAATTGTTTTTTTAAAACATATTTTGTTTTATTTTTTCTTTTATCAGTCAATTTTTCGCCTATGCATAAAATGACAATTAATTTTTCATTAAGTGCAGACTTAATCTTTAAATTAATTTTTTTATTATCATTTTCTGCTCTTGTTTCTGAATGTCCAATTATTACAAACTTACCCCCCAAATCTTTAATCATCTTTGAGCTTATAGCTCCTGTAAAAGGTCCATAGTTTATTTGAGTATGACAATCTTGAGCACCAATTTTAATATTTGATTTTTTTGTTTTATCTACAAAAGATTTGATCAATGTATAAGGCGGACAATAAATAATATTGGCTTTAAGTTTCTTTGTTTTGGAATAACTTATTACTTTATTTAATGAATTAACTGATTTAACTGACCCAAACATCTTCCAATTAGCAATGAAATACATATTATTATTTGTCATAAAGAATAATATAATTTATATGTTTATTTTTTTTTAGATCAATAAATAAAGACTATAGAATATGATAAGTAAATTAAGAGGTTTCTCAAATTCAAAATTAGCTGGAGTGCTTGTTGGAATTATTATAATTCCATTTGTATTTTGGGGCATGGGTAGTGTTTTTAGTGGAGGTAATACCAACAACGTTGCTAAGATTAATAATGAAGCTATCTCATCAAAGGATTTTGTAAATTTTATAAACGAGTCAAGACTTACAAATGACATCATAAAAGCAAACATAGATAAAAACATTATTGAAAATATCTTATCAGAATTGGTATCTGAAAAATTAATTGAGATGGAAATTAAAGAATTAAACGTATCAATGTCAGAGGAGGCGTTGGCAAATAAAATAAGATCTAATTCAATTCTACTTGATGAAAATAAGAAGTTTTCAAGAGTTAAGTATGAAAAATTTCTATTAGAAAATAACTTAAGTGCTTCAACATTTGAAAATTCATTAAAGAAACAGGAACTTAAAGAAAATTTATTTAATTATATTAGTGGAGGAATTAAGTCACCTTATTTTTTAAAAAATAAAATATATGTCAATGAAAATAAAAAAATTGAGATCGAATTTTTAGATTTAGACTTAGTTCATGATAAAACTGCAACTAAGTTAGAAGTTGAGGATTTCATCAAAAATAATCAAGAAATTTTAAAAATTGATTTTATTGATGTTGCTTATGCAAAAATTACTCCTAAAAATTTAATTGAAATAGATGAGTTTAACGATGAATTTTTTAAGAAAATTGATGAAATAGAAAATAATATTTTAAACGGGTCAAATCTTAGAGAAATTAATGAAATTTATAATTTAAAACTAAACGAAATTAATAATTTTGTATTGAATGATGATTCAGATGAAATACTTGAAGAGATTTACTCAAAAAGAAACCAGGATAAAATACAACTAATTGACAAAAATGATTATTATCTAATTTTTGAAATATCAAATATTAACAAAAAAATTCCAAACAAAACTAATCCAAAATTTTTAGAAGACGTTAAAAATAATGTAATTTTAAAAAAGAAATTTGAATTTAATAAAAGTCTTTTTGAAAAAATTGACGAAAAGATATTAAATGATGATGAGTTTGTGAAATTATCAAAAGATACAAAAAATATTAAAACCATAACTATTAAAAACAATAATGATTATGAAATTTTTGACCCGGACTCTTTAAAACTTTTATACACATTACCAAAAGAAAGTTTCTCATTAGTTACTGGGGAAACAAATAAAGTTTTTCTCATAAAAATTAAGAATATTTATTATTCAGATATGGAAAAAAATAATGATAATATTAAAGAATATTCTATTAAGGCAAATAACGATATTATTAATGATGTTTATACATCTTATGACCTATCTTTAAATTCAAAATATAAGGTAAAAATTTTCAATCAAACAATTGATAGAGTTAAAAATTATTTTAGATAATGTTGAATATTGATCTAAAGTTATTTAAGAAAAATCACGAGAAGAGTAAAAATCAAGTTCTTTATCATGCGATAAAATCAAATGGTCTAAAAGAAATAGAAAATTTAATTAATAATTTTTTAAATGTAAGAAATAGCTTCGTCTTCGAGTCTGTTGAAAAAGGTTTCATAAAAGGTAGATATACAATTTTTGGTAAAAATCCTGATAAAATTTGGGAATTTAATAATAATAACTGTGTTTTAAACTTTGAAAATAAAAGAAAGAAATTAAGAGGAACGCCAAAAGATAATATTGAGAAAATAATCGAAAATTTTAATTTTAAAATACCAAGTGAATTACCACCAATTAGCTCAATTATATCAGGATATTTCTCTTATGATACAATAAGATATATTGAGAAAATTCCTAATAGTACAAAAAATGATCTTAAAATCCCTGATGCAAGAATTTTGAGACCAAAAAATCTAATAGTTTTCGATAACGTAGAAAAAAAATTATTTTTTATAGTTAACTGTTTTTCTGATGAAAAAATCAAAAATTATCAAGTTAAGTATGACAAAATACAAAAAGAAATAGAAGAAATGATTTTTTTAGCAAACTATACTTATAAAATAAATCAATCTAAAACCAAGATTTCCAAACCAAAAGTTAAGTCAAATATCTCAAAAAAGAAATTCCTTAGCAATGTTTCAAAGGCTAAAAATTACATTAAAATAGGTGATATTTTTCAAGTTGTTCTAAGTCAAAGGTTCGAAACTGACCTTAGTAAAGAACCATTAGATATTTATAAAAAATTACGAATTACTAACCCTTCCCCTTTCATGTATTTTTTTAACTTTGAAGATTTTCAAATTATAGGCGCTAGTCCTGAAATACTTGTGAGGCTTAGGGATAATAAAATTACTATTAGACCTATTGCGGGTACAAGACCTAGAGGTAAAAATAAAAAAGAAGACAAATTTTATGAAAGGGATCTTTTAAATGATAAAAAAGAGCTTTCTGAACACTTAATGCTTCTTGATCTTGGTAGAAATGATACTGGAAAAGTCTCTAAAATTAACTCAGTTAAAGTTACCGAAAGTTTTAAGATAGAGCGATATTCACATGTAATGCACATAGTCTCCAATGTGGAAGGCATATTTAATAAAAAATTTGGTAAATTTGACACATTATTAGCTGGTTTTCCTGCTGGAACAGTATCAGGTGCACCTAAGATAAGAGCTATGGAAATTATAGATGAATTAGAAACGACTAGAAGAAAAGTTTATGCTGGCGGTATTGGTTATTTTTCCGCGAATGGTGATTTTGATACCTGCATTGCGCTTAGAACAGCAATTTCAAAAAATAAAAAATTTTACGTACAGTCAGGTGCAGGAATTGTTGCTGATAGTAAACCTATTAATGAATTTAATGAAACAGTTAATAAAGCAAAAGCTTTAATTAAGGCTTTGGAATAAGGATTATGAAAATAATTTTAATTGATAATTATGATAGTTTTACATTCAACTTATATCACTATCTTTCATCTTTTTCTAAAGTAGATGTATTTAGAAATGATAAAGTAGATCATCATTTTATTTTAAAAAAAAGGTATAATAAAATTGTAATATCTCCAGGACCTGGAAATCCTAATCAATCTGGAAATTGTTTAAAGATAGTAAAAAATTTGTATAAAAAAATGCCGATTCTTGGTGTTTGCTTAGGTCATCAAATTATTGGTCAAATATTTGGATCTAAGATAATTCAAGCTAAAGAACTTGTACATGGAAAGACAAGCAATATTATAAATAAGAAAATTGGCATTCTAAATAATTTACCAAAAAGTTTCTTAGCTACCAGGTACCATAGTTTAGTAATTGATAGAAAATCTTTATCTAAAGATTTAACAATTACATCTGTTACATCTGATGGAACAATAATGGGTGTTATGCATAAGAAATATAAAATTCATGGAGTTCAATTTCATCCTGAAAGTATCAAAACAAAATATGGTTTAAAAATTTTAGAGAACTTTGTAAAAGAGTAAAAATGGATCAATTTTTAGAAAAGCTCAGAAACAAAATAAATTTAAATTTTGATGAAAGTAAAGATGTATTTAAGATTTTAATGAATGGTGATGCTAGTGATCAACAAATTTATGATTTTTTAACTTTATTATCAGACAAGGGTGAAGTTTCAGATGAAATAGCTGGAGGAGTATATATATTAAGAGATAAGTCAAAAAGAGTAAAAGTTGAAAATTGCATTGATACCTGTGGTACTGGAGGAGATGGAAAAGATACTCTTAATATTTCAACTGCATCAGCGCTGTTGTTAGCAAGTATGGGTGTTAAAGTGGCAAAGCATGGAAATAAAGCAGTTTCATCAAAATGTGGGTCAGCTGACGTTCTTGAAGCTTTAAATATAAATATCAACTTAGAACCAAAACAAATCGAGGAACAGATTAAAAATAATAATTTCGGCTTTATGTTCGCACCAAATTACCACTCTGCAATGAAATATGTTGGTCCAACAAGAAAAAAAATAGGAAAAAGGACAATTTTTAATATGATAGGTCCATTAAGCAGCCCAGCACTTGTTGAGAGGCAGGTAATTGGTGTTTTTGATAACAAACTACTAAAAATTTTTGCGAATGCACTAAAAAATTTAAATTTAAAATTTGCGTGGATTGTAAATAGTGAAGATGGTCTAGATGAAATATCGCCTTACGCCAAAACTAATATTGTGCAATTAAAAAATAATGAAATATCTGAGTTTATAATTGACCCAAATGAATTAAATATTAATGCTGATAAATTTGAAAATTTAATTGGAGATGATGCTAAATTCAATTCTGATAAAATTTTAAATATTTTTGAAGGTGAAGATAATGATTTTTCAAAAGCTGTATGTTTAAATGCTGCAGCAGGGTTAATGATATCTGAAAAATATGATGATTTTAAAATTGCTTTTAATTATACTAGAGATTTTATTAAGTCTGGAGCAGCATTCAAATATATAAAAAGTTTACAAAATGTCTGAAAATATCCTTCAGAAAATAATTGATCAAAAGAAAACTAAAATTGAAAAATTAAAACTTAAAATTGATATAAACAGATTATTGCATGCAATAAGTGAGAAGGACGTTTTTTTTGATTTTAAAAAGAAAATACAAACGAAAAACTCAGAAAATAAAATATCCATAATTGCTGAAATAAAAAAAGCAAGTCCCTCTGCAGGTATTTTAATAGATGACTATGACCCAGTTAAAATTGCCAATATATATAATTCTAAGAATGTCACATGTTTGTCTGTATTAACCGAAGAAGATTTTTTTTTAGGAAATCTATCTCATATTTCTGAAATTAAAAAAAAAATTGAATTACCCATTCTTTGTAAAGATTTTTTTGTTGATAAATTTCAAGTACCTTTAGCAAAAAGTTACGGTGCTGATGCAGTCCTGATCATATTAGCAGGTATTTCTGAAAAAACTGCTGATGAAATTTACGAGGAGGCTTTAAAGCATAATATGAGTGTGATTGTTGAAGTTCATACAGTTGAAGAGGCAGAAAAATCAGTAAAATATCCGGATGCTTTAATTGGTATAAATAACCGAAACCTAAAAACTCTTAAAACTGAGATAAATACAACTTATGATATATATGATGTAGTTTCAAATCACTCTTCCCCTCTAATTTCTGAGAGTGGTCTAAAAACAAAAGATGAATTGCTTGATATAAAAAACAGGACCTCAATAAGCACTTTTTTAATTGGTGAATCACTTTTAAAAGATTTAAAAAATAATAGTATTTTTTCCCTTTTATAGAAATTTTCCAATATTAATGATGTTTTTTAGCTGTTGTATAAATTGAGGAACTTTTATAGAACATCTATGTACTTAATTTGTTCTATGTTAACTAAAAAACAAAAAAACCTTCTTCTCTTTATCAACAAAAAGTTGAGATCTACAGGTGTGTCTCCTTCATACGAGGAAATGAAAGAATCATTAAATTTAAAATCAAAATCTGGCATTCACAGACTTATTAGTGCATTAGAAGAAAGAGGCTTCATTAAAAGATTAGCCCACAAAGCAAGAGCATTAGAAGTAATTAAGTTACCTGAAACTGCATCTGCAAACGATATTTATAACAGTTTTTCTCCAAGCGTTATTAAGGGAGGACTAGATGAGGAAAATTTAAATAATTCTAACGATACGGAAATCCCTGTTCTTGGAAAAATTGCTGCAGGAACTCCAGTTGAAGCTATACAGAATGAAGTTTCAAGAATTCCACTTCCAGCAAATATTGAAAAAGATGGAGAATTTTTTGGTTTAAAGGTCCAAGGGGATTCTATGATTGAAGCTGGAATCAATGATGGTGATACTGTTATTGTCAAAAAAGCAGATACTGCAGATAATGGAAAAATTGTAGTAGCTTTAATTGATGATCATGAGGCCATGTTGAAAAGAATTAGAAGAAAAGGTAAAACTGTTGCATTAGAAAGTGCAAATAGAAATTACGAAACAAAAATCTTTGGCCCAGATAGAGTGAAAGTTCAGGGAATTCTTGTATCTTTATATAGAAACTTTCAGTAAAATAGTCTAAATAAATTTCATGAAAAAAGTAGCAACTAGATTTGCTCCTTCTCCTACCGGTCCTCTTCATATTGGTGGGATAAGAACAGCACTATTTAATTGGTTATATTCAAAAAATAAATCCGGTAAATTTTATTTAAGGATAGAAGATACTGATAAAGAAAGATCTAAGGAAGAACATAAAATTCAAATAATTAACTCTCTAGAATGGATGGGAATTAAACACGATGGTGAAGAGTATATTCAATCAAAAATGATTGGTGAACACGCAGCTATTGCTAAAAGATTATTGGAAAATGGAAATGCCTATAAATGCTTTTGTAGTGCAGAGGAAATAGAGGAACAAAAGAAAAGAGCTAAACAAAAAAAAATTCCTTATGTGTATAATCGAAAATGGCGTGATATTTCTGAAGATCAAGCCCCAAAAGATATAAAGCCAGTTATAAGATTTAAAAGTAAAATAGAAGGCACTTCTCTACTAAAAGACTTAGTTCAAGGAAACGTGGAGATTGAAAATAATACTATTGAGGATTTTGTTATTTTAAGAAATGACGAAACACCAACATATAATTTATCTGCGTCAGTTGATGATCATAATATGGGAATGACTCATATCATAAGAGGAGATGATCATAAAATTAATACTTTTAAACAAATACAGATATATGAAGCACTAGGATGGGATATTCCACAATTTGCTCATATACCTCTTATTCATACAATAGATGGTAAGAAATTATCAAAAAGAGACAATGCCTCAACATTAGAAGATTACTCAAAAATTGGAATTCTACCTGAATCACTTAGAAATTACCTACTTAGGTTAGGATGGTCCTATAAAGATAAGGAAATTTTTAGCTTAGATGAAAGTATAAAACTTTTTGATTTAGAAGGAATAGGTAAATCACCTTCAAAACTTGATATGAGTAGAATTCTTTCTATGAATGAATATTACATTAAAAATAGTGAAGAAAATATATTGTACAAAAAGTTAAAAGAATATTGTGAGATGTATAAAGATAGAATTCAAAAAGATAAAGAAAATACAATAAAGAGCTCTTTAACATTTTTAAAAAATAAAGCAAAAACACTTGAAGATATATTTAACAATTCTAAATACATATTAAATGATAAAGTTATTTTTAACGACAATGATAAAGAGCTGATAAACGATGAAGCAAAAAAAATAATACATTTATTTAAAGAGAAGATTTCAGAATTAGAAGTTTTTGATAGAGAAAATTTAGAACAAATCATAAATGCGATAATAAAATTGAATAATACAAATTTTAAGGGTATTGGGCAGCCATTACGAATAATGTTAACAGGATCTAAATTTGGTCCAGGAATATATGATATAATATTATCTCTTGGAAAAAACGAGGTAATAAAAAGATTAGGAAATATAGGATAAGATAATATTTGATGCCTCTTCAGACGAAGAGCTAGGAGAGGTCAAAGTTTCAAGAGTTTTTTTTATTTCATCTTTTTGTTTGGAAATTAAATCTGGTTTTTTTAGAAAATAGTAAACACTTTTAAATATTTCATCAGCATTACATTCAGATTGTATCAACTCTGGAATAACTTCTCTATTATTAATAATATTTATCATATTAACAAATTTTATATTTAGTAGAAATTTTGCTAAATAAAAATTTATAAAATTCATCTTATAAATAATTACCGATGGAACATTCATTTTACACACTTCCAAGGAAACTGTTCCGGATTTTACTACCGCGAAAATTGATTTCTTTAAAACAGCAGTTTTAATTTTATCATCGCTAATAATTTCTAGATTTTGTACAGATTCTTTTAAAATATAACTCGATATTAGTTTTTTATTTTTATCGGTTGCATGAAATATAAAATTATAATTAGAATCCTTGATATTCATTTTTTTTATAAAATTAATTAGAATTGGCATATGATGAATAATCTCTGAGTCTCTACTTCCAGGAAAAATTGAAATAGTATTTTTTTTATCTAAAAATTGGTCTATTTGAATATTTTTATTAATTTTTTTATCTAACAAAGGATGACCTACAAATGTATTAGTCAGTTTTTCTTTATCAAAATATTCCTTTTCAAACTTAAAAAGTAATAAAATATGGTCTAAAAATTCCTTCATTTTCTTAACTCTTCCCTCTCTCCATGCCCAAACTTTGGGTGCAATAAAATGAATTATTTTTATTTTTGGATTTTTCTCTTTTACTAATTTTGCTACTCTTAATGTAAAATCTGGACTATCAACACTAAATAAAATATCTGGGTTAAATTTTAAGATTTCATTAACAGTATCTTTTATTTTACGTTTTATTTTAAAAAAATTTAATAATATATCGGTAAAAGCTATAAAAGTTATTTCTTTTTGGTCATAGATTGTGTTTATGCCTAACTTTTCTAAGTTTGCACCACCAACACTTAAGAATTCTAAATCAGTTCTTTTTGTTTTTATTTGTGATATTACCTCAGATGCTAATTTATCTCCCGAAGGTTCACCTGTAAGAACAAAAATTTTTTTCATATTGAAATAAGAAAAAGTTTATTTTGATTAGCATATTTAATACAGACTTCTTTATTTAATATAATATTTTGATATGATTTAACCACAATTCCTTTGATGCCAACTTTATTACAATCTTTAAATGTATCGATTCCTATTGTGGGTAAGTCTACTCTTAAATCTTGTTTTACTTTAGGCAATTTAATTAGAATACCTTTTTTAATTTTAGATTTAGAGACAGATTTTATCATTTCTTTTGTACCTTTTCTTGTTTCTCTAGAAATGATCTTATTGTCTCTTATAATTACTGCTTGCGTATGATTGTACGAATTTATTTTTTTTAATGTTCTAATTCCTTTCCCTATTTCCTCTTTTTCTAGCAAATTTGGTTTAATTTTTGTATAGACTCCTTTCTTTAACGTTAATTCTGGGTTGAAAGTATTTAATTTAATAACTTTAATTTTATTTTCGGACAAAATTTTTATTAAAACTTTTAATATTGCAGCATCACCTAATTTTGATGCTTTTACTATTCTTGGAATATAAAAAAGTCCTCTTAAATCTAACTTTAGTTTTGATATTTTAGGTTTAATAATATTTCCTGCAAATATAACTTTATTACACTTTTTTGATTTAATTAGTTTTAGAATTTCACCAAATTTACCTATATTAATAAAAAAACTATTCTTGTTATTTTTAAATTTGTTATTTTTTGTAAGATCTATAATAAAATATTTTATTTTTTTTCTTTCTATTTTTTTTATAATCTCATTTGGTAAATCTTTTTCTCCTAAAAAAAGTCCTATCATTATTTGCTAGGTGGAAGTGATATCGGTCTTTTTTTATCTGAATTTATAAAATTAAGTATTTTTTTTACAAACTCATTGTTTTTAAGATCACTATTTAGTCCTTCTATATTTTCTCTAAAACTTGGAGTTTTAAATATTAATTCATAAGCTAATTGTATTTTTTTAATATTTTCATTTGAAACTTTAGATCTTCTTAATCCAATAAGATTTAAACCCATTAGATTATTTCTATTTCCCATGGATAAGCCAAATGGAATTACATCGCTCAAAACACCCGTCATCCCCCCTACCATTGCAGACTCTCCAATTCTAGAAAATTGATGTATTGCACAACTTCCTCCAACAATTGCATTATTTTGAATACTTACATGGCCACCCACCTGTACATTATTAGCTAAAACAATATTATTTGAGATCAAACAATCATGAGCAACATGACAATAAACCATAAATAAATTATTATCACCTACTCTGGTTACTCCTCCACCCTTTTCAGTTCCAGGATTTATATTTACATACTCTCTAAACTTATTGTTATTACCAATAACTAATGAATTTTTTTCTCCTTTATATTTTAAATCTTGAGGAGGAGTTCCAATAGATGAGAAAGGATAAATTTGATTATTCTTTCCTATTTTTGTGTTACCAACTATATTTACATGTGAATGTAAAACTGTGTTGGCACCTATTTCAACTTCTGAACCTATAAAGCAATAAGGACCTATCTCGACATTATCTGAAATTTTTGCTTGTACATCAACTATAGCTGTTTTATGGATCACAAATAATAAATAACAAATTTAATATTTAATACTTATCAACTATTACTACTAATTATTACTTTCTATCTACTATTGTTGCAGACCACTGGGCATCCGCCATTTTCTTATCTCCCACAAAAGCCGTACCTTTATATTTCCAAACTCTTCCATGTGATCTTATTGCTTCAATATTAAGTTCTAAAACACAATCGGGGATAACAGGGTTCCTGAATCTAGCCTTTTCAATTGTCATCAGAAAAACTAATTTGTTATCATAAGTAGCCTTATCTAATCCATTTGCTGTTAAAGCAGCGGCAGCTTGACCGAAAGCCTCGACAATTAAAACACCTGGCATTACCGGTTCTCCTGGGAAGTGGCCATTCACAAAAAAACTATCTTTTTTTACATTCACTATCGCTGTAGCTGAAAAAAGTTTTTTAATATTTTTAAGCTCATCTATGAGAAGCATTGGTTCTCTATGAGGTAATAAATCCTTTATTTGTTCTTTGTTCAAATTTGTCATTTATTTAATTTCTTTTATAAAATCTCTAATATTTTTTGCAGGATATCCCATCACCTTAGTATTTGAAGGTATATCTTTAATTACTCCACTTCCACCTCCAATTTGAACATTATCTCCAACTGTTAAATGTCCAGAAATGCCTGCTTGACCACCAATCATTACATTATTTCCAATTGATGCGCTTCCAGCAAATCCGACTTGTCCTGTTATAATACAATTTTTTCCTATTTTAACATTATGACCTATGTGAACTTGGTTGTCTAAAAATGTACCATCGCCAATAACTGTATTAGACAAAGACCCCCTGTCAATCGTATTATTACAACCAATTTCAACATTATCTCCAATTAAAACTGCACCGATATGTGGGTATCTTATATTTTTATTTCCAGGGAAAAAACCAAATCCTTTTTTTCCCACAATCGCACCATCTAGAATATTTGTGTTACTTCCTATTCGGGAATTTTTTATTAATACGTTGTTTCCAATTTTACAATTATCTCCAATTGATACATTATGCTCAATAATTGTATTATGCCCTATAGAGCAATTTTTTCCTATTTTAACATTTTTTCCTAAAAGGACGTTGTTTCCGTGTTTTATACCTTTAAACTTTTTATTTTTAATAGGCAACACATCATCATCAAATGTATCATTCAAAGCATCTGGATAAAATAATGATGTTACTTTAGCAGTCGAGAGCAGAACGTTAGAAACTAAAATAATTCTAATATTTTTTGGAATGATTTTCTTTAATTTTGGGTTTGTTATTACTAATTTACATTTAGTATTTTTAATCTTATCAAGATATTTTCTCGCGTGAAAAAAAGTTATATCATTTTTACCAGCGTTTTCTAAATCTGAAATATTATTTACTTTATAGTTATTTTTAGATTTTTTTTGACCTATGCATTGTAGAATATCATTAATTTCTACGTTATTTTTTTTTTTAAAAAATGGATTACTCATATTCAAAATCTAATAATTGAACTTTATCATTCAATAACTTAACGATTTCATCTGTAATATCTAGATTTTTTTTACCAACAATAATATTCTTTTTAGGCATAACCAAAGAAATGGAGTTTTTATCGACATAGGTCGTAATTATTGGATTCAAAATATCAAGAATTTTTTTAGTATTATCCAATTTTATTTTATTTAATTTATTCAACGATGATTGTTTTTCTGTTTTATAAATTCTGATCTCATTAGCCAATGTTTTAAATTTCTGATCAAATTCTGCTTTTTTCAAAATATTTTTTTGAGCTAATAACTCTTTTTCTTTTTTAATAAATTGGTCTTCTATTTCTTTGTATGAAATTATTCTTTCATCTCTAATTTTCTTTATATAAATATTTAGTGACTTTCCTACTTCAGAACTATTTAATATATAATTAACATCTATATAAACAATTTGTGCGTATGTGTAAAATGAGCTGAGTAATAAAAAAATTATTCCTAGAAAATAATTTTTCATATCAAAAAGACGTACCAATTCTAAATCTAAATGATTCTGTTGTATCGGAAGGTTCACTTGTTAATGGTATAGCGTACGAAAATGAGAGTGGACCAACTACAGTAAACCAATTTACAGCTATACCGGTTGAGGATCTTATTTCACTTGATTCTAGTGAACTGTCATAATCAACTTCTCTAAGTGTTGCCGCATCTAAGAATAAGTTTAGATCTATATCTTCATTACCACTAAATATATTTGGCAATGTAGTGTTAAAATTTATTGCTGAACCATAATTTCCTCCTACATACTCATTGCCATCTTTTGGTCCAATCTTTCCTGGTTTAAAACCACGTAATTTACTACTAGGTATATATACTCTTCTTGAAACCCTAACATCATCATCAATTGAATTTACAGCCTTAGCAAAAAATTTTGTAGATAGAATTAAGTTATCAGAGATGGAAATATATTTTGAGTAATTTAAAGTATTTTCTAAAGACAAATCGTCTGAATAAATAGGTAAAACTTGCTCAAAACCCATTTTAAAGCCTTCAGTAGGTTGAAAATTTTGATCTAATTTATTTAATACTAAGCTATACTTTAAAAGGTTTTCTAAGTAATCACCTTCTTGCTTTTTTTTATAAGTAGAAGCAGATGATGAAGTCTCTAACTTTTCGTAATAAGCTGATAAATCAAGATTAACGAATAAATCTTTATATTGTTCAAAACCTGTTCCAACTGAAAAACCTGTTCTTGACGTTTTAAATCCACTTGTTTCCAATGTATCACTACTTACACTCTCAATTGTTGTATTGAAAGAACGATCTGAGTTTTTAAAATTAGGATTAATAACAGAAAATTTACCTTTAATTTGATTTTCAGAAACAGCAAGATTTGCAGCAAGTTTAACACCTTTTCCTAAATAGTTATTTTCTTTTACGCCCCCAGTTATTGTGGCTCCAGCAGTTCCTGCTCCAGCACCTGCAAATATTTCCCCTGTAGGTTTTTCCTCAACAGTTATATCAATATTTTTTTTTTGTGGATCATTATTAGATTTTACAAATTTTGATTTAACATTTTTAAAAATTCCTTTTGATTTAATGTTTGAAATTGACTTATCAAAAAGAAATTGATTGAAAGGATCTCCCTCATCTACTATTAATGAATTTCTTATAACTTTTTCCTCTGTAATAAAATTTCCAAAAATATTAATTTGTTCTACAAAGATTTTTTCTAAATCATCAAAATTTAAGACAACATTTATTTTATTTTTTTCAAGTATATTTAATTCATATTTAGCATCTAAAAAAATAAATTCTTCTTGAATTGTAATTTTATTTATATCATCTAATATATTATCTAGAATTCTTTTAGAATATTTCTCTCCTTCTAAATTTTTTAACCTTTTATTTATTTTTTTAAAATTCTCATTTTGAAATTCATCTTTTAAGTTTAAATTTATGTTATTAAAGAAGAATTTATCACCTGCATCAATATTAAAGTTTAATTCAAAAAATTTATTATCTATGATTTTTGCATATGAAGATTTTACGTTTACATTGAAATATCCTTTATTTTTATAAAATTCGCTTAAGCGATTTTCATCTATTTTGATTTTTCTTTCATCTAAATATTTATCTGATGAGATAAATTTCCAAAATTTACCTTCCTCAGATTTAATGATATTTCGAAGTTTAGAGTCCTTAAAAATTTTATTACCTTGAAAATTAATATTTTTGATAACAGCACGATCCCCTAATTTAAAGTCATATATAAGATCAACTGAGTTATTTTTATTCTCAATCACTTTTGTATTGATTTCTGCAAAATAGAAACCACTTGATCGAACAATATTTGATAATAAATTCTTTTGATCATTAACTTTTGAAATTAAAAAAGGATATTTTTCACTCTTTTTTGTAATTTCTTCCAGTTGTCTGACAATAGATTTATTTTTAATACCACTAATTGATATTGTTTGTATTATAGGATTTTCCTTAACTTTAATTTCAAGTTTATTTTTTATTATTACTATTTCAATATCTTTAAAATAATCAGTCTCATAAAGTTTTTTAATTGCTGAATTTAATTCTTTGCTATCAATATCTGTTTTTTTTTCAAGTCCAGAAAACATTATAATAGTTTCAACTGATAATCTCTTATTGCCAGTAATAATTATCTCATTAAATATTTCTGCTTTAAGTACCGAATTATGTAAAAAAAAATAAAATAGAAAAATTAAACTAAATTTTTTAATTATTTTTTTTGTAATATTTTTCATTTAACTTAAGATTGGTATGTAAATATTTTTTTACCTTATTTACCATATTTTCTATTTCATTTATATTTTTTGGGCTTTTATCAAAGTATCTTGAAAAATAGGGTTTTTTTAATAGTTTTATAAGTAATTTATGGATAGAAATGTAGTTAATTGAATTTTTTAAATATAAATCAACTAATACATCGTTAATAGTCACTAAAATTATATCAAAAAATGTATCACTAAAATCATAATCTAGAATTTTAAGAAGTGGAAACATTTTAGTATCTGGTTTGAGAAAATTTGTTCCATTAAATTTCATATAATCAAAATCTTTATTATTAAATATAAATTTTTCTTTTTTTTTATGCAAAGAATTTAAAATTGGTATTTCCATAGTTGTGTCATGTGCTAAGAATTTTGTTAGACCATTTTTAAAATGTACAATTGCATGAATTTGCGACTTTGGATGAATAATAATATCTAATTTGTTACTTTCTATATTAAATATTTTTTTTGCTTCGATTACTTCAAAAATTTTATTCATCATAGTTGCTGAGTCAATTGTAATTTTTTTTCCCATTTTCCAATTTGGGTGCCTTAGAGCATATTTAGGTTTAATATATTTGATATCTTTCAATTTTTTATTTAAAAAAGGACCTCCAGAAGCGGTAAGATAAATTTTTTTGATATTATCAATATTTTCAGATTTTATTAATGACCAAATAGAAAAATGTTCTGAGTCTAATGGAACAAAATTTGTATTATTTTTTTTTAGCGACTTTTTAATAAATTTCCACCCACAAATTATTGACTCTTTATTTGCAATGCCCAAATTTTTCGTATACTTAATAGTTTTTAAAGTTGGCTCTAAGCCTTCGATGCCAGAAATACCACTAACAGTAAAGTAAACTTTTTTTGTAAATGTTTTTAAAGCTTCATTAATATCGGAATAAACCTTAATTTTTTTTTTTCTAAATAAATGACTAAATTTACTGTAATTTGTGCTGTCTAATATTACTACTTTCTTTACATTGAAGTATACAGCCTGTTTATAAATTTTTTTTATATTTTTATTTGTAGTAAGTAGTTTTATTTCAAAATTTGATTTGCTTTTTTTTACAACGTTTAAAACTGCATTTCCAATTGATCCTGTAGAACCTAGTAATATTAAATCTTTCATTGTTTATGGATACATTTTAATTATAAGTAATCCAATTGGTAGAGCTAAGAGTATACCATCTATTCTGTCAAGAACTCCACCATGACCGGGCAATATAGAGCCTGTATCTTTTATTCTTGCCTTTCTTTTTAATAAAGAGACAAATAAATCTCCAACTTGAGACATAAATGAAGTTATTATTATTAGAATAAAAATATTTATATTTATTAACAATAAATTAGTTAAAATTTTATAACATAAATAACCTATTAAGATAGATAGCAAAAATGATCCTATAGAACCAGAATATGTTTTTTTTGGACTTATTTTTGTTAATTTTTTTCCACCTATAATCTTACCAAATACATAACCGCCTATATCTGTCAAAATACATATAATTAACAGATATAAAACTACAAATTTATCAATTATAAATTCTTCCGACAAAAATATTATAATAGTTATTGAAAAATAACTTAAATATAAAACTGATAAAGAGTTTGCAATAAACAGTAAGAAATTATTTTTTTTATAAATTTTTTTAAACATATTATTTAATTCAACTAATGCCATTAAAGTCAAAATTAACAAAAAAAAACATAATAATTTAAAATTTAAAAATGAAAAAAAAATAAATAATAATAAAAAAAATGAAGTTATAATTCTTTTATTTAATTCATTCATTTGATCCCACCAAAATTTCTTCTCATTTTCTGAAATTGAAATATTATATTATTAAAATCGTTTTTATTAAAATCTGGCCATAATTTTTTAACGAAAAAAATTTCTGTATATGAAGTTTGCCATAATAAAAAATTACTTAATCTAAATCTATTTCCAGTTCTAATCAGTATTTCTGGGTCTGGAATATCTTTTGTATATAAGTATTTTCTAATATTTTTCTCATTGATTGATTTCGAGGACTTAATTATTTTTTTTACTGAAGTAATAATTTCTTCTTTTGATCCATAATTTAACGCGAGGTTAATTTGAATTTTATCATTTTTATTTGAAATTTTTTGTGCTTTATTCAGCTTTTTTTTTAGTGAACTAGGAAATTTATTTAGGTTCCCTAATATTTTCAGTTTAATATTTTTTTTTAAAAGAGTTTCAAATTGTTGATCAATATATTTTTCTAATAGATAAATTAAAAAAAATATTTCTTTTTTTGGTCTTTTCCAGTTTTCAGTAGAAAAAGTATATAGTGTTAAATATTTTATTTTATTTGAGATTGAGGCCTCAATTATCTTTTCAACGACTTTAACACCTTCTGTATGTCCATAATTTCTTGATTTTTTCTTTCTTAATCCCCACCTACCATTTCCATCCATAATAATGGCAACATGTTTTGGAGAATTCATATTGTCATTATTTCTTTTTCTTTTGATAATACTCTATCGTCAATAATTTTAATTTGATTGTCAGTATGATCTTGGATAATTTTTTCATTTTTTTTAACTTCATCCTCAGAAATTTCTTTATCTTTTAAAAGTTTTTTTAATTCATCGTTTGCTTCTCGTCTAATGTTTCTTATAGAAACTTTACACTTTTCTCCCATAGATTTAATTATTTTCTTTATCTCCAACCTTCTTTCTTCACTTAGATCAGGAACAGGTAATCTAATTAGTTGTCCATCAATCTGTGGATTTAATCCTAACTCTGACTTTTTTATTGCTGAGTCAATAAGCGTTACATTGTTAGTATCCCAAACCTGTATGTTTATACTCCTTGGTTCAGGTGTTGTAATACTGCCTAACTGATTGATTGGCATCTTTTGACCATAAACCTCAACTTTTACAATGTCTAACATGCTTGCACTAGCTCTTCCTGTTCTTAATGAGCTTAGTTCATTTTGAAAAATTTCATAAGTTTTTGACATTTTATTATTATATTTCGACTCTTCGAACATTACTCACCTATTTTTAGCCTAATAAAATTCTTAATTTGCAAATCAGAGATTTCTAAACTTTTTACAACATCCTTAACTTTCATCTTTGAGTCCATTACCCAATCCTGAGACATTAAACTATTTTCATCTTTGAATTTATTAATTTTGCCTAAACTAATTTTCTTTGCAATATCCTCGGGTTTGCCAGAATTTTTTAATTCTTCTTCAATTAAATTTATTTCTTTATTTATTATTTCTTGATTTATCTGATCTGAATTTAAAGCTATAGGATTTGATGCTGCTATATGCATTGATAATTGTTTCCCAAATAAATCAATTTTATCAGATTTCTCAGTGGTATTCAAAGATACTATTACTGTTAATTTCGATACATTATCTTTAATAACAGAATGTTGATAAACAAAATTTCTTGAATTTTCATCAGCAAACGTTTTTACTCTACCAATTGTTATTTTTTCTCCAATTTTTGCTATTAAAGCTACTAAATTTTCATCAACAGTTTTATTATTTTTCATCATAGAAATTTTTAAATCTTCGATATTTGAAGAGTGATGATTATTTAATTCACTTAATTCTTTAACAAACTCAATAAAATCATTATTTTTTGCAACGAAATCTGTTTCACAATTCACTTCAATTAAAGACATTTTTTTCTCATCTCCAGAAGTTACTAAAACTCCCTCCGTAGCGCTTCTTGACATTTTTTTAGATGCTTTAGCTATACCTTTTACTCTTAAGATTTCAGCAGCCTTATCTAAATCACCATTTGATTCTTTAAGTGCAGCATTACAATCTTTAAAACCCGCACCTGTTGATTTTCTTAATTCTTTTACTTTTTCTATATCACTCATTTAATTTTTCCTGTAATAAACTTACTATTTCAATTAATTTTTGTTTCTAATTTTGCTTCTTTAGATTTTTCTGGATTTGAATTTTCAACTTTTAATGCTTCAGTGCCTTTATCAATGGTCGAGTCTTGTGGTGCTTCTTTTTTAGCATTTTGAATTGTTTCTTTTAAAAGTGAGCAATATAAATCAATAGATCTTCTAGCGTCATCGTTGCCAGGAATAGGAAAATCAATGCCATCTGGATTAGAATTAGTATCTAGAATTGCAATTATTGGGATACCTAATTTAACAGACTCTTTAATTGCTAGAGACTCATAATTCGTATCAATTATGAATACTAAATCAGGAATTTTTTTCATTGCTGATATTCCTCCAAGTGATCTTTGTAATTTGTCTCTTTGCACACTCATTTTTAATAATTCCTTTTTCGTAAAACCCCTGTTCTCAGATTTTAAATCAGATTCTATTTTTTCAAGTTTTTTAATAGAATTAGAAATTGTTCCCCAATTTGTAAGCATACCTCCTAACCACCTATAATTAACAAAATATTGGTCAGTTTCATTTGCAAGTTCTGCAATTGCTTCTGATGCTTGTTTTTTAGTTGAAATAAATAATATTTTCCCGCCTGATGAAATTGTTGAATAGACTTTTTCTAAAGCTACTTTTGTTAGCTCAAGAGTTTGTGTTAAGTCTATTATATGAATAGAGTCTCTTTTTCCAAAAATAAATTTCTTCATTTTTGGATTCCATCTTAAAGTTTTATGGCCAAGATGAACGCCAGCTTCTAATAATTGTTCTATTGTAAGATTTGGTATTTTCATATTTTTCCCGGTTATGCCACCACAATTACTGCCTAAAAAGGACCGGAGGTATAAAACCAGAAATTGTGTGCGTGTTAATTTAGAAACTATTTACAAAAAAAAAAAGAAAAAACAAGTTTTTTTTAGAAAACATCAATATTTTGCTCATTTCTCATTAAATTGAGCATTTTGTGATCTATTTTTCTTTTTTCATTAAGTTGAAAAGACATCCTTTTTTTATCAACTTCAACATCAATTATAACTGTAGTCTTTCCTGAAACCAAACTTAGTTTATTAATTTTATCAATATCTTCTATATTTTTAATTTTTATTTTTAATTCATTTATTGGCTTATCAATCACCTCTTTCATGGAGAGAATTTTTCTTATATTAATTTTCTTTTGTATTTTGTTTTCATCTACATAATTTTTTACCAGAGTAATCATAACTGAGTTACCTTCTATGAGTATCTCTCTATTAATTTCAAAAATATCTGAAAAGACAAACAATTCAAAAACACCAGATAAATCAGAAAATTTAATTATTGCATATGAGGTTCCCTTTTGTGTTTTCTTTTCTTGTACCTTTAGTATTGTGCAAGAAATATTTGAACTTAAGATATTTTCATTTGAATTAAATTCCTCATAATCGATGATATTATATTGATTAAAAAGCGATTTATACTGATTTAAAGGATGATCAGAAATAAAGAAGCCCAAAGTCTCAAATTCTTTTGATAATTTAATATCCAAATTCCAATCTTCTACAATATCTAAATAAGACAAATCATTTTCTTCTTGAAATAAATCTATTTGGTTTGCTGAATTATTTTCAAAAACATTTTTTGATTTTAAAATAATGTTAGGTATTGAATTATACAAAGATTGTCTATTCATATTAAAACTATCAAAAGCTCCTGCTTTTACAAGACCTTCCAACTGTAATTTGTTTATATCTTTAGGGTTAACACGGTTTATAAAGTCTGTTAGGTCTTTATACTCTCCATTTTTAGTTCTCTCCTCTACAATTTTTGAGATTGCTTCAAATCCAACACTTTTAATAGCTCCTAATGCGTAAAGAAAATTGTTACCATCAGAAGAAAAGTCAGCATAGCATTTATTAATATTTGGACGAATTATATTTATACCCAATCTTTTAAGTTCTTCATAAAATTCACTTAATTTTTTTTGGTTTGAAAGCTCCATCGACATAGAGGCAGCAAAAAATTCATGAGGATAGTATGTTTTTAAAAATGCAGTTTGATATGCTATTATTGCATATGCAGCAGCATGGCTTTTATTAAAACCATATTCTGCGAAAGGCTCAATTTTCAAAAAAATACCAGCCGCAATATCTTTGCTAATTCCATTTTTATAAGCTCCCTCAACAAATCTCTCTTTTTGTTTTTCAAGTTCTGCTCTTTTTTTTTTACCCATAGCTCTTCTCAATATGTCTGCTTCTCCTGCAGTAAACCCAGATAATACTTGGGCGATTTGCATAACTTGCTCTTGATAAATAATAACCCCATAAGTTGGTTTTAAAATTTTCTCTAATTTAGGATGTAAATAGTCAGGTTCTTTATTCCCATGTTTGCAATCGTTATAAATAGGTATATTGCTCATAGGACCAGGTCTATATAAAGCAACTAATGCTATAATGTCCTCCAAATGATTAGGTCTCATGTTGATTAAAGCATCTTTCATGCCTGAGCTTTCTAGTTGAAATAATCCAACTGTTTTACCACTAGACAAAAGTTTAAATACTTTTTGATCTTCATAATTAATGTTTTCAATTTTAAAATTTGGATGCTTTTTTTCTACAAGTTTTTGAGTCTTATTAATTACTGTTAACGTTTTTAGTCCCAAGAAATCAAATTTAACTAATCCAGCATTTTCTGCTGAATACATATCAAATTGCGTAGAAGGAAGTAATAAATCTGCTGAAGAGTCCTTATATAAAGGGACAGTTTCCGTTAATTTTTTGTCTGCTATAACAACACCAGCTGCATGAGTTGCAACATTTCTATTTAACCCTTCAAGTTTTAATGACAACTCGATTAAACGACTAACTCTTTTATCTTCATTAATCAATTTTTGTAATCTTGGCTCTACATTTATACTTTCTTGTAACGTTAATGGTCTAGATGGATCAAAAGGTATCATTTTACAGATACTATCTATAAAACCATATGGCAACCCTAACACACGTCCAACATCTCTTATTACCATTCTAGCTTTAAGTTTTCCAAATGTTATAATGTGAGCAACACTATCTTTATATTTGGTTGTTAAATATTTAAAAACCTTATCTCTTTTTTCCTCACAAAAATCTATATCAAAATCTGGCATAGAAATCCTATCAGGGTTTAAAAATCTCTCAAAGATTAAATTGAATTTTATTGGATCAACATCTGTTATTGATAGACACCAAGCGACAAGTGATCCTGCTCCCGATCCTCTTCCAGGTCCAACTGGTATGTTATTACTTTTTGCCCATCTTATATAATCTGAAACAATTAAAAAATATCCTGAATAATTCATTTCAGTTATAATTTTTATTTCATGATTTAATCTATCTTCATAGGTTTGTTTAATTTTAACATTTTTTGATATTTTTTTTATTAACTCTGGATCATTTTTGAATTTTTCTTCCAGTCCCTCGAGGGAATCATTTTTTAATTTATCATCAATATTTAATGTATTTGCGCTAATGTTAGGGAGTATAGGTTTGGAGGGAATAGGTCTAAAATCACATCTATAAGGTAAATTATAATTATTTTCTAATGCTTCAGGTAAATCTTTAAAAATATCTGACATTTCAGATGAAGATTTAAAATAATGATTATTAGATAATTTTAATCTTTTTTGATCATTAATGTAAGTTTTTTGTCCAATACACATTAAAGCATCGTGTGCATCATGCATTTCTTTATCTAAATAGTAAACCTCATTAGTTGCGATGATTGGTATTTTATATTTTTTTGATAAATTAAGATTGAAGATTTCAAACTCTTTTTCATTTTTGTCACCATGTCTTTGAATTTCTAAATAAAAATTTTCTTTAAAATTATCATTTAATAGCGTTATTAATTGATCTAATTCTTCAATTAAGCCTTTATTGAAAATATTACCAATCAAATTACTAACTGCTCCAGAAAGAACAATTAAACCCTCACTATTTTTTATTAAATCATCAATAGAGCAATGCGGTTGATCATTATCTGTATTTTCTAAATAAGCTATTGAAGAAAGTTCAATTAAGTTTTTATAGCCAACATAATTTTTTGCTATAAGTGGAATAACCCCATAAGTATTTTTAAATCTAAATTGAACTTGTGATCCAATGATTGGTTGTGTTCCTACAGATGAAATATTTTCAGAAAATTCTAACGCACCCGATAAATTAAAAGTATCACTTAAACCTACTGATTGTATATTATTTTTCTTACAATATTCTTTAAGATTTTCAATTTTTAATGCACCCTCACAAATTGAATACTGAGAATGAATTTTAATTTGATTAAAAGATTTTTTTTTAGGCTGTAGCATTGATGATTTGTATATTACCATCATTCATCACAATTTTACAATCTGCCATATTTGCAAAATACCTATTGTGGGTTGCAAAAATAATGATCCTATTTTTATTTTTTAAATTAAAAAGCATTTTGAAGATAAGCTTAGCATTATCAGAATCTAGACTACCAGTAGGCTCATCAGCTAATATAATATCAGGATCGTTAATTAATGCCCTTGCGATTGCAATACGTTGATTTTCTCCTCCAGATAACTCATTTGGAAAATGGTTTATTCTAGATGACATACCTACATTTTTTATCAATTTTTTTGCAAGTTCAATAGATTTTTGTTTTTCTTTAGAAATCAGTAAATTAGGTAAATAAACATTTTCTAAAGCTGTAAAATCTGACAATAGGTTTTTGTCTTGATAGATAATACCTATTTTCTTTGCTCTAATTAAATCATTTTCAACTTTATTATTTGATTTTATTTTATTGCTGTTTATTTCAATTGAACCTGCTGTTGGGTTATCGATCAATGATAATAAATTGAGCAAAGTTGATTTTCCTGATCCAGATGGTCCAATAATAGAATAAGTTTTTCCAGGTTCAAAATTAAATGAAATATCATCTAAAACTTTTATAGACTTATTTTTCTCATATTTTTTTGTTAAATTTTTTATTTTAATAAAATTATTCATACTTAAGAGTTTTAACGGTATCTAAAGAAGATGCTTTAGAAGCTGGATAAATCGATACTAAAATTGTAGCAAATATTGAACAAAGAGAGATTATTATTATTGAATTTATATTTATTTCAGAAGGCAACGTATTTAAAATATAAATATCTTCTGGGAAAAGAGAAATACCAAATATATTTGAAATAAATTGTCTAATACTTTCTACATAAATAGAAAAAAGGGTGCCAACAACTACTCCAAATAATGTCGCCGATGTTCCTATAAAAAAACCCACCAAAAAGAAGATTTTTTTTATCGATTTGCTTGATACCCCAATTGATTTTAAGATACCTATGTCTCTTGTTTTATTTTTAACTAAAATTGTAAGTCCAGATATTATATTAAAAGCTGCAACAATAATTATCAAAGAAAGTATTATAAACATTACATTTCTTTCTACTTTTAAAGCTGAAAATAATGATTTATTCATATCTGACCAAGTATAAACTAGTGAATCTGGAAACTGGATTTTTAAATTTTTTTTATGAATTTCTATATTTTTTGGATCTTTAAAATAAAATTCTAAGAACCTATCTTCTTTATTCTTATTAAAAAAACTCTCAAGTGTTTCTAAATTTATATATGCAATATTTTCATTATAGTCTGACAAACCACTGTCAAAAATTGATACTATTTTAAAGTTTTTTTGCTTGGGAAGTGTGCCTACTAAAGTTTGAATTCCAGCGGGAGAAATAACTGTAATAGTATCACCTATTTCAACATTTAAATTAAAGCTCAGTTCTTTACCAATTGAAATATTATTTTCATTTAAGTTTTGCGATCCAAAAAATTCCTTATTTTTAACTATTTGAAGATTTCTAAAATCACTTTCTAAATATCCTTTTAAAAAGACACCCTTTGTAATATTTTTATTCAATATTACTGCTTCTCCATCATTTGAAACTATATTTTTTGCCTGATCTAAATCTTGAATATATTTCAATGGTTTATTTTCTGCTTGAACTACCGCATGAGCATTAAAACCTACAATTTTAGTTATTAGCTCAGTTCTAAAACCATTCATTACTGACATAACAATGATTAGAACTGCAACCCCTAATGAAATACCGATAAAAGAAAAAATTGAGATAATGTTTAAAAAACCATCATTTTTTCTGGTCCTTAAAAACCTAAATGTAACCTCTCTTTCTAACTGTGAGATCAATTTGATTTAGCTTTTAAAATTTGTGACACAACTCCTTCGATATTTAATTTTTGAGTTTCTCCATTAATTTCTTTAAACTCAAATAAATCTCCATCGGTTTGATTTCCCAAAATCAACTGATAAGGAATGCCAATTAAATTAAATTTCCTTATTTTTGCAGAAATATTTTCTTCAGTATCATCTATGATGGCATCTATATTTTTAGACTTTAAATATTCAGATATTTTGTTAGATTTTTCTAAATTTGTTGTATCATTTTTTTTAATCATTGGAATTATTGCACAATGATAAGGAGCAACTGATATTGGCCATTTCATTATTCCATCTTTATCGTTGTATTTAGCCTCAATTATGGCACCTACCAATCTTGATACACCTATTCCATAAGATCCCATTTTAACAAATTCTTTTTTACCATTAAAATCTACTGCAGCATTCATTGGTTTTGAATATTTATCTCCAAAATAGAATATATGACCTACCTCTATTCCTTTTGTATTTACTCTAAATTCTTCTGGAACTACTTTTTCAAATTCTTTCTGGTCAAACTTCTCATCTGTAACAGAATAAAATTTTTCATATTGCTGTCGTAAATCAGTAAGCGAATTTTTTTCTAATAAAGTAGATGAGCTATTCACATCAAATATCCTTTTATCTGTATAAATTTTACTTTCCCCAGTATCAGCGAGAATTATAAATTCATGGGAAAGATTTCCACCAATAGGCCCAGTATCTGCTGCCATAGGTATTGCTGATAAATTTAATCTTTTAAAAGTTCTTAAATATGAAAGGAAAAATTTATTATAGGAAAAAAGAGCTTCGTCATCATTTAAATCGAAAGAGTAAGCATCTTTCATATAAAACTCCCTACACCTCATAATTCCAAATCTTGGTCTTAATTCGTCTCTAAATTTCCATTGAATATGATATAATAGCTGTGGAAGGGATTTGTAAGATTTAATACTTGATCTAAATATTTCTGTAACTAATTCTTCATTAGTCGGACCATATAACATTTCTCTATTTTGTCGGTCTTTAATACGCAACATCTCTTCCCCATAATCATCATATCTTCCACTTTCTTTCCAAATCTCTGATGATTGAATTGTCGGCATCAAAATTTCCTGAACACCAATTCTATCCTGCTCCTCTCTAACAATTTGCTCTATTTTTTTCATGACTTTAAAACCAAGTGGTAACCATGAATATATCCCAGCTGATGATTGCTTAATCATTCCAACCCTTAACATAAGCTGGTGAGATTTAATTGTAGCTTCAGTGGGATTATTTTTAAGAATTGGTACAAATGATTTTGAAAAATACATTTTAATATTTAAATTCTTACCAAGTTTATATTTGTTAATGGTTTTTTCCCAGTTTTTTCTTTTGAAAATTTACGACAAGTTATTTTAAGAGCATCTATTAGATTATCTTGTTGTTTTGCATTGTTTAATGAAAATGTTTTAACAGTTCTTTCTATTTCTTCCTCTAATCCATAAATAAACTCATCATTCTCGTATACTGGTAGACCTCTAAAAGTGACCAAAGGTTTATTGTGAATGTTACCTTTAGGTGTAATCATAATTGTAGCTTCTAAAAATCCATTTGATGAAATATTTCTTCTTTCTTTGATTGATCTAGAATCTTCTTCCACTGGGACACTTCCATCTAAATAAACTCTTCCACTTGGCGCTTTATCATAAACCTCTGGTTTTTCTCCAGGATACAACTTAACAATATCTCCATTCTCTACTTGAACTGGGTATTTAACTTGCATTTCTTTAGCAAATTCTATGTGTTCAATCATATGTCTGTGTTCTCCGTGAACTGGAATAACGGCTTTTGGCCTAACCCAATTATACATATCCCTTAAGTCTTCACGGTTGGGATGACCAGATACATGAATATATTCATTATCTTCGGATATAACTTCAATACCTTCTTTAACCAAATTATTGTGGAGCTTATATAACTTCTTTTCATTTCCAGGTATAATTTTTGAGGAAAAAACTACAGCATCATTTCTTTCTATATAGACATCCGGGTGAGTATATTTAACTATCCTATTCATAGCCCCCATTGGTTCTCCTTGACTTCCAGTGCACAAGTAAACAATTTTTTCTCTAGATATATTTTTTGCATCTCTTGAATCTATAGGATCAATTACATTTTTAAGATATCCACATTGTCTTGCTGCTTTAAATATTCTGTGCATTGATCTTCCAACTAGTGAAATATGTCTTCCTGTTTGCTCTGCACAATAAAAAACAGTTTCCATCCTAGCTACATTAGATGCAAATGAAGTAACGATTATTCTTTTTTTTAATCTTTCAAAAACTTTAAGTAAATTTTTACGCACATCAAGTTCAGACCCTGCTCTACCTGCACTAAATACATTTGTAGAGTCGCATATCATAGCTAATACGCCCTCATTACCTATTTCTTTTAATCTCTTAGAGTTTATGTTTCCACCTATTAAAGGATCTGGATCACATTTCCAATCTCCAGTATGTAGTATATTTCCTGCTGGTGTTTGTATTCTAAGACCATTGGGTTCTAATATTGAATGAGTAAGTGTAACAAACTCTATTTTAAAGGGATCTAGATTAATTGTACTATTAAGTTCTACTATTTTTAAATATCCAGTTATATCAATTTTTTTTTCTTTAAATTTTTCAGTGATTAATACTGAAGTAAAAGGTGTAGCATAAATTTTACATTTTAATTTTGGCCAAACATGAGCAATAGCTCCAATATGATCTTCATGTGCATGTGTTAGAACTATGCCTAGCAAATCATCTTTTTTATCTATTATAAATCCTGGATCTGGATATATGATATCAACACCAGGTACTGTATCGTCTGCAAATGTAACACCAACGTCAACTATAATCCATTTTTGATTGTCTGGCTTACCATATGCAAATAGGTTCATGTTCATTCCTATTTCACCAGATCCTCCTAGAGGACAAAATAATAATTCATCTTTCATATTTTTTTAATTTATAGCTACTCTTAAGATACCTTTAATTGTTAAATTTTTATCAACCGTTTTAATACCTTTAATTGATGATTTAAATAAGTGTGCAAATCCACCTGTAAGTATAATTTTAAACTTCTTTCTAGTTTGTTTTAAAATAAGTTTAATTATATTTTCAATTAAACCAGTATAACCATGATAAAAACCAGCTCTTACAGCACTTTTAGTGTTTTTGCCAATGACATTTGCTGTCTTTTCTAGCTTAATTTTAGGTATTAAAGAGGCTTTATCTATTAAATTTTTCAATGAAAGTTCCACACCAGGTGCTAAAACACCGCCGATATAATCTTTTTTAATAACAATATCAAAATTGGTAGCCGTTCCAAAATCAACTATAATATAATTTAACCTACTATCGATAACTGCGATCGCATTTGCTAAACGATCAGAACCAATTTGTTTTCTATTAACTTTTATATTGATAAATTTTTTTAAATTACATGTTTTTAATTCGACACAGTTCAATTTAGTAATTTCTTTAATGGTTTTTTTTATTATTTTATAAGAGTTAGGGACAACCGAGCTAAAAAGTATTTTTTTAAGTTTAGAATTATATTTTCTTAAAAATGATAATTTTTTATTGATAAATTTTTTATTTAAATTTTTCTTATAAATTTTAATATTTTTGATTAATTTTAAGTTGTTATTAAATAAACAAATTTTAATCGCAGTGTTACCAATATCACCAATTAAATACATATATTAAACTCCAAATAAGTGTAGGTTCTTTTCATAAAGAAATTTAAATTCTCTAAACAATTCTAGTCTATTAAATTTTTTATTTGAATAGTTATTTAAAAATGTTGTGGGATAATTATTTATTTTTGGACTCCTAGAAACATTAATTCCAATTCCTACAATTAAGTATTTTTTATTTTGCTTAAAAATTGTTTCTTGTAAAATTCCACAGACCTTTTTTTTATTTATTAATATATCATTAGGTTTTTTTATCTGAATTATATAGTTAATTTTTTTATGGATAATTTTTTTTATTATTTTCAAATTTAAATTTATAATTTTAGATATAGATATTTTTTTACCAATTTCAAAGAAGACTGACACAAACAAGTTCCCTTTCATAGATATCCATTTATTTTGTCTTTGTCCTTTACCTTTTGTTTGTTGATCTGTTAAAATTATTCCGCTTTCATTTCCTTGTTTAATCAGTCTTATTGCTACATTGTTAGTACTTTCTACTTTTTTATATAAATATTTTTTTAGTCTCATTAGATCATGGTAATTTTAGATACTATTTCTGTTATGCCGCTTGGATATATAAAGTATGCTAAAATAAATATAGTTGAAATAGCCAGTGTTATTTTTAATCCTAAATTATGTGATGTTTCGTATTCATCTTTTTCTGGATCAAAATAAATAATTTTTATAATTCTTAGATAATAAAAAGCTGCAATTACAGTTGCTAATAATCCTACAATTGCTAAAAAATACATTGACTGTTCTATAACAGCTAAGAAAACATAAAATTTTGCAAAGAAGCCTGCTAGTGGAGGTATTCCAGCTAAAGAAAATAAAACTATTAATAATGAGAAAGATAAAATTGGATGTTTTTTAGAAAGCCCAGATAAATCCTCTATATTCTCGTAATATTTATCATTTCTCTTAAGCATAAATAAGCAGCTAAAAAAGGCTAAATTCATTACCAAATAAATTGATATATAAGTAATAGAACTTTGTATTCCTTGGTTAGTAACTGTTGCTAATCCAGCTAACGCATAGCCCATATGACTGATTGAACTATAAGCAATTAATCTTTTTAAGTTTTTTTGACCTATGGCTGCCACAGCACCAAATATCATTGAAGCTATTGAAATAAATACAATAATAGTTTGCCACTGATCATTCATGTTAGCAAAAGGTGTATATAAAAATTTAATAAATACGGAGAGTGCAGCTATTTTTGGAAGTATAGCAAAGAATAATGTTACAGATGTTGGGGAGCCTTGGTAAACATCTGGTGCCCACATATGAAAAGGTACAGCTGATATTTTAAATGCTAGACCAACTAAAATAAAGACTATTCCAAAAGTGGTACCATAATTAAATTCAGTAGAGTTTATAAGTATTTGATCAAAATTTGTACTTTCAGAAAATCCATAAGTTAATGAGCACCCATACAATAATAAACCAGATGACAATGCGCTAAGAACAAAATATTTAAGTCCAGATTCTGTAGAAAGCAAATTATCCCTATTAAAAGATGCAAGAACATACAAAGCTAATGATTGAAGTTCTAGACCCATGTAAAAAACAATTAAATCATTTGAACTTATCATAATCATCATTCCCAAAATGCTGCTTAATATAAGGATTGGATATTCAATTTTATTTAAATTGATTACCTGAATGTATTTTGATCCAGTTAACATTACAAAAATTCCAGATCCGACAAGTATAATCTTCATATAATTAGATAAATTATCTATCAAGTATGAATTATTGAATAAGTAAACTGTTTCTAATGAGCTAAGATTTATTATTAGTGCCAATAAAATAACTAAAGATATATTAGATAAATTATAAATTAGACTTGCACTTTTTTTTTTAAAAACTCCAACCAGTAAAAATAACATTATAGATATTGATATAAAGACTTCAGGTAATATATATTGAAAATTTTCCATTAGTCTTTTGATGCAAGGTTATTAATTAAGTCAAAGTTGTACATGTTTAAAGTATTCTCGACTGATGCTTCAATTGAATTCATTAAAGGCTCTGGATAAAAACCAAAAAATAAAATTGGTATTACTAGAGCTGATAAAGTGATAATTTCAAAAGTTTTTAAATCTTTCATACTTTTAAGCTCTTGATTATTCATTTCGCCGAAAACAACTCTTTTAAATAGCCACAGCATATATGCTGCTCCTAAAATTACTCCCAAACTTGCAATCATTGCTACTAGGATGTTTTTCTCAAATGCACCCATTAAAATTAAAAATTCTCCAATAAAACCTGTTGTTCCAGGTAGTCCTAGAGCTCCTAGTGTGAATACCATAAAAACAATTGCATATCTGGGCATTATAGAGACTAAACCCCCATATTTATTAATTAACCTTGTGTGATGCCTTTCGTAAACAACTCCAACACTCAAGAAAAGTGCAGCTGATACAAGTCCATGACTTATCATTTGGAAAATACTTCCTTCAATACCTTGTTGGGTCATTGTGAAGATGCCTAGTGTTACAAACCCCATATGCGCAACAGACGAGTATGCTATAAGTTTTTTCATATCTTCCTGCATCAAAGCAACCAGAGATGTGTAAATAATTGCAATTAAACTTAAGATATAAACTAACATTGTGAAATTTTCAGAAGCTATAGGAAATAATCCTAGTGAAAATCTAATAAATCCATATCCAGCCATTTTAAGCAATATTGCTGCTAGCAATACAGATCCAACAGTTGGAGCTTCTACATGAGCATCTGGCAGCCACGTATGTACTGGCCACATAGGAGTTTTAACTGCAAAAGAACTGAAAAATGCTAACCATAATAAATTTTGATATTCAGCATTTATGCCAAGTTCGTAAAGTTTTTCAACATCAGTGGTTCCTGTTATCCAATAAATTGAAATGATAGCAACCAACATAAGAACTGATCCTAATAAAGTGTACAGAAAAAATTTAAAAGCCGAATAAACTCTTCTTTCTCCACCCCAAATACCAATTATTAAAAACATTGGTATAAGACCTGCCTCAAAAAATAAATAAAATATTACTAGATCAAGTGAGCAGAAAACACCTATCATAAATGTTTCCATTATTAATATAGCAATTAAGAAATCCTTAAGTCTTTTTGTAATTGTAGCATTAACTGAAATAATGCAAATTGGAGTTATGAAAGTTGTCAATATTACAAATAAAATTGAAATACCATCTATTCCAACTTTATAATATATAAATCCTGATAACCAGTCTCTATTTTCTACAAACTGAAAGTCTACTGAATTTTTATCAAAGACATACCAAAGATATAAAGATAATAAAAAATTTGCTAAAGAAATAAATAAAGCTACATATTTGGAACTTTGATATTTTCCACTTGATGATTTTGTGAATAATATAAATAAAGCACCTATTGTAGGTAGCAAAATTAAGGACGATAAAATTGGAAAGTTCATTAGTTTAATATCAGTATTGTTAGTAAAACTGAAAATCCAATCAACATAACAAATGCATATTGATAAATAAATCCAGATTGAAATTTGACTGCTTTAATTGATAAATTTTTAATTACACTTGAAATCCCATCAGGACCAAATTTATCTATTATTGATCCATCAACTTTTTTCCATAAAAATTTTCCAATTTTTTTTGAAGGATTTACGAATATATAATCATATATTTCATCGAAGTACCACTTCTTAAGTAAAAATTGATAAAGTGGTTCATTCATTTCTTTCAGTCCATTTACTATGTTTGTGTTTTTTAGATATAAATAATAAGATAATGGAATTGCAGAGGTAACAAGTATAGGCGTTAAAAACAAAAACCACATTGGTGGATGATCTGTGCTTAGTGGTTCTAAAAATTTTATAGATTGAGCCCAAAATTCATATGCTATCTCATGACCTATAAACAATCCTTTAAAGGCCATACCTGCAAAAATAGCTCCTATTGCTAAGATAATTAAAGGAGCAATCATAACAAAAGGAGACTCGTGTACTTTGTCAATACTAAGTTCTTTATTATTAAAATTACCATGGAATGTTTTAAATATAAGTCTCCAGGAATAAATTGATGTTAATAAAGCTGTAACAATACCTACAAAAGCCGCAAGCATTCCAACTACATTCCCTCTTAAGTACGCAAATTCTATTATTGCATCTTTAGAATAGAAACCTGATAAAAAAGGAAAACCTGTTAAAGCTAGAGTTCCTATGAGCATTAATATATACGTGTATGGAAGTTTTTTGATAACTCCACCCATTTTATTTATATCTTGTTCTTCATGAAATGAATGAATTACAGCACCAGCTCCTAAAAATAGTAAAGCTTTAAAAAAAGCATGTGTAAATAGATGAAACATCGCAACATTATAAGCGCCTACTCCGGCAGCAAAAAACATATAGCCTAATTGACTACATGTAGAATAAGCAATAATTTTTTTAATATCATTTTGAACAAGTGCAACTGTTGCTGCAAAGAAAGCAGTAGTCATTCCAATTATGGTTATAACTGTTAGAGCCAATGGAGAGTATTCATATATAGGTGAGCATCTAACGATCAGAAACACCCCTGCTGTTACCATTGTTGCTGCATGAATTAATGCGGATACTGGTGTTGGGCCCTCCATAGCATCAGGCAACCAGGTATGTAATAAAAATTGAGCTGATTTACCCATTGCTCCAATTAAGAGAAGCAAACAAATCAAATCAATAATTTCTATATTAATACTAATAAAATTTATTTTTTTATCTAATACGTTTGGGATTTGTTCAAAAACTTCGTCATAATTGACTGTACCAAAAATATAAAAAATTAGAAAAATTCCAAGTGCTAAACCAAAGTCACCAACTCTGTTGACAACAAAGGCTTTTATTGCAGCCTTGTTTGCACTCTCTTTTTTAAACCAAAATCCAATTAAAAAATATGAGCATAAGCCTACACCTTCCCACCCAAAAAATAGTTGAATAAAGTTGTCTGAACTTACTAAAGTTAACATTGCAAAAGTAAATAAGGACAAATATGCCATAAATCTTGTTTTATGAGCATCGTGTGACATGTAACCAATTGAGTAAATATGAACTAAAGCTGAAACAAAGTTTACCACAACAAACATAACTGCTGATAAGGCATCAATTTTTATCGACCAATTAACATTTAATGTTCCAGAATTAATCCAAGTGGCTATAACTAGATTGTTTGAGTAATCTGAACTAATAACTTTATACAAAACAAGAAAAGAGAGTATTGCTGAAATACTCACAAACAAACTTGTCAAAATTTGAGAATTCCTATCTCCTATTTTCTTTCCAAAAAAACCACTAATTACAGCTCCAATTAGAGGTAGAAATAAAATTAGGTATTCCATTTTATCCTTTTAAATTTTTAATTTCTTCAACTCTTATTGTGTCTGAATTTCTAAAATAAACTACAATTATGGCTAATCCTATAGCAGCCTCAGCAGCAGCAACTGTTAAAATAAATAGAGTAAATATTTGTCCACTTAAATCATTGATAAATATTGAAAAGGCAACAAGGTTTATGTTTACTGCTAATAAAATTAGCTCAATACTCATTAAAATAACTATTACATTTTTTCTATTAAGAAAAATCCCTACAACACCAATAGTAAATATAATTGCAGCTAATGTTAAATAATGTCCTAAACCTATGCTAAGCATCTATTTTAACTCCTTTATTTCTCTCAGCCTCAACTAAATCAACACCTTCATCTCTTTCTCTAGAAATTTGCTTAACATAACTCTGTCTTTTAACACCGGCTCTTTCTCTATAAGTTAAAACAATTGCTCCTATCATAGCAACTAACAAAATCATTCCTGAAATTTGAAATAGGAGTATATAATCCGTATATAAAACATTTCCAATAGATCTAGTATTAGTGACCTCAGTAGATATATTTATAGAAAGGCTATTTAATAAATCTGGTTTATATTTCCATCCTCCAATTACAATTATAAGTTCAAAAAAAATAATTAAGCTTACTAATAAACCAACTGGTATATGGGTTCCACCATCCCACCTTGAGCTAAACCATTGGCCTTTTTGTTCAGCTACGTTTAACATCATCACAACAAATAAAAATAGAACTGCAACAGCTCCTACATAAACAATAAGCATTATCATGCCTAAAAATTCTGCACCTACCATAATAAATAAACAGGATATACTAATAAAATCTAAGATTAAAAAAAATACGGAGTGAACTGTATTTTTTGAGACTGTTACCATGACTGCAGAAACAATTGCTATTAAGGAGAAAATATAGAAGAAAACTGAGTGTGCAATCATAAGATTACCTGTGAGAACTGTCAGCCTTTATGTTAGCAGCTAAAATATTTTCCCATCTGTCTCCATTTTCCAAGAGTTTTTCTTTTGTATAATAAAGCTCTTCTCTAGACTCTGTTGCAAATTCAAAATTAGGACCTTGAACAATTGCATCTACAGGACAAGACTCCTCACAAAGTCCACAGTATATACACTTAAGCATATCAATGTCATATCTTACAGTTTTTCTACTACCATCATCTCTTTCCTTAGACTCAATTGTAATAGCTTGGGCTGGACATACAGCTTCACAAAGCTTACACGCTATGCATCTTTCTTCACCGTTTGGATATCTTCTAAGAGCATGCTCCCCTCTAGACCTTGTTCCTAAAGACCCCTTTTCAAAAGGATAATTGATTGTCTTTTTTGCATTAAAAGTCTCTTTTATTGCAATTAATAAACCAGTCACAAAATCAATCATGAATATAGTTTTTAATAATCGTGAAATTTTCATTTATTTTCCCGGTAGTAAATCAAAATATAGTAAAAAACTTGAAGTTAAAACAACATAAAACAGTGAAAATGGGAGAAATATCTTCCAACCAAGCTTCATTAATTGGTCATATCTGTATCTTGGAACAGTTGCTTTAACTAACGCAAATAAAATAAATAAAAATAATATTTTAAAGATTAACCAAAATGGACCTGGAATAGCATTAAACGGGAAGATATCTATTGGAGATAACCAGCCACCCAAAAATAAAACTGCTCCCATTGCACACATTAACAAAATATTTGCATACTCTCCTAACCAAAACATAGCATACATCATTCCTGAATATTCAGTTTGATATCCTGCCACTAATTCTGCTTCTGCTTCTGGTAAATCAAATGGAGGACGATTTGTTTCTGCTAGTGCAGAAATAAAAAAAATTACAAACATAGGAAACAAAGGAATCACAAACCATAAATTTTGTTGTGCCATAACTATGTCACTTAAGTTTAAAGATCCAACACATAATAGAACGTTGATAATTATAACTCCTATAGAAACTTCATAT
>CACJBW010000004.1 GCA_902591775.1 uncultured Pelagibacteraceae bacterium
AGACAAGAAATGATGAATTAGGAATATTATCAAAATCACTTGATGAAATGACTAGTGAATTAAATAAAAGAATTGCAACTGCTGAAAATTATTCAACAGATCTACTTCATGAAATTAGAAATCCCCTTGCTTCATTGAAAAGTGCATCAGAGATAATTTCAGAAACAGATGATAAAACTAAAAGAGAAAAACTAATTAATATCGTCTCTCATGATGTTGAGAGAATAGAAAGATTAATTACTGATTATTCTCAAATGCTGAAAGATGAGGCAGTAATTTCCACAGAAACAATGCAAAAAATCGACATAAAGGATATTGCAAAATCTGTGGTTGATGATTTTAACAATATTTATAATTCAAAGAGGAAAATAAAAATAAGATTAAAGTCTAATGGGTCTGAGAATTATTTTATACTTGGTATCAACAATAGGATAGAACAAATTATTGCAAATTTACTTGAAAATTCAATTTCTTTTAGTGATGAGAATCAAGAAATTATAGTTGAGGTCAGTAAAGACAAAGAAGGTAAGCCAAGACTTGTCGTAATTGACGAAGGGATCGGTTTTAGTGAGAAGGATACTGCTAAAATTTTCAATAGATTTTATAGCAACAGACCTGAAAATTTTGGAGAACATTCTGGTTTAGGACTAAATATAGTGAAAAACTTGGTTGAATTACATAATGGACAAATTAAAGCTGAAAATAATAAACAGAGGGGTGCAAAAGTTGAAATTATTTTCCCGGCGACCCAATGAAAAGTTGATTAATACAAATAAAGTTGTTACAAGCCCTACCTTATGACAGATTATAAAGTAAAAGATATTAACGAAGCAGAATTTGGGAGAAAAGAAATCTCTTTAGCAGAAACTGAAATGCCAGGACTAATGGCAGTAAGAGCCGAGTATAAAGGTAAAAACCCTCTTAAAGGAGCAAGAATTTTAGGTTGTCTTCATATGACAATTCAAACGGCAGTTTTGATTGAAACTCTCGTTGATTTAGGTGCAGAATGTAGATGGTCCTCATGCAATATATTTTCAACGCAAGATCATGCAGCAGCAGCAATTGCAAAAGCTGGTATCCCAGTATTTGCATGGAAGGGTGAGACAGAGGAAGAATATTGGTGGTGTGTAAAACAGACTATTGAGGGTAAAAAAGATTGGATCCCTAACATGATTTTAGATGATGGTGGAGATCTTACTGCTCTTATGCATAAGGATTATAAAGATCTATTAAAAGGCATAAAAGGTTTGAGTGAAGAAACAACAACAGGAGTTTTAGCACTTAAGAAAATGGAAGAACAAGGTGAATTGTTAGTACCAGCAATTAACGTAAATGACTCAGTCACAAAATCAAAATTTGATAATCTATATGGATGCAGAGAAAGTTTAGTTGATGGAATTAAAAGAGCTACAGATGTAATGATGTCAGGCAAAGTTGCAATTGTTGCAGGCTTTGGTGATGTTGGAAAAGGTAGTGCAGCATCTTTAAGACAAAGTGGAGCAAGAGTTCTAGTGACCGAAACTGATCCTATTTGTGCATTACAAGCTGCTATGGAGGGTTATGAAGTAGTTTTAATGGATGAAATGATAGGTCAAGCAGATATCGTTGTAACTGCAACTGGAAATAAAGATGTAGTAACGGCAGATCATATGAGAGCTATGAAAGATAGATCTATTCTATGTAATATTGGACACTTTGATAACGAAATTCAAGTTGAGGCTTTGAAAAATTATAAATGGGATGAAGTAAAACCTCAAGTTCATGAAATAACATTTCCTGACGACAAAAGATTAATTTTGTTAGCTGAGGGACGACTTGTAAATTTAGGTTGTGGAACTGGTCACCCAAGTTTTGTTATGAGTGCGTCTTTTACTAACCAGGTTATTGCTCAAATTGAGCTTTGGAATAATTCAGATAACTATGAAAATAAAGTTTATGTGCTTCCTAAACACTTAGATGAAAAGGTCGCAAGGCTTCACTTAGATAAAGTTGGCGCAAAATTAACACCGCTATCAAAAGAGCAAGCTGACTATATAAGTGTAACACCAGAGGGACCATACAAGCCTCATGCTTATCGCTACTAGAAGTGGCAAAATAAATATTTCTAAAGAAAAAGATACCAAGCTTGTAGCCAAACGACTTTCTAAACTCATTAGTTTAGGAGATATCTTACTTTTAACTGGTAATTTAGGAGTAGGAAAAACTACTTTCACTAAATACATTATAAATTCTTTTCAAAGAATTAATAGACAGGTAATATCAGAAGTTCCTAGTCCTACTTTTAACATTACTAATGAGTATCAGATAAAAAAAATTTTAATAAAGCACTACGATTTATACAGAATTAAAAATAAAAGCGAGCTTATTAATTTAGGTTTCCAAGAAAATTTAAAAAAACAAATAACCCTAGTTGAATGGCCCGAAATAGTAAAAAAATTAAAAATTAAAAATAGTATTAGTTTAATATTTAAATATAATAATAGCTATACAGAGCGTTATCTTACAATAATTACTAAAAACAAAAAAATAATTAATGAATTTAAATAAGTTAAAAAAACTAACTGGAGATGCATCATTTAGAAATTTTTATAGAGGAAAAAAAAATATTCTTGTTCATTGTGTAAAAAACAAAAAAAGTAATTTGTTAGAATACGATGCTATTAACAAAATATTAATTAAAAAAAATATTTTAGCTCCTAGATTAATATCTCAAAATTATAAAAATAATTATATTGAGATTGAGGATTTTGGTGATTTAACAGTTTTTAAAAAATTTCAAAAAAAATCAATAAATAAAAAAATTTACTACAAAAAAATTTTAAATTTATTAATCAAAATTAAAAATATAAAAACTAAGTATCAAAAAACATTTTTGAAAACTAATTATAAAGTACCAGATTATTCATTAAAAAAATTATTAGATGAGTCTAATTTATTCCTAGACTGGTATTTGCCAAAACATGTTAAAAAAGAAAAAAATAGAATTTTAAAAATTAAATTTAATAAGATATTTAAAAAATTACTAAATAATATTTATTATAAAAATAAAGTTTTTGTACATCGAGATTTTCATATATCTAATTTAATGATTACTAAAAAAGGTTTAGGACTAATAGATAGTCAAGATGCTGTCTATGGTAATATTGCATATGATTTAGCTTCTCTTATCGATGATGTAAGGTTTAAAACAGATGTAAAGACTAAAAAATATATTTTTGATGAATTCATAAAAAAAAATAAAGAATTAAATCTTAAAAAGTTCAAAAATGACTTTGAGATTTTATCGGTTTTGAGGAATTTAAAAATAATTGGTATATTTACCAGATTATCTGTAAGAGATAAAAAAAATAAATATCTTAAACTTATACCGTATGCATGGGAGTTAATTGACTACAGAACTTTGAATAATCCAGTATTTAAAGACTTAAATTACCTTTTAAGTAAAAACTTTGATAGAAAAATTAGAAAATAATATGAAAATTAAAACTGCTCTCATACTATGCGCTGGATTTGGAAAGAGAGTACAACCGATAACAGAAAGTTTACCCAAACCATTAATAGTATATAAAAATGAAACTTTATTAGAAAATACAATTAATTTTCTTACAAAATTAAAAATTGAAAAAATTAAAATTAATGTTTTTTACTTAAAGGATAAAATTATTGATTTTATTAATAGTAAAAATTTCCCAATTAACATTGAAATTGTAGATGACGGTGAAACAATCTTGGGAACAGGAGGTGGGACTCTAAGTCTTATTAACAAATCTAATGAGGACGATGTTCTAGTAATCAATCCAGATACAATTTGGGATGATAGTTATATCAAATCAATTGACCGTATGGAAAAAATTTACTTTGAAAGAAAAATAAAAAATATTTTGTTAATTGTAAATAACTCAACATGCTTTGATAAAAGATTTAACGGAGATTTTGAGATAGAAAATAATATCCTTTTAAAAGAAAAAATAAATAATTTTAAATATACTGGATGCCAAATTTTTAATAAAGAATTAATATCACATAAACAATTAAATTACTTTCCTATATCTGAAATATGGGATTCTCTTTTGAGAGAAAGTAATCTTTATGGTTATGAGCATAAAGGTGAATTTAAGCATTTAACTGACTTTGAGATATACGAAAAATTATTTATTTAGAAAGCTAAAAGATTTTTTGCTCTACTTTTATCTAAATATCTTGCGTGTTTAATTTTTCCTTTTTCAGTTTCAATCAATAAAGGATTACCAGTTGGTATTTCTAAGCTCGAAATATTTTCATTATCTAAATTAAATAAATATTTACATAATGATCTAATTGAATTTCCATGAGCTGATACAATAATATTTTTATCTAATTTAGGTTCAATATTTTTTTTATAAAAAGGTATTACTCTTTCATAAGTATTTTTTAATGACTCTGTATCTGGAATTTTATCTTTTGGAACATTTTTATATATATCAATATTCAAAGGATGATATGGACTTGTTTTTTTAAGTGGCTCTGGTGGATTGTCCCAGGATCTCCTAAAAGTATGAATTTTTTCTTCTCCATAATGTTTTTTCATTTCGTCTTTATTTAAACCCGTTAACGCTCCATAGTGTCTCTCATTAAGTTCCCAAGCATTAACAACATCTTGATTTTTAATTCTCATGGTATTGAGTATTAAATTGAGTGTCTCAATCGATCTTGTCTGTAAGGATGTATAAAAATAAGATAATTTAAGGTTTAATCCCTTAATTAATTCTCCTGCCTTACAAGCTTCAAGTTTGCCTTTGGCAGCTAAACCCACATCTACCCAACCTGTAAAACGGTTTTCCAGGTTCCATTCGCTTTGCCCGTGTCGAACAAGTATTAAATTATTCATAAATTTAACACAAATATAAATTAAATTAGATTGACATAAAGCGAAATCTTTTTAATTTGTTAAAATGAGTTCATTTGAAGATAGAAAAAAAAGTTTTGAAAAGAAATTTGCTCACGATCAAGAGCTTCAATTCAAAGTTAGTGCTAGAAGGAACAAATATTTAGGAGAATGGGTATCTCAGATACTAAATTTAAATCCAGATCAAGAAAAAGAATATATTCAATCAGTCATAAAGGCAGATTTTGCTGAAGCAGGTGATCAAGATGTTTTTAGAAAAATTAAAGATGACTTGAAAGCGAAAAATGTTTCAGAGGAAGAACTTCGAAAAAAAATGGATGAATTAAATGAAAAAGCAAAAACTGATTTTAATTAGTTTTTTTTTTCTCATATTTAATAATATTTCCTCACTCTCCTTAGAAGACAATAATTTATTAATTTCAGGCAAACCAAAAATTATAGATGGCGATACACTCAAGATTAATAATAAGAAAATTCGTTTTAGTGGAATTGACGCTCCTGAAAGTTATTTTTTTGGAAAAAAACAATTATGTATTCTAAATAATGTTGAAATTCTATGTGGAAAGCTATCCAAAGAAAAACTTATAGAAAAAATTGGAAATCAAGTTGTCAATTGTAGAATAGAAAAAAATAAAGATCAATATAGTAGATTAATTGGTGAATGTTTTATAAAAAATTTGAGTCTTTCAGTTTTTATGGTTAAAAATGGTTATGCGTTTGATTATCCTAAATATTCAAATGGTAAATTTAGAAAATTCCAGACTTATGCAAAAAATCTTTCATTGGGTTTATGGCAAATGCAATTCGAATATCCTTGGATATGGAGAAAAAAAAATAGATAATAATAAAAATGATTCGAAACAAATATATATATTTATTTTTAATCTTTTTTATAGTTTCTGCTTGCTCTTCAATTCCTAAAAATACTGCTGATGGCTGTTCAATTTTTTCAGAAAGATATCTTTGGTATAAACATGCCAAAAAAACAGAACAAAAATGGGGCACACCAATTAATTTGCAACTTGCTATAATTAAAATGGAGTCAGATTTTGATTGGTTGGCAAAACCACCTAGACAAAAATTATTTAAGGTTATTCCTTATAAAAGACCATCAAGTTCTTTTGGTTATTCTCAAGCAATAAGAGGAACATGGAAACAATATAAAGAGGAAACAGGCAACAAGTACGCTACAAGAACAAGATTTAAAGATAGTGTAGATTTTATTGGTTGGTATACAAATAAAACAGAAAAAATCCTAAAAATCCCAAAAAATGATGCTTTTAAACAATATGTTGCTTATCATGAAGGTTGGGGAAATTACAAAAATTATAAAAAAAATCAAAAAATTATTCTTTTAGCAAAAAAAGTTGAAAATCAGTCTAAGAAATACAAGACACAGCTAAACAATTGTCGAAAATCACTTACTACTAGGAAATATATAATATTTTAGTTTAATTGTTTTTTAAGCTCTATATCAACTGCATCAATTCTCTTTGTATTTTTAGCTAAAGTTAAATACATAGTCGGGGTTACATATAAAGTAAAAAAGGTAGAAATTATCATTCCACCAAGTATAGTTGCACCTACAGCAAGTCTAGAACCTTCTCCAGCACCTGGGCCAATATTTCCAATAACTAAAGGTAACATTGCAATCATTGTACTTATGGATGTCATTATAATAGGTCTAAATCTTAAACTGCAGGCCTCTTTAACAGCTTTTTCAATTTCTTTACCTGTTGTTCTTAATTGATTTGCGTAATCAACTATAAGAATACTATTTTTTGTTGAAATACCAATAAGTATTACTAAGGCTATTTGTGAAAATATATTTATTGATGAATTCAAGAATAGAATAAATATTAATCCTCCAAATACTGCAAGTGGAACAGTTAAAATAATTATAAATGGGTGTATAAACGAATTAAAAGTAGCTGACATAACAAGATAAGCAGTCAACAATGCTAAAGCAAATATGATATAAAGTTCATTACTTGTTTCTTTTAATTCCTCAGATTTTCCTTTCCAAGTAATTTGTTTATCTGGAGCAACACTAGTCATTGTTTCTTCTAAATATTTAATTGCTTCAGCTAAAGTATAACCTTCACTTATATTAGCCGATATTGTTACGGCACGTTGTCTGTTATATCTTGATAACTTGCTTGCCGTTCCTTTTTCATTAAATTCAACAAGATTAGAGAGGGAAACTAAATTACCTGTTTTTTCTGATCGAACGAATATTTTACTTAAACTTTCTTTATTTTTCCTATCTTCTAAATATTGTTGTAAAATAATTGGGTATTCTTTTCCAAGTTTATTAAATTTTGTTACCGTCTTACCCCCATACAAAGTTTCTAAAGTTTGACCAATTGCTTCAGTTGATATTCCTAAGTCTTTTGCTTTATTTTTATTAATTTTTATATTCACTTCAGGTTTATTTCTGGTGTAGTCAGATTCAAGTCTTGATAAATTTCTGTTCTTTCTTAACATTCTAATAACTCTAGATTGTATTTCTTCTAACTCTTCGTATGTATTTCCATAAATAACCATTTGAACTGGCTTATTGTAACTTGAAACTCTTATTGACTGAGGAGAAATTGGAAAAGCTAGTGTTTGAGGTACAGTAACTATTTTTCCAATTGCTTGTCTCATTATTGTTTGAGAATTCTGTTTTCTATTTTTCCAATTGTCCAAAAGTGAGATTATTAAGAAGCTATTTTCAGACCCAAAGCCTGGAACTATCATTAAAAATCTATTGTATGGACTATTATCGCCATCAAGTAGTGGAATTAGTCTTTTTTCTACATCCTCCGCCCTTTTTTGAGTATATTGGAATGAACTTCCCTCATCAGTAAATCCTATAACTAAGTAAACTCCACGATCTTCTAATGGTAACAATTCTTTTTTTGTATAGTTATACAAACCCCCAGAGGCAACTATGATAAAAACTATGAATGTTATTATTGTTTTCTTCTTATTCATCCAAAATCCTAATGTCTCAGTGTAAAATTTTAAAAAGCCTTGAAAAAATTTATCAAATCCTTTTGTCAAGAAATTCGACTTTTTCTTTTTATCAAGAAATTTACTACCTAGCATTGGTGAAAGCGTTAGAGCAACAAATGATGACACTACTATTGCAAATGATAGTGCTATTGCAGTTTCTTTAAATAAAGTTCCAGCAATACCTTCAATGAAAATTAAAGGCAAAAATACTGCAACCAAAATAAGAGTTGTTGCAATAATTGCAAACGTAATTTGTTTTGAACCTTTATAAGCTGCTACCAGCGGTGTCTCACCATTTTCAATTCTTCTATATATCGCATCGGTCATAATGACTGAGTCATCAGTAATAATTCCAATTGCTAATATAAAACTTAATAAGACAAATATATTAATAGATAAATCAAATATATATAAACCTAAGAATGTAGCAATTAGACTTACAGGTAAAGCTATTGCTGGAACAATAACTGCTTTTAAATTTCCTAAAAATAAATAAATTATTATTACAACAAGTATAAAAGCTATAGCCAAAGTTTTATAAACTTCATTTATTGCTTCACCAATATAAGTAGCTCTGTTAAAAGCTATTTCTAAATTTAAATCACTAGGTAAAGTTTTTCTAATTTCTTTAATTTTTTTTTCAACATCTTTTGATAATTCAACAGTTGAAGCCCCACTTCTTGCATAAATTCCTATACCCATGGTTTTTAAATTTAGTGCTCCTTTACTTTGTGCTCTGAATAAAACTTTCTCTGTGACAGGACCTAATTCTAAATTTGCAATATCAGATAGTCTTACTATATTATCTTTAGCTTTCTTTATTGGCAGTTCCTTAAGTTTTTCTAAATCATTATATGATTTATCGATATTAATCGTTAAATCTATATTTTCAGCCTCAAGTGTACCCGCTGGTAATCGAATATTTTCGTTTCTTAAAGATCTTTCTACTTCTTGAATAGTTAAATTATTTGCAGCTAATTTGATTGGATCTATCCATACTCTAATACTCTGCTCCCTAAGACCACCCGTTCTTATTCGACCAACATTTTTAATGCTAGAAAATTGATCAACTAAATATCGTTCTGCATAGTCTCCGAGCTCAAGATCACTCCAGGTTTCTGAAGATAAGGCAAGCCACATTGTAGTTGTAAAACCTGCAGATTGCTTAAGTATTCTTGGGGCCTCAGACTCGGCTGGCAGCCTTCCGACAATTCTTGCAACTCTCTCTCTTACATCGTTTGCGGCATTATCAAGGTCTATATCTGTATCAAATTCGATATTTATAGTACTTTTTCCATTCTCTGATTTAGCGTCTATGTTTTTTATTCCCTCTGCTCCACCTATAACTTCTTCAATTACTTGTGTAACTTCTTCATCAACAATTGGAGCTGATGCTGATGAATATTCTACCTGGACTTGAACCACAGGTGGTTGTAGACCAGATGGTAGTTCTCTAACTGGTAATTTTGAAAAAACAAAAGTTCCAAATACAACTAGTATTAAGGATAATACCCATGACAATGCTGGTCTTCTAATACTAACATCAGTTAAATACATTTAATTATTTACTTTTATTCTCTTTTTTACCCCAATTAGACTCACTTTTTTTTTCACCATCTTTAATGGGTTTAATTTTTCCATTGGGTCTTACTTTTTTCAATCCTTCAGCAACAACGATATCGCCCTCATTTAAACCTGACTCCACTTCTAGATATCCTTTGTTTCTGTTACCAACTTTAACTTCAACTCTTTTTGTTACATTCTCTTTATCTACTTTATAAATATAAACTTTATTACCTTCTAAGATTACACTTGTATCTGGAATTCCTAAAGAAACTCTCTCATTATATTTTATTGTGACTTCCATTAAAGCACCAGGCAAAATCTCAGAATTTGAATTTTGCATTTTAACTCTAAGTCTTAAAGATCTATTGCTAACATCAATTTTGCTAGCCAAAGAATCTACTATACCTTTATAAGTTTTATTCTTATTGCCAGAAAATTTTACATCAACACCTAGTCCTTTTTCTACAAATGGCGCAAATATTTCTGGAACATCAACATCAATAAATAAAAAAGATGCATCTTCAATATCAATTACAACTGAACTTTCTGAAACATTAATATCATCAGAAAAGTTTCTTTTACCAATTACTCCATCGAAGGGTGCTGTGATTGTTCTACTTTTTAATTTTGCAATAACATCACCAGACTTAACTTTAGTATTATATTTGATTTCTTCTAGAATTTCGTATTTTTCAATATTGTATGACTGCGTTTTAATTGGAACCGCTGTTCCAAAGGTTTCAATAATATTTTGAAACTTTCTTTCCTCTACTGTTTTGACAATGATACCTGGTGGCGGTCTTTTACTAAATTTTTTTTTAAAATGGTTCCCAATCATTGTTCGAGCAATGATCACACCTGCAATAATTAGAAAAAAAATTACTATTATTGATGTTATTTTAGTAGATCTCTTCATTTCTATATTCTTCCATATTCAGCCCATGAACCATCATAAATTGTAGGAGAATATGTATTATTTACTAGGGAATATGCAAGACCTAAAACACATGCTGTTATACCAGATCCACATGAAAAAACTGTTTTATCGTCATGTAAATCAATAATTTCGCTGAACTTTTTTGAGATTTCACTTACACCTTTAAAGGTGTTGTCTGAGCTATTTATAATTTCTTTAAATGGAAGACATACAGAGTTTGGAATAGATCCACTTCTCACATTCTTCCTGGGATCTGGAACACTTCCATTAAATCTTTTCTTACTTCTAGCGTCAATTATTGTAAAATTTTTTTGTCCAATGTTTTCATTTATTTCATCAATACTTTTTACCAGATTTTTATTTTCCATTGCTCTGTAGGTTGAGTTGTTTAAAATTGTCTTTTCACTTGTTGTTTTCCTATTTTCAATCAACCATTTTTTTAAACCACCATCTAAAACACTTACTAGGTATTTATCATGGCCAAAATAAATAAAATTGTACCAACCTCTACATGAACTTAGAACATCAGAGTTATCATAAATTACAATTCTATCGGTATTTGATATGCCCATTAATGATACTATCTCTTCCCATTTTTCTTTTGAAGGTAGCATGTGAGGTAAATCTGTATCTTGATCTGAATTCTTGTCTAAGTCAAAAAAAATTGCACCAGGAATATGATTTTTAGAGTACTCCTCTTTAGGATTTCTATCAATTCCTGGCATATGCCACGAGCAGTCAATTATTTTGACGTCACTTAAATTATTTTCTAACCAATCTGATGTAACAAGTGACATTCTATATTTTTTCTAGATACTTCTGATGATACTCTTCAGCAGTGCAGTAATTTTTCAACTCAGATAGCTTAGTTACAACTTTTCCAGATAACTTTAAATTTTCTTCGTCTATTACTTTTTGAGCAATATTTTTTTGTTCTTCATTAAGGTAGAATATCTCACTTCTGTATTGTGTTCCAAAATCAGGACCTTGAGAGTTTAGTGTAGTTGGATCATGAAATTCAAAAAATCTCTTAATTATTTGCTCGTATGTAATAACTTTAGGATCAAATTCTAATTTTACAGCTTCTGCATGATTAGTTGTTCCTGTACAAACTTCTCTATAATTTGTATTAGGACTGTTTCCTCCACAATATCCAACCTCTGTTCTGTAGATACCATCTAATTGTCCATATTTTTTTTCTGGACCCCAGAAACATCCTAAAGCTAAAACTGCTATTTCCATAGATCTATGATATAATAATAATATAAACTAATCCATGTTATCTAGAAATCAATTAGGCTTTTTGTACATGTTTTTTTCAGTGTGTGCATTTTCAATGATGGATGTGCTTGTTAAGTGGTCTGAAAATTATCCTGTTGGCGAAGTTCTTTTTTTTAGAGGAATTTGCGGATTAATACCTATATTTTTTTTAATACCAAAAGAAAACTACACAAATTTTTATAAAACAGATCGACCTAAATTACATTTCTTTAGATGTGCTGCAGGATTAATAGCAATAGTATCAGTATTTATTGCACTAAGAAATTTACCTTTGGCAACTGTAGTGGGTATCTCATTTGCTGCACCAATTTTTGCAACAATTTTATCTATTTATTTTTTGTCAGAAAAAATTGGTAAATACCGCTGGTTAGCAGTTTTGATCGGTTTTATAGGTGTAATAATTATTACACAACCAGGTATTTCCGCTTTAAATTTTTATTATATTTACCCAATAATTTTTTGTTTAGGAATGTCATATGTTGCAATTGCTATCAGACAGTTATCTACATCCGAACCAGTTTGGCTTATTTCTTTTTATTTTTCAGTAGCGATATCTATTTTAGGTTTGTTTACAATTCCTTTTGGATGGGTAATGCCTACGTTAATAGATTTTATTTTTTTGTGTATGATTGGTTTGCTTGGAGGTATTGCTAATTTACTACTTGGACAATCTTACAAACTTTCAGAAGTTTCTTTAGTTACTCCACTTAAGTATTTAAGTTTAGTATTTGCAATTATATTCGGTTATTTTATTTGGAATGAAATACCATCTTATAAAACTTTATTGGGTTCATTACTTGTAGTGCTATCTTCATTAATTATATTTAGAAGAGAAATCTATTTGAAAAAACCAAACTTAATTTTTAAAAATGAGTAAACCTCCGATTTATTGGTCAAAGGCAGTAAAGTTTCTATCTAAAGACAAGATAATGAAAAAACTTATTTATAAATACAAAGACAAAACCTTAACAACAAGAAAAGATATTTTTTTGTCTCTATGTAAAAGTATAATAGGACAACAGATAAGTGTTGCTGCAGCAAATTCTGTATTTTTAAAGTTTAAAAAAGAATGTAGAGGAAAGATAAATCCAAAAGTAGTTAATGCTATTACCTCGGCTCGTTTGAAAAAATGTGGATTAAGCAGACAAAAAGTTAGAGGAATTAAAGAGCTTGCAAAAAAATTTGTAAATAAAACATTTAATCCAAGAATTATAAAAAAAATGGGAGACGAGGAGGCAATTCTTTATTTATCTGAGTTAAGACAAATAGGTAGATGGTCTGCAGAGATGATATTACTATTTACTTACAATAGATCTAATATATGGCCCGTTCAAGATATTGGTTTACTAAGAGCTATTTCAAACAATTATAGAAAAAGCTATTTACCACCCATGAGCTATGTAAATCGATTGAAAAAGAGGTTTTCTCCATATTGTTCCGTAGCTACTTGGTATTTATGGCGCTCCATAGACGATGAGCCTATACAATATTAAGTGCCTTCAACTATTTGATGATGTCTTACAGCATAGCCTTTGATAACTTCTAGTGCTTCCTGATATTCAGGGGAATCATAAAATTCTATTGCTGTGTTGTAATCTGTAAATTCAACTACAGTTGTTCTAGGAGAGTTTATTCCCTCATTTACTCTTTTTTTTCCACCTCTAATTATAAATATCCCTGAGTATTTATCTGCAGCAATCTTGGCTTTTAGTGCATATTCCTTTAATTTTTCTTCACTATTGATTTTTTCCCACACGCAAACTACGTAACCTTTCATAATTTTCCTTTATCTATTATTATATAATCAATTTTTACTTTATCAAATTTGTTCTTGTTCTATCCCTTCAACAATAAACATTATTCTCTTAGTTGTATTTTCTGCATGAGTCCAAGCAGATTTATATTCAGTTGACTCATGGCATAACATAGCATCATCGTAAGTCGGAAACTCCCATATTACAGTACGCACAATGTTTGGGCCACTAAATGACTTTAATTTTCCACCTCTAACTACTGGTTTCCCTCCATAACTTTTTATTATAGGAACAGCCTTTTCTCCATATTTTTTTAAGTTATCCTGGCTTGAAATTTCTAAGTATAGACTTATCCAATAAGTTTTCATATTTATCCTTTTTTAATATTTTTATTTATGATACCAAATTTTTATGGCTGATAAATTAATAATTACTTATGAAGAATATAAAAAGGTAGTCGAAAAACTTGCTTTAGAAATTGAAAAAAAATATAAGCCAACAGTATTAGTTGGCATCATGAGAGGTGCAGCTCCAATTATAGATATTTTATCTAGAATTTTTAAATTACCTACCGCTTATGTTGTAATTCAAAGTTATTCCGGAGATACGGTACAAGATAAACAAGGGGAGCTAATATTTGCAAGAGATATAAGTGCAATTGCAACTAACGAAGATTTTAAAAATGTATTGTTAGTAGATGATCTATCAGACACAGGACTAACTTTAAATAAAAGTATAGAGTGGCTTAAAGAATATGAACCTGTTAAGGGTCACATAAGTGAAATTAAAACAGCGTGTCTTTGGAAAAAAAAATCTTCCACTTTTACTCCTGATTTCTGTCCGATTTTATTAGATAATGATCCATGGATTGTTCAACCATCAGAGTATTATGATGAAATTGATATAGATGGTTTGAAAAAAAAGTATTCTAAATAAAAAAAGGCCAGACTAAGCTGGCCTTTAATTTTAATCTTTTGATAAAATTTATTACTGTGGAATATCTCCTTCTACCCCTTTAACGTAAACATTCATTCCGGCTAGCATTCCATCATCAGCTACAGCACCTTCGGCTACAAGAATGTTTCCTTTTTGATCATAAATTGGACCAGTAAATGAGTGAGCTTTTCCTGAAGCTAAGTCTTTTTGAAGTTGTTCTACTTCTCTCACTAAATCTCCTCCCATTGCGGAATTATATGGAGCCATTGCTACCATTCCTTCTTTTAATCCATGCCAAGTATCTTGTTGTTTCCAAGTGCCATCTCTTGCTGCAATTGATCTTTCTACATAGTAAGGCGCCCAATCATCTATAATCGAAGTTAATATAGATTTTGGAGCGAATCTTTGCATGTCACTTGCTTGACCAAAAGACCAAACTCCTGCTTTTTCTGCAACTTGTACCGGAGCAGTACTATCAGTATGTTGCATAATTATATCTGCACCTTGGTCAATCAAAGCTTGAGCTGCTTCAGACTCTTTTCCTGGATCATACCAAGTAAAAACCCAAACAATTTTTGTCTTAATATCAGGATTTACTTTTTGAGCAGCTAATGTCATTGCATTAATTCCTCTAATGACCTCAGGAATTGGAAAAGAAGCAATGTATCCAATTGTATTTGTCTTTGTCATCTTTCCAGCCATATGTCCTAGTAAAGTTCTACCTTCATAAAACCTTGCTGAATATGTTGAGACATTTGAATGCTCTCTTTTGTAACCAGTCGCATGTTCAAATTTTACATTTGGAAAATCTTTAGCAACTTTATTTGTTGGATCCATATATCCAAAACTAGTAGTAAAGATTAGGTCGTGACCAGATTGTGCTAATTGTCTTATAACTCTTTCTGCATCTGCACCTTCAGGCACACTTTCTACATAGGTTGTTTTTATTCCAGCAGCTTCTACTGCTTTTCTTCCTTCGTCGTGTTGGTACGTCCACCCATGGTCCCCAGTTGGACCAACATAAACGAAACCAACTTTAAAATCTGCATTCGCATTTATGCTAAACCAAAGAAAAAATAGTACAGAAATTAAATACCTTAAAAATAATTTATACATTTGATATCCCCTTTAAATTTAATTTTGTGATACTACAAACTAATCAATATTCTAATAAAAAAAAATATTTATTTTGGAATAGCTAACATCACTTTTCCTTATAGAAGATTTGTCCCAATGAAGTTGGTGTATTAAGTTTTATTTTTCTACTGTCGCGAGAAATTACAACTAAAACTACTATTGTCATGATATATGGTAATGCACTTAATAATTGAACTGGAATTCTTAAACCTACAGCCTGCATGTGTAATTGTAAGATTGTGATTCCGCCAAATATTAATGCTCCTATAAGAACTTTTATTGGACTCCAAGTTGCAAAAACTACTAATGCTAGAGCAATCCATCCTCTGCCGCCAGTCATATTCTCAATCCACTGGGGAGTATATATTAATGATAGGTAAGCACCGGCTAAACCACACATTGAACCTCCATAAAGAATGCAACTATATCTTACTAATGAAACATTAATTCCCTGATTTGAAGCTGAAGCAGGCGAATCCCCTACGGCTCTGACAACCAAACCAGTTTTTGTTTTTTTTAAGAAATAATTTGTTAAGAAAGGCAATCCAAATGCAAAATAAAGGATAATTGAATGCCCAAAGAATATTGGGCCTAAAAATGGAATACTTTCTTTTAAATTAACAAATAATAAGGGAAATTCCTTTCCTGGAATTCCAACAAAATTCTTACCTATCATCGCTGACATTCCTATACCAAAGATAGTTAAAGCTAGACCTGTCGCAACATGATTTGTAAGGAGTGTTTGTGTGAGAAACCCAAAAATTAAAGAGATAATTAAGCCTGAAAACATGGAGCCTATCACTGCAAAAAATAAATTATCAGTCACTACCATTAAAGCAAATCCAGAAATTGCACCAATAATCATCATTCCTTCTACCCCAAGATTTAAAACACCAGATCTCTCCGTTATTAATTCTCCAGATGCAGCAAGTATTAAAGGGACCGATGATGCCATTATCGCACCAATTAAAATACCAATAAAATTTAAATCAAAGCTCATTTTTTTTTAAACCTAAAAATTTTATTTTAAAAAATAACAAATAATCAGACCCAAGAAGAAAAAATAAAATCATTCCTTGAAAAACTTGACCCGTATATTTTGGCACTTGTAAAAATATCTGGGCTGTTTCTGCTCCTAAGTAAGTTAGTGCAACAATCAATGATGCAAAAATAATTCCAACTGGATTTAGTCTTCCTAGAAAAGCAACAATTATTGCAGTGAAGCCATAATCAGGAGAAATGTTTCTATGTAATTGTCCTATTGGTCCTGTTATCTCACCTACACCTGCAAGACCGGCACATGCTCCACTAATCATAAATACAATAATGATCATTGTCTTGCCTTTGTACCCAGCATATTTTGCAGTTTTTAAACTTAAACCTGAAACCTTTATCTGAAAACCTAAATAAGTTTTATACAAAATGAGCCAACTAAAAAAAACACTTATTAGAGTAATAAATATTCCAGCATGAATTCTCAAGCTATCAAATAAAATTGGCATTCTCGCAGACTCGCTAAATTGTCTGGTTTCTGGAAAGTTAAAACCTTCAGGATTACTCCAAGGACCAACTACTAAATAATCTAATAATAATTTTGCAACATAAACTAACATAAGGCTAACCAAAATTTCATTAGTGTTAAAATAGGTTTTTAAAATTGCTGGTATCATTGCAAATAACATCCCACCAATTGCTCCAGATAATAAAATTATTGGTAAAACATAAAATCCATCATGATTATAAAATAACAAAGCAACTCCGCCGCCGACTATTCCACCAAAAATAAGTTGACCTTCTGCACCAATATTCCAATTATTACTTTTAAAACAAAAAGATAAACCTATCGCTATTAAACAAAGTGGTGTGGCTTTTACCAAAAGTTCACTTAATCCGTATAAATCTGAAATGGGCGTAATAAAAAAAAATTTTAAAGCCTCAATAGGATTAAACCCCAAAATATAAAAAATAATCCCACCACCGAATAATGTGAGAAAAATGGCTAAAACCGGTGTTAAAAAGTAAATTGATCGAGATACATCGTTACGCTTTTCAATTTTAATCAATAGAACCTCCACCCATCAAAATTCCCAATTTTTCAGCAGTAACAGTATCTGCATTCATTATTTTAGATAGTTTACCTTTATAAATTACACAAATACGGTCACTTAATTTTAATAGTTCATCGTTATCAGTAGAAATTAATATTGATGATTTTCCTTGTTCATTAATTTGAATTAATGTTTCATGAATGTAGTTGATTGCACCAACATCAAGACCCCATGTTGGGTTAAAACATACCAATAATTCAGGTGAAGTAATTAATTCTCTTCCAATAATCAATTTTTGAAGATTTCCGCCAGATAAAAATTGACTTTTTAATTCAACATTGTCTGTATTAACAGAAAAATTAGTAAGTATCTTCTTGGAGTGTTCTTTTATTTTCTTTTCATTCACTAAACCTTTTTCAAAAAAGTTTGATGACTTAAAATTGTTTAATGCAACATTTTCGTATATCTTTAACTCAGGGACTGCAGCTTGAGAGATACGATCTTCAGGTGAAAAAGCCATAAGGAATTCTCTTCTTTCTCTAGGATTTAACTTCCCAATTTCTTTATTTCTAAACATTATAGATGTACCTTCCGTAATAATTTCTCCACTCAGTATTTGAAATAATTCATTTTGTCCATTTCCTGAAATTCCAGCTATACCCAAACACTCTCCTTTTTTCAGAGAGAGATTTAAATTATTTAGGTTTGTTTCATATGGGTCTTCACTTTTAAAATTTAAATTTGAGATTTTTAAAATTTCCTCGCTATCTTTAGAATTTTTAATTTTTTTTTTAATAGTATTTAAATTTTCACCTACCATTTTATTAGCTAAACTCTCAATTTTTTCATCAATTGTATTGCTAACCGAAACTACTTTACCTTTTCTCATTACGGCTACCTCATCACAAAGTGACAAAACTTCTTTTAATTTGTGAGTTATATAAATAATTAAAATTCCATCTTTAGAAAATTGTTTTAAAGAAATAAATAAATCATCAGTTTCTTGTTCAGTTAAAACTGATGTAGGTTCATCCATAATCAATACTTTTGGATTTCTAATTAAACACCTTATAATTTCTACTTTTTGTTTTTGACCTGCTGATAAATTTAGAACTGGAATATCTAGATCAATTTTAAAATTGTACTTATTTAATATATCATTGACTAAAACTCTTAGATCTTCATCTTTTTTGTCACTATCGATACTTAAATTTTCAAATACCGACAAAGTCTCGAAGAGGTTGAAATGTTGAAAAACCATTCCAATATTATTTTTTTTGGCATCTTGGGGAGAATTAAGTTTAATGCTTTCATCATTTAAAAAAACTTCGCCCTCGTCAGGTTTTACTACTCCAGACAAGATTTTAACTAGTGTAGACTTTCCAGCCCCATTTTCACCTAATAATGCATATATTTTCCCACTTCCAAATTCTAATGATACTTTATCGTTTGCAATACATCCTGGATATATTTTTGAAATTTCTGATACTTTAAGTTTTGTGTTCATTAGAATCGGTTTGATAGTAATAAAAATAAAGAATTAAGGAATATAAATACATTATATTTATCTAATTTTGATGGAAAACTTATTTTTTTTTCAACTTTTAAGTTAATCTTTTGTCACATTTCAGTATTATAAATAAATTATGAAAATTATATTCTCAATCACATTAATTTCAATTTTTTTGGTTAACGCAGGTTGTCAAACTATTCAGAATAAAACTGACGAGGTTGTAGAAAAGGAAAATAAAAAATACGGTTTATTTGTTGGTGGAGATGTTAATAAAATGAAGTTAGAATTAGGGGCTCCTAACGAAGATATGGTCAATGATATCGGCAATGAAGTTTTAATTTATAAAACAAAAAAATACGGTGTACCCTGTGAACGAAGATTTGAAGTCAACGCTAGCGGAACTATCATCGCTTTCAGTTCTAGTGGATGTTTTTAAACTTGTGGGGCGAACCCCACAAGCAAGGTTTAAATTATTTACTTAATATCAATAAGTCTTTTTTTCTTATGGTCTGGCAAAATTCTTTCGCATGCAATCGTCAAAAGACCGTCCTTAAGCTCAGCACCATTTACTTTCACATCATCTGCAATAGTAAAAGATCTTGCGAATTGTCTTTGTGAAATTCCTTTATGAATTATTTCACCATCTTGATTTTGATCTTCAGACTTATTCATCTGTTTTGTTCTTACAGTTAATATATTGTCTTCGAACTCAACTTCGACATCTTTTTTATTAAAACCAGCTAAAGCTACTTCAATTGAGTAGTTATCTTTACCAGTTTTTCTAATGTTGTATGGTGGATAGTTCGATTGCATTGTCATGCCACCATTACCAAGCATACTTTCAAATTGGTCGAACATGTCGTCAAAACCAATAGAAAACGGTCTTAGTGAGTTAAAGATTGATAGGTCCTTACTTGTCATATTTACTCCTTTTGTTAAGCAAGTTAATTTATGTAAGCCCCAATAAGGCGACTTACATTAGTAATATGGTATTTAATTTTAAATTTTCAATGCTAAAAATGTCAATATTTTTCTGTAATTTTCAAAGCAAAGCTATAATCAATGGCTATTTCTTCAATCGCTCCATCTCTGCCAGATTTTCCTCCATGACCAGCATTCATTTCAGTCTTTAATAATAATAAATTATTGTCTGTTTTATAGTCTCTTAATTTTGCAGTAAATTTTGCAGGTTCATCAAATAGAACCCTATTATCACTTAGACTTGTAGTAATCAAAATATGAGGATAATCCATTTTTTTTATATTGTTATACGGAGCATATGAATAAATATAATCAAAATGATCTTTATTATCTTTTGCATTTCCAAATTCATCAAACTCCCCAACTGTTAAAGGCAGTGAATGGTCAAGATTAGTTGTTAATGAGTCTACGAATGGAACAGCCATTATTACTCCTAAAAACAGTTCTGGCGCTTGATTTACAACTGCTCCCATAAGTAATCCACCTGCGGAACCACCCATCCCTATAATTTTTCTTTTTGAGGTATATTTTTTTTCAATCAAATATTTTCCAACAGCTATATAATCTTCAAAGGTATTTTTTTTATTTAAAAGCTTTCCTTCTTTCCACCATTTCATCCCTCTTTCCATTCCACCTCTAATATGTGCTGTTACCCAGATTATATCTCTATTTATTAAACTTAAACGGGTAGAAGAAAATCCTGGAGACATTGAATTTCCATATGATCCATAACCGTAAAGTAAAAGATTTGATGAACCATCTAAAATAGTATCTTTGTGTCTAGTAATAGTTAAAGGAACCATTCTTCCATCATGAGATGGACACTCAAGGCGCTCCACAATATAATTATCTGGATCGTGTCCAGATGGAATTTCTTGCTCTTTAACGAGTTTCTTATCTTTTGATTTTAAATTATATAAAAAAGTCCTCCCTGGTGTTTTAGGTGAAGAATACGATAAATATACATTGTCTGTGTTTTTATCTTTTTGAGTTAATGATATACTTGGAACAATTACTTTTTCGTCACTAAAAATAATCTCTTCCTCTTTATTTGTTTTTGGATCACGAATAATTATTTTTGCAAGTGCATTAGATGTTTCAGATCGAATTATCCAATTATTTAAAAATACTAAACCTCCTATCAATACCTCATCTTTTGCATTAACAAATGGCTCCCATTTTTGTTTAACTAAGTTATTACATCTATCTATCTTAAAATCTTCAGCATTTTCATTAGTATGTTTATAAAAAAAGTCATCCCAAGAATTAATCGAGTATATTATCCCTCTTTTTCTCGTTTGGATTAATTTAGGATTTGGATTACTTTCATCAACTTCAAAGTAATATTGTTCTGAAGTATTATGATCAGAACTTGTAATTATGAAATATTTCTCATCTGAACTAAGGCTAATCCCAACAGTGAATGCTTCGCTTTTTTCTTCAAAAATCAATAAATCATCTTTTGTTGCCGATCCAATTTCATGTCTATAAATAGTTCTAGGCCTGTGATGTTCATCTAATTTAGAATAAAATATATATTTATCATCCAAACTAAATTCGATGCTACCACTCGTTTCCTCAATTTTTTCAGTGACTAAATTTCCAGATTTTATGTTTCTTATATAGATTGTATAATATTCAGATCCTTTTAAATCTAAAGAATATCCAAGGTACTCATCATTAAAGCTTACCTCTAAGTCACCTAAACCAAAATATTCTGTTTTAAGTTTCTCCTTCTCTTTATCGCCGTTCCAAATTTCTTCAATTTGTTCTTCACCAATTTTTTTTCTTAATTTAATCGAATAATTTCCTTTTGCTGTAGTTTTAGTCCAATACTCATAGTTTTTATCTTTGTAAGGGAGTGACTCATCATCCAGTTTGATTCTTGCTTTTATTTCATCAAAAAGTTTTTTTTGAATTTTTTTAGTATCTTTCATTTGGTCAGAAAAATATTCATTTTCATTTTCCAAATATTTTCTTACTTCAGGCAAAAGTTTTGAGCTATCCCTTAAAACCTCGAGAATATTTGGTTGATGAATCCAACTATAATCGTCTGTCCAAGACTTATTGTGACAAGATTTTATTTCAGGTTTCTTTTCAAGCTGTGGTAGTTTCATTTTGAACTAAATTAATATATGAATATTTTTTTTATAACACTGATTATTTTTGTAGTTGTATATGTTCTTCTAAGTTGGTTTGCTAGAACTTCTGCTAAAAAAATTTCAAGATTTATAAGAATATTAATAATTATTTCAGCAATAGTATTGGCTGTTATTATGGCTTATGCTGGAAGATATATATTTTCATTACCTTTTGTGCTTGCAATCTTACCTTTGATAAAAACAAAAGCTGGAATATCCTTATTTCAACTTCTTAGATTATGGGGACTTTTCAGAGTTTTAAGAAATTCAGGTAGATTTAATTTTAATAATTTTAACCAATCTGTAAACAAACAGAGCATATCCTTAGATGAAGCATATAAAATACTAAATTTAAAATCTGATATAAAATATACCAAAGAACAAGTTATGAAATCTTATAAGTCTATTATGAAAAAAATCCATCCAGATGTAAGTCCAGAACTAACTAGACTTGCATCGATAGTAAATGAAGCAAAAGATATTGTGATAAAAAATATTAGTTAATAATTGATTTAAATTTTGTAAAAATCTTTTCTGGATTAATTTTTTCTTTACCTCTTGAATTATGTGAAACAAAATTCATTCCATCAGGGATTATAGGATACATATTTGGACTATAGCTGCCATATATTAAGGGTGTATCACTCATTAAAACTATTGTAGGAACACCTAAAGCAGCTGAAAGGTGACTGAAACTTGAATCGTTACATATTGCTATTTTACAATTCTTTATAATTGGCAAAATTTCAGAAATTGAATTATTATCTAAAGGAACACAAATCTCTTCATATGATGACAGTATACTATTAAGTATTGATTGTTCTTCCTTATTTTTGCCTGTCGCTAAATAAAACATGCAGTCATAACTTCTAATAGCTAGTTCTATGAATTCTTTAAATTTATCAGCTGGAATTCTTTTAGAGGGACCAGAGCCACCTATTCCAAGTAAAATATTAATTTTATCTTTTGAAATTGAAAGTCTCTGAGCAGCTAATTTTACTAAACTATCATTAATTTTTATTTGAGGATTACTTTCTACTTTTAAATTTATCTTATCTAATAATTTACTTGCAGCATCGATAATGTGTTGTTCTTTTTTCTCAAATAATGGGTACTGATATATATTTTTTATTCCCGCACTTTTACAAACAAGCCTATATCTTAGCGATGAATTAAAAATAAAAACCTTATCAAATAAATTATTTTTAATTTCATTTTTTAATTTGAAAAAACCCGATATACCACTGTGCTCATCGTTTTTATTTTCCCTTTTTAAGTAAATTATATTTTTTAAAAAATTTAAATTTTTTGTATATTCTTTAGCTTTTGTGCTCTCTTTTATTAATAGAGTAATTGGTGAATTGTATTTTTTAGAAATTGCTTCTATAAAAGGTAAGAAAATTACCATATCTCCAATACCCATACGGTTTTGTATAACAAGTATATTCATATGTTTTTATAACCTTTACTAATTTGAATTTTTATATAAATTTTGGCAATGGAACAAATTAAAGGTGTATATGCTGCTAGTTTATCAGTTTTAGATAAAAATTTAGCATTAGACATTAAAAATACCATTAAACACGCTGAAAATGTCATTGATTTAGGATGTCATGGTGTTGTTTTTTTTGGGAGCACTGGACAGTCCCAACTGATATCCTTAAGTGAAAAAATTCAATTAATAAATGAACTACCCAAGAGTAGACATAAAAGTAAATTTATAATTGGAACTGGTCTCAATTCTTTAATCGATACAATAAATTTAATGAAAATTTCTAAATCTATGGGTTTTAATAATTTTTTAATAATGCCACCGGCTTATTATAAGTATGGAGATGAAGATGTGATCAATTTCTATTCTAGAATTATCAAAGAGATTAATGATTGTAAAATTATTCTATATAATTTTGAAAAACTTTGTGGATATAAATTTAGTGTTCAATGTGTTGAAAATTTGGTTCAAAAATTCCCTGATCAAATTATTGGTGTAAAGGATAGCAGTTATAATTTATTTGAAACTTTGAAAATTAAAAATTTTTCAATTTTCCCAGGTTCTGAAGCAAAATTATTAAAAGGCCTAGAATTGGGATGCCATGGTATAATTACTGCAACAACAAATGTTACAGGTCACTTAGCTAGAAAAATTTATGATAATTTCCAGAATAATCTAGATCTATCATCTAATCAAAATTTGTGTGATGTAAGAAAATCTTTCGACAAATATAACTTAATTTCAAGTCTCCACACTCTTATGGCAGAAAAAAATTCAATATACGGGTATCTTTTGCCTCCATTAAAATTATTAGATCAAGCAGAAAAAAATGATCTATTATCAAATCTTGAAAAACTAAATTTTAATATGGAGATATTAAAGGCGGCATAAAAATGAGTTTAATAAGTTTTTTAAATAATTTATTTAAGCAGGATGGATTTGAACTTATAGACTCAAATTCAAAAAAATATGTTATTGGTAATCCAACCAAGGATAAACCTATCGTAATTAGATTTCTTGACCAAAAACTAATGCAAAAGTTACTTATAAATCCTGACTTGTATTTCGGGGAAGCTTATATGAATGGATCTCTGGTAATAGAAAACGGTACACTTACAGACTTTCTAGACTTAGCTTTTAAAAATATTGGTAGAGGGAATATAAATTCTTATGGAGCGGTAATAAAAAAAATAAAAGGTACGTTTGGATATCTTACGAATTTGAATAAAATAATAAAATCAAAAGAAAATGTTGCACATCATTATGATATATCTGAAAAACTTTACGATTTATTTTTAGATAAAAATAGACAATATTCTTGTGCTTATTTTAAAAATGATAGTGATACTCTTGAGCAAGCTCAAAGCAACAAGATTCATCATATTATAAAAAAGCTAAACATCCAGCCAAACCAAAAAGTTTTAGATGTTGGTTCAGGATGGGGAACATTAGCATTAGCAATAGCAAAGGAGACAAATGCTAGTGTTACAGGAATAACATTGTCTGAAAATCAATTTGAATATAGTCAGAATAAAGCGAAAGAAATGAATTTATCAAATCAAGTAGACTTTAAGCTCATTGATTACAGACAATTAAATGAGAAGTTTGATAGGATTGTGAGTGTAGGAATGTTTGAGCATGTTGGTAGAAATTTTTATAGAACATATTTTAATAAAGTTTTTCAGCTTTTGAACGAAAAAGGAATAGCACTAATTCATACAATTGGTTCCTCTATGCCTCCGAGAGATCCACAACCATGGATACAAAAATATATTTTTCCTGGTGGTTACACGCCTAGCTTAAGCGAGATATCGAAACCAATCGAAAAGTCTGGTCTTATAGTGTCTGATATCGAGGTGCTTAGAATGCATTATGCTCATACTCTTAGAAATTGGAAAGAGAGATTCTTATCAAAAAAAGATACAGTTTTAGATATGTTTGACGAAAAATTTTTTAGAATGTGGGAATTTTACTTAGCTAGTTGTGAAATGGCATTCAAATGGGGAGATCAGGTTGTATTTCAATTACAATTAGCTAAAGATAACAGTTCTGTTCCTAATACTCGGGACTATATTTATTAAAATATTACTGATAAATTAATACCAGTAATAATGAAAAAAATTAAAAAAAAAAAAGTTAACAAGAAAAAAAAAATTAGCAAAATTACCTCAAAAATAAAAAAAAAAGTAAAGAAGAAGAGGAAAAATCTCAGGATTAAAAGAAAAAAAAATACAATTAAAAAGTTAGCTCTTAAAAAGAAGACTAAAAGTAATTTAATTACAAAGTCAGTAAGAGTAGAGGAAAATATAAAATCAAAATTAAATGTTAAAGTTAAATTTGACATTTTCGCAATTGATAGGGGTATCTCTAAATTCTTTAATTCTATTGATGGAAAAATTAATGAATTTAAATCTCAAAGAAAAGACGAAAAAAGAAGATTAAAATTAATCGAAATTGAAAAAAATGAAAGAGAAAAAGAAAGAATAAAAAAAGAAAAGATATTACAAGAGGAAAAGCAATTAAAATTAAAAGAGCAACAACTAAAAGATGAAGAAAGAATAGAAAAATTAAGAGCAAAAGACTTAAAATTATTTTTAAGAAAAGAACAAGCTCTTTTAAGAAAAGAACAATCAGAGAGACAAAAGAAATTTTTACAAGAATTAAAAATTCAAAAACAGATTGAAAGATTTAGAATAAGAGAGGTAAAAGAATTAGAGAAACTTGAAAAAATTTCTTTAAGAGAAAAAAGAGAAGATTACGGGGAACTTCAACAAAGAATAGAGAACTTAAAAAATAAATATAGATTAATAAGAGATCAAAAAATTAGAGAAAGAGTTGAGGCACTTGGTGTTAAGACAGATGAAGCTGATGATAGATCTGCACTACTTCAAAAAGAAAGAGAATATAATTTAGCGAGACAAAAAATTGAGTTTGCTTTAGAAAGCTTTTATAGAAGTGCGAACAGCCTAGTTTTCCAATTAAACAAAAGATATATCACAAGACATATGTCTATTTTTAGATGTATAGATAAAAGATTTGAAACAGGAGAAATTTTTATCAAATGGGACGAGTCTACAGACGACGAGTGGTTAATTTTAATATATATAAAGGATAATTCACCCGATAAAGGAATAATTATAGAAGATAAGACAAATGAGGAAAAAAATATGTCTCATGAGTTTAAAGCAAATGAAATATTTAAAGCCTCAGACTTGATGGTAGACTCTCTTACTCAGCTTATTTCAAAAAAAAGGCAAAAACAACAGTAAGCTATATTTTACTCATTTACGTAAACCGAAACTCCTCTAGAATTAATATCTACATCAAATTTTTTATGAAGAGGAGGGAAAGCTCTTTGTGAACAATCAAGTCTGTCACATGTTCTACATGATACTCCAATAGCTAATTCAGATTTTTTGTCACTGAGATCTAAGTTTTCAGTATATACAAATTCTTTTGCATATTTTGCTTCACAACCAAGACCTATTGATAACATACTTTTTTTTTGTCCATACCTTCCAACGCCCTTTTCAACAGTTTTTGCAATACAAACATATTTCTCTCCATTAGTCATTTTACTAACTGCTGCTTGAATAACACCTGGTCTTGAAAAAGCTGAGTAGACATTCCATCTTGGACAAGCTCCTCCATATCTTGGTATCTCTATACCTGATAATGAAAATCTTTTTGAAATATTTCCAGCAACATCTACTCTTAAAAAATGAAAAGGTATTCCAGGAAGTTTTGGATCTTGTAAACATGTTACTCTATGAGCCACCTGCTCAAAAGAGGTTGCAAATGTATTTTGTAAAAGTTCTAAATCATATTTTAATTCTTTACATTCTTTATGAAAAAGAGCATAAGGCATCAATATTGCAGCGCCACAATAATTTAAAAGCGCAACCCTTGTTAATTTTTTAGATTCTTCAGTTGGAAAATTAAATGTAGCAAGGTATTCATCAATTTCTTTTGATGCACCTTCTTGTGAAATTTGTGCAGCAGCAAAAAGTTTTTTTGTTTCAAGTGAAAGATAATCAGACAATAGCAATTCTTTATCTTTTACTTTATATATCTTTGAGAATGGTTTTCCTTCTTTAGGTATAACATCTTTTACAGTTATACCATATTCATCTTTTAAAAACTGACATAAGGCAATATATCTTGTTCTATTATTTTGTTTTACTTTATCAAAAATTTGATTTGCAAATTCTTCTAATTTTGGAAAAAAATTTTTATTTTCTTGTAAAAAATCTGAAATTACTTCTCCAGGAAACGAGTTTTTTCTCCCATCAATAATTTTACCTGAAATATTTTCTAATTTGTTAAAAATTTCATGATCTTTTTGTTTAAAGTTATCTCCTAGTTTAATTAAAGCTTTAGCAATTTTTGGATTTGTATTAACTAAATCCTTAACTTCTGGTCCAAGAATATCAAGATCCTCAAAAAGTTCATCACCCAACAATTCAGAAATATTATTCTCAAGATTTATGTCTGTTTTGCTTGTAAGATCGGAAAGCTCTATTTTAAGTTTATCACAAACCTTTAAAAGTAAGTCTCCATCAATTTTTCTTTTTCCACTCTCTATTAGATTTAAATAGCTTGGTGAAATAGACATTTCTTCTGCTAATTTGTTTGCCTGAATTCCTAATTGCCTTCTAAAAGCTTTGATTTTTGGACCAATTTTTGTATCAATTTGACTCATTTTACTATTTGTAAATCTTGTAAATTTAAATTTACACAAAATTATTCAATTTTACAAGCAAAATCAATTTAATTGTAGATTTTGTAAATATTGTAAATTATAAAGTTTACATGGAAAAAAACAAAATTAACAATATAGAAAATAACTACCAAATTACTAATATAGAAGAGCATTCTGAGCATAAGTCAAAAGGTATTTACATTAGAGACGATCATTGCGATTGGGGATCTAGTGGAATGAACGAATTTACTGAAGAATACAACTCAAAATAGTCATTAGTCATTTCTAGTCATTTAATCAAAAGAGAGGGGTTTAGGTGTCAGCTGAGAATATTTCATACGATTTACAAAGATTTGCAGGTATTAAAAGAGATTATACTCCTGAAGAAGTTGAAAGATTAAGAGGTTCAATCAAAATTGAGTATTCTATGTGTAAAATGCAGTCCCAAAAGCTTTGGAAACTGCTTAATACAGAAGCTTATGTAAACACCCTGGGGTCACTTTCAGGAAATCATGCAGTTCAACATGCAAAAGCCGGTTTAAAAGCAATTTATTTAAGTGGTTGGCAAGTTGCAGCTGATGCTAACAGCGCTGGTGAAATGTATCCTGATCAATCTTTATATCCATATGATAGTGCACCAAAATTAGTTGAGACAATGAATAATTCCTTAATTAGAGCTGATCAAATTCAACATATGGAAATGATAGATGGTGATATGGATAAAAGTAAGAGAACTGATTACATGTTGCCAATTATAGCTGATGGTGAAGCAGGATTTGGTGGACCACTAAATGTATTTGAATTAACGAAAAAATTTATTAGAGCGGGTGCTGCCGGGGTTCACTTTGAAGACCAATTAGCTAGTGAGAAAAAATGTGGTCATATGGGTGGAAAAGTTCTTGTACCAACTGGAACAATGGTTAGAAATTTAAAGGCCGCTAGACTTGCTGCCGATATCGCAGATGTACCGTTAATAATTTTAGCAAGAACAGATGCAAATGCTGCAAAATTAATCACAAATGATTTTGATGATAATGATAAACCATTTTTAACTGGCGAAAGATCACCTGAAGGTTTTTTTTATGTTAAAGACGGAATTGAGCAGGCAATTTCTAGAGGTCTTGCTTATGCACCATACGCAGATTTAATTTGGTGTGAAACTGCTACTCCAAATTTAGAAGAGGCAAAAAAATTTGCTGATGCCATACATGAAAAATTTCCTGGTAAAATGTTAGCTTATAATTGTTCTCCATCATTTAATTGGAAGAAACATTTATCTGATGAAGAAATTGGATCATTTCAAAGAAAGATTGGAGAAATGGGATATAAATTTCAATTCATTACATTAGCAGGTTTCCACACTCAAAACATTGCAATATTTGAATTAGCAGAAAAATATAAATCAGAGGGTATGACCGCTTACTCAAAAATTCAACAGCATGAATTTGCTAGAGAAAAAGATGGATATACAAGCGTGAAACATCAAAGAGAAGTTGGCACATCATATTTTGATGCTGTTTCAAATACAATAAGCTCAGGCAAAAGCTCAACTACAGCAATGGAAGGCTCAACTGAGTCAGAACAGTTTTAGATGTTAGATTAATGTTTACTAGTGGTCTTCTTTTAATAGTAAGCTATCTTTTATTTAAATATACAGTTCAATGGATTCAATATTATAATCAAACTGATCCTAGGATGCCCGACTCAATATGGCGTTATACTTGTGATTATAAAGTTGTTGGCATAAGAGATATTTGTGACCTGGATGATAAGCCATTTGTAAGACAAAGAAGGAAAAGAGATAAAATTGTTACAATAATGTATTTTATTGTGGTCCTTGCTTTTGTATTTTCTATGTATTTTATGGCGAGTTTATTAGGACTAATTCTTTAATTTTTGAATCTGATCCCATGCTGAATTAACAGCTCTCATTTTAGCTTTGCTCTCATCTATTACTTCTTGAGGAACACCTTTACTTAATAAAAGATCAGGATGATGCTCTTTGCTAAGTTGAATATAACGTTTTCTTATTTCTTCGAGTGAGTCGTCAGGCTTGCTCTCTAAAACAATATAAGGATTAAGTTTGTCTGAAGACTTTCTGCTTTCTTTAATTCCGTTAATTTGAGCTTGATTTAATCCAAAAATTCTTGCTATATCCTCTATCATTATTAATTCATTGTCACTTATGCTTCCATCAGCTTCAGCAATATAAAAAAGAGTGTTAATTACTTCTTCTAATACATTAATATTTCCTCTATAAACTTCTGCAATTTGTTTTGCATATGGTTCATACCCGGTACTTTCCTCTTTAGCTTTATTGAAAATTTTACCAACCTGATCTAATTCACTTTCAGGTATTTTTAATTTATCTTTAACTGCAATTAATTCTTCACGACTAACCTGTCCATCTGCTTTACTTAGCTTTGCTGATAAAACTATCAAAGAGAGTGCAAATATTTGTTGTGGCTGTGCAAAAGATCTAAATCCACCACTTGATCTGGCTCTTGACATTTTTCCACCGATTAAGGATCCTAAAAGCATACCAAAAGGCCCACCAATTGAAAAACCTAGCATTCCACCAATTATACTTCCCCATATTGCCATTACTCAAAACTCCTTAATCTATATTCCCAACTACCCATTTTATTATAAGTTACTTTTAATATTAAATTATTTTCTGGATTATACCAAACATCAAATTCAAATTTTTTTTCATCAGGAAGACTTTCATCATTTGATTTAATATTAAAGTGTTTAGTTAAATATTCTTTACCATTAATATCAATATTTTTATCTCCTATTAAACTCACGGTCTGTTTTTTTATACTCCCAGATAAAGGACTGATTTGTTTATTAGTTTTTAAAATTTTATGGTTCCACCAATTCCCAATTGTACAATCTAAACTTGCTTCACCTTTGTATGATGATCCGTCTATAACGAATTTATTTATAGATTTATCATAATTTAAATTTACATATTTCTCCTTATCATTTTGAAAAGTATTAGATTTAAAAAAAACTAATTTATCATCTTTGTACTTTTCTATTGTCTCACTTAATATCGAAAAAACTGTTATGCCGAATAACTCTACTTTAAAATTAGTATAATTTTTTACTACAAATAAATCTTTCTCGAATTCAAAGAAGTAGTTGGTGCTACCAATAACTTCATTATTTCTTAGAACATCCATCTCAATTTTTTTAAGACCTTCATAATGACTGCTATGTGCCATCACTTTAGAAGCAAACATAATAATTATTGATACGATAATAAAATGTTTCATTTTCATAGATTTTAGTTAAAGAAAGTATAAATAATAGCGAAATATATGTTCCTTACTATCAAAAATATTCCTAAAGTCTCATGGAGTTCTCACGAGACTTTTAATTTAAAGCCAAAATTATCTACCTTATTTTTCCTTTGTTTTGGTCTAATATTATTCGGTTTTGGCGAAGCCTTAGTCGTTATTTCATTTATTGGCAATTCTCCATGGACTGTAATGGCACAAGGAATTTCAATTAATTCAGGATTATCCATTGGAATTGTAACTTTTATAGTAAGTGTTGTAGTTTTATCTTCATGGTTTTTTTTAAAGCAAAAACCTGGTCTAGGTACAATATTCAATATCGTAATTATTGCAGCAATGTTAGATATTACAATTGCATTAATACCAACCCCTGAAACTTACATTATGAAGTTATTAATGGCTGCAGGAGGCGTTATGATAGTTGGAGTGGGGAGTGGTATTTATTTAATAGCTAATCTAGGTCCAGGGCCTAGGGATGGTTTAATGACTGGTTTACAAAAAAAAACTAATCTACCGATTGCTTCTGTGAGAGCCTTTATAGAAATTTCTGTAGCTACAGTCGGGTGGTACTTGGGTGGAACAATTGGTGTTGGAACTTTGATGTTTGCTTTTGGAATTGGTCCTTGTATTGCTTTTAGTTTATACATTATTGATAAAATAATGAACTAAGTAGCAGTATTTTGTTTTTCGCTTCTTTTTCTTTCGTTTGGGTCCAGAATCGCTTTTCTGAGTCTACAAGATTTAGGTGTAATTTCTAACGCTTCATCAGTATTAAGTATACTTAACTGTTCTGCAATCGACATTTGTCTTACAGGTGTAAGAACAATATTTTCATCAGTACCTTGTGTTCTCATATTTGTAAGTTTTTTTCCTTTCATAACATTAATTATCATATCACCTGGTTTAGGAGCTAAGCCAACGATCATTCCTGTATAAACCGGATCATTGTGAGTGACAAACATTTCTCCTCTAGCCTGTAAATTAAAAATTGAAAATGCAACAGCTTTACCCTGATCCATAGAAATTAAAGCACCATTTCTTCTACCCTCCATGTCTCCCTCAAAATCTCCGTAAGATTGAAAAATTCTGTTAATAACACCTGTTCCTTTTGTTAAAGTTAAAAATCTACTTGTGTATCCCATTAAACCTCTTGTTGGCGCATGAAAAATTAGTCTTTTTTTATTCTTTCCAGTATCTTTTAATTCAATTAATTTACCCTTTCTTCTATTCATAGAGTCAATAATCCTTGATGAGTATTCTTCATCTAAATCCATAGTAATTTCTTCAATGGGTTCTAACTTTTTTGAATTTTCGTCAGTTTTAAATAAAACTTTAGGAGGGCTTACAGTCATCTCAAAACCCTCACGTCTCATTTGTGTTAGCAATATTTCGAGCATTAATTCTCCTCTTCCACTTATCTCAAATGCATCTTTATTTGCGTTTTCTGAGAAAGAAATTCCAACATTGTTTTGAGCTTCTAAAATTAGACGATCTCTAATCTGGGTACTTGTTAATTTTTTACCCTCAGTTCCTGCTAATGGTGAGCTATTTACTGTTATTTTTATCGACATTGTTGGTGGATCGATCGGTGTTGCCTCAATTGGTTCATTTACCTCTAAATCACAAATAGTATCAGCTACATTTGCTTTTTCTAATCCAGCTATAACTACGATATCTCCAGCTTCTCCAACTTCAATGGGCACTTTTTTTGTACCCTCATATCTAAAGATCTTTGTAAGTCTACCTTCATCTACTTTTTCACCTTTTAAATTTATTGCTTTAATTTGTTGATTTGCTTTTGCCGTCCCTTGTGAAATTCTTCCTACTAAGCTTCTGCCCAAAAAGTTATCAGCATAAAGAAGCGTCGATAGCATCGCAAATGGTTTTGATCTATCAAATTGAGAGGGTTTTACATGATCCAAAACTAAATCTAATAGCGGATTAAGATTTTCTCTTGGTCCGTCAATATCTTTAGATGCCCAACCAGACCTTCCACTTGCGTATAATACTGGAAAATCTAATTGCTCTTCATTAGCATCCAAACTAACAAATAAATCAAAAGTCTCATTTAAAACTTCATTAGCTCTTTGATCACTTTTGTCTAATTTATTTATTACTACAATTGGTTTTAATCCCTGTTTTAATGCTTTGCTTAATACAAATTTTGTTTGAGGCATGACGCCTTCGGCAGAGTCTACTAACAACAATGCACCATCTGCTAAACTTAAAACTCTTTCAACCTCTGCTGCAAAATCTCTATGACCAGGAGTATCAATAATATTTATTCTAGTATCTTTCCAATTAATCGAAGTAGGCTTAGCAAGAATTGTAATTCCCCTCTCTTTTTCCAGCTCTCCAGAATCCATTAATCTTTCATCAACTACTTCGTTGTCTCTAAAAGAACCACTTTGTTTCATCAAATTATCAATCAGCGTTGTTTTTCCATGATCAACGTGAGCAATGATAGTGATGTTTCGAATATTATTACTCATGGTTGAGGTTCTTATACATTTATACTTTTAATTGAAAACAAAAAAAAAAGGGCAGAATAATCTGCCCTTTTTAAATTTTTTAGTTAAATCTTTTGGGTTACATTCCCATGCCGCCCATGCCGCCCATGCCGCCCATTCCTCCTGGAGGCATTCCTCCAGCAGCAGCATCCTTCTCTTCAGGTTTATCAGCAACCATTGCCTCAGTTGTTACTAATAATCCAGAAATTGAAGCCGCATCTTGTAAAGCTGTTCTTACAACTTTAACTGGATCAATAATACCTTCTTTAAACATGTCAACGTATTGTTCTGTTTGAGCGTCATAACCTTGAGAAGATTTATTGGCTTCTAAAAGTTTGCCTACTATAACTGAACCATCGACACCTGCATTTGTTGTTATTTGTCTTATTGGAGCTTCTAGAGCACTTTTAACAATCTCAACACCTGCTTTTTGATCTGAACCTTTGACTTTTAATTTATCCAGATCTTGAGAAGCATAAAGAAGCGCACATCCACCACCAACAACTATTCCTTCTTCAACAGCTGCTCTTGTAGCATTTAGAGCATCTTCAACTCTATCTTTTTTTTCTTTAACTTCTACTTCTGTTGCACCACCAACTTTGATTACTGCAACACCGCCTGCTAATTTAGCAAGCCTTTCTTGAAGTTTTTCTCTGTCATAATCTGATGAAGTTTCTTCAACTTGTTGTTTAATTTGATCGCATCTTGCTTCAATGTCTGATTTTTTACCAGTACCACTTACAATCGTACTATTTTCTTTATCAACTTTTACTCTTTTAGCAGACCCAAGATCAGTAATTTTAACATTTTCTAATTTGATACCAAGATCTTCAGATATAACTTGTCCTCCAGTTAAAATTGCAATGTCTTCAAGCATAGCTTTTCTTCTATCTCCAAAACCAGGAGCTTTAACTGCTACAACTTTAAGTCCACCTCTTAGTTTATTTACAACTAATGTTGCCAATGCTTCACCTTCTACATCCTCTGAAATTATCATTAAAGGTCTACCTGCTTGAACAACTGCCTCAAGTAGCGGAACCATAGGTTGAAGATTAGTTAATTTCTTTTCATGTAAAAGAATTAATGGATTTTCAAGTTCTGTTGTCATCTTTTCAGCATTTGTAACGAAGTATGGTGATAAATATCCTCTATCAAATTGCATTCCTTCAACAACATCAAGTTCTGTCTCAATACTTTTTGCTTCCTCAACAGTTATAACTCCTTCGTTACCAACTTTCTGCATAGCCTTAGCAATCATGTTTCCTATTTCTTTATCCCCATTTGAAGAAATAGTTCCAACTTGAGCAATTTCATCACTATCTTTTACTTTTTTAGCTGATGATATAAGAGTATTTCTTACTTGCTCTACTGCAGCGTCGATTCCTCTTTTGACATCCATAGGGTTCATCCCAGCTGTAACATACTTACAACCTTCTTTTACAATAGCCTGTGCTAAAATAGTTGCAGTTGTAGTACCATCACCTGCCTCATCATTTGTTTTACTTGCAACTTCCTTAACCATTTGAGCGCCCATGTTTTCAAATTTATCATCAAGATCAATTTCCTTTGCAACTGATACACCATCTTTTGTTGTTCTTGGTGCACCATATGCTTTGTCTATAACGACATTCCTACCTTTTGGACCAAGAGTAACCTTAACTGTGTTTGCAAGGATATCTACTCCCTTCAGCATTGCTGATCTAGCATCTGAATCAAATTTTACTATTTTTGCCATTATTAAACTCTCCTTTTTTTATTTTATTTAGATGTAGAGATACCCATAATATCAGACTCTTTCATTATGCTGTATTCTTTACCATCAATTTTAACTTCTGTTCCTGACCATTTTCCAAAAAGAACTTTGTCGCCAACTTTAACATCCATTGGTATAATTTTTCCATCCTCAGTTTTTGATCCACCACCTACAGCAACTACTTTGCCCTCTTGTGGTTTTTCTTGTGCAGAATCAGGGATGATAATTCCACCAGCAGTTTTTTCACTACTGTCTAAAACTTCGATTAATACTCTATCGTGTAACGGTTTAAACTTCATATATACTCCTTTAAATTAGAGTTCATATAGATGCATGTGACTATTATTTCAAGATCTGCAATGAAATATATAGGTGAGAAAATTCAAGAATTTATTAGATTTTTAAGCTATATCTGAAATATGAGTAAAAATTTAGATAAATCAGGCATAAAATCGATATTCAGTGAATATGACTTATTTTTCATTGATATCTGGGGAGTAGTTCATAACGGAATAAAGCTGTATGAGAATGCTGTCAAAGTTTTAGATGAATTATATAACAATGAAAAAAAATTCATATTATTAACAAATGCTCCAAGACCTAATCAAACAGTAATTAATACTCTAAAAAAAATGGGGTTAAATAATTTTTCAGATACAGTTTTTACATCTGGAGAAGCATCAAAGAAATATCTGTTAGAAAATTTTAACAATAAAAAATTTTTTCACTTAGGACCCCCAAGAGATTTTGACTTATTTAAAACTTTTGAAGATTGTAAAGTACATAATATAGATGACTCGGATTATTTATTATGTTCAGGTCTTTTTGAAGAGCACGAAGATGATTTGGAGTATTACAAAAATCTGTTATCAAAACATATAACCAAAAAAATGATATGTACCAACCCTGATTTAATAGTTGATCGAGGAGACAAAAGAGAATACTGCGCAGGCTCTATTGCAAAATCATTTGAAGAAATTAATGGTGAGGTGATTTACTTTGGCAAACCCCATCCTCCTGTTTATGAAATTGCAACAAATATAAATGACAAAAAAATATTATGTATTGGAGATAATTTAAATACAGATATAAAGGGTGCTAACATTCAAAATTTCGACTCATTACTTATTACAGGTGGTATACACAGACACGAAATTTCAAAATTATCAATTGATAATGTTGTTAAAAATTATGATGCAAAAATTAATTATTTTCAGAAAGAATTAAAATGGTGAAGAGATTTAATATTTTTAATAATTTTAATATTCCAAACAAATTTAAAAAATCAATTATCTTGATTGGTAATTTTGATGGCTTGCATTCAGGACATCAAAAATTATTTAAATTAGCAAAAAAATATAAAATAAAATATAAATCTAAAGTAGGCGTTGTTACCTTCGATCCTATACCTAAAATGTTTTTTAATACAAAAATTAAAAACTATAGAATATCAAATTTTAATCAAAAGGTTATTTATCTAAAAAAATTTGGTGTTGATTTTATAATTAATAAAAAATTTGACAAAAATTTTTCAAAAATAAACTACTATAAATTCATAAAAGACATTTTATCAAGAAAACTTAGATCAAAATTTATATTTGTTAGTAATAACTTTAGGTTCGGCCATAAGAGAGCAGGTGATGTAGCACTACTTAAAAAATATGAGAATGATTTTGATTATAATCTAGTAAATCCAACTCCTTTGATGAAAAATAAAAAAATAATTTCATCAACAATTATAAGAAAGTTACTTGAAGAGGGAATGCTATCAAAAGCAAATACTTTTTTAAAAAGAAACTGGGAAATTGAGGGAAAAGTTCAAAGAGGTAGAATGTTGGGGCAAAAAATTGGATTTCCAACCTGCAACATCGATATTGGAAATTATGTTATAGCAAAACCCGGAGTTTATGCTGTTAAAATTAGAATTAATTATAGAAAAAAATTTTATAAAGGAATTGCCAATTTAGGTTATAGACCCACATTTAATCAAAAAAAAATACTTCTAGAGGTAAATATTTTTAATTTTTCAGGAAATCTTTATAATAAAAAATTATCTGTAGAATTTTTAAAATTTATAAGAGGAGAAAAAAAATTCAAAGGTATCAGTGAATTAAAAAATCAAATTAAAAAGGATATTTTGAAAGCTAAAAGAACATAATGAGCAAAGAACATTTAAATTTACCTAAAACTGCTTTTTCTATGAAAGCGAATCTTCCAAGTAAAGAGCCAGAATATTTAAAATTTTGGGACAAGATAAATCTATATGAAAAACTAAGATCTCAAAGCAAAGGTAAAGAAAAATTTGTCTTACATGATGGACCACCATATGCAAATGGAAATATTCATATGGGCACTGCCCTAAACAAAATTCTAAAAGATATAATTATTAAATTTCATCAAATGGATGGTAAAGACTCAGTTTATGTACCTGGATGGGACTGTCATGGCTTACCAATTGAATGGAAAATTGAGGAACAATACAAAAAAAATAAAAAAAATAAAAATGATGTACCTATTATTGAGTTTAGAAAAGAATGTAGAGATTTTGCAAGTAAATGGATTAATATTCATAAAGATCAATTTAAAAGACTAGGGGTAATTGGAGATTGGGAAAACTATTACTCAACTATGAGTTTTGATGCAGAAGCTCAAATTGTAAGAGAACTTGGAAAATTTTTAAAAGAGGGTAGTTTGTACAAGGGTTATAAACCTGTTTTATGGTCAACAGTTGAAAAAACAGCTTTAGCAGATGCAGAAGTTGAATATAAAGACCATGTATCTGATACAATCTTTGTAGCCTTTCCAGTTAAAAAATCTAATATCCAAGAACTAATTGGTTCGAACATTATTATTTGGACTACAACACCGTGGACCATACCAGCTAATAAAGCATTAGCATATAACCAAAGTTTGGATTATGTTTTATGTGATATAGATAACAAAGATATATTAAAAAACGAAAAAATAGTTATTGCAAAAGAACTTTTGCCATCTGTTGCAAAAGACACTGACTACAAAATTAAGATATTAAAAGAATTTAAAGGAAAAGAATTTGAAGGAACTATTTGTAGCCATCCATTTCACAAAATTGGATATGAATATGATGTTCCAATGCTCGAAGCAAGATTTGTGACAACTGAACAAGGAACAGGAATTGTTCATTGTGCTCCTAGCCATGGACCTGATGATTTTAATTTGTGTATCAATAATGGAATAAAAGCAATTGAAACAGTGGATGATGATGGAAGGTACACGAAACACATACCTATATTTGAAGGAACTCATATTTTTAAAGCAAATGATATTGTTATAGAAAAGCTTAAAGAACTAAAAGGTCTTTTAAACAATGGGAAACTAACACATTCTTACCCGCATTCTTGGAGATCAAAAGCTCCTTTAGTTCACAGAGCAACACCCCAATGGTTCATTTCAATGGAAAGTCATAAGCTAAGAGATAAAGCACTTAAAGCAATAAATGATACCACTTTTTATCCAAGCAAAGGAAAAGAAAGAATTAAAGCAATGATCGAGACAAGGCCAGATTGGTGTGTCTCTAGACAAAGAGTTTGGGGAGTTCCACTTCCGATATTTATTTCTAAAAAAAATGGAGAAATTCTTATTGATGAGGAAGTTTTTGAAAATATTGCAAAAATTTATGAAAAAGAAGGTTCAGACTGTTGGTTTGAAGATAATTTTCAGAGACTGCTCGGTAACAAATATAAAGCAGAGGATTTTGATAAGACTAGTGATATCGTAGAAGTATGGTTTGACAGTGGATCAACTCATTCTTTTGTTTTAGAAAAGAGAGAAGATTTAAAATGGCCTGCTTCAATGTATCTAGAGGGTTCAGATCAACATAGAGGATGGTTTCACTCCTCGCTGTTAGAATCTTGTGGAACAAGAGGTAGAGCACCATTTGAAAGTATTTTATCCCACGGGTTTGTTGTTGATGGAAAAGGACTTAAAATGTCTAAATCAACTGGAAATGTTATTGCCCCAGAAGATATTTTAAAAAAATATGGTGCCGATATACTCAGAATTTGGGTTGCCTCATCAAATTATGCTGAGGACTTAAGAATAGACTATTCAATTTTAGACCAGCACTCTGAGTCTTATAGAAAAATAAGAAATACTTTCAGATATCTTTTAGGAAATATACAAGATGAATATTCAAAAGTAGATTTTGATAAAATTGATTTAAATAACATTCCAGAATTAGAAAAGTATATGCTGCATAGATTATATCTGATAGATGAGAGTTTTAACAAATACTTTAAGTCATACAATTTTCATAATTTATATAAAGAATTATTAAATTTTTGTACTGTAGAACTCTCAGCATTTTATTTCGATATTAGAAAAGATCTACTTTATTGTGATCCAAAAGACTCAAAAAAGCGTTCAGATTGTATCTTAATTTTAAAAGTAATTTTAGAATGTTTATTAAAATGGTTTGCACCAATCTTATCATTTACTACTGAAGAAATTTATCATTTAATTCATAAGGAAGATAATAAAGGAAGTATTCATTTACAAAAATTTGTTAAAATTCCAAATAAATGGAAAAATGAAGAATTGAACAATAAATGGAATAAACTTAAATTGATTAGAGACGAAGCAAACATTAGTATTGAAAGTAAAAGGGCAGATAAAATTATTGGTTCAAGTTTAGAGGCAAACATTGAGATAAAAATTAAAGATAAAGACATGTATAGTTTGGCTCAGAATTATGATTTTTCTGAAATTTGCATTACATCTTCTGCTTCCATCTTGAATGATAACAACTTAGAAAAAGAAATTGAGATCAATAGTTCAAAAGCTGTTGGGAATAAGTGCCCAGTTTGTTGGAAAATTAGAGAAAATATTTGTGAAAGAGATGGTAACTGTCATCTTTCATGAAAAGTGAAACTATAAAAAAAATAGTAATAAGTATTATCATTTTATTATCCATTTTCTTATTAGATAGAATATCAAAAATACTTATTCTAAATATACTAGAGGAAACTGGACAAGTAGATATTTATATAAACTCATTTTTAAATTTTTATTTAGTTTGGAATAAAGGAATAGGTTTTGGCTTGTTATCCTCGGATCAGGATTTTTTTTATAATGTAGTTACTATTTTAATTATTTTAATTAATTTTGTGATAATTTATCTATTATTTAAGGAAAAAGGATTAAAGTATTATTTTTTAATTGTTATTTTAGGTGGCTCGTTAGGTAATCTATTTGATAGAATATATTATAGTGCTGTACCAGACTTTTTTGACTTAAATTATAATGGATATCATTGGTTTATTTTCAACGTGGCTGATATATTTATTACTATTGGAATTATTTTACTTATTCTGGCTGAATTAATAAGTTATAAAAAAGTAAATGATTAAATTCTTTAAAATTTCTAAGTTATTATTCCTCTTATTATTTTTATATTCATGTGGTTCCGTTGGAGAAGCTTTACAAGGAAAAAAAAGATCAGATCAAGGAGATGAGTTTTTAATAGATAAAAAAAATCCATTAGCAATGCCTCCAGATTTTGATAAATTACCAAAACCAGGCGAAGCAAATGTAAAATCTACCAAAGACATTGAAGGTGATAAATCAAACATAAAAGATTTACTAAAGAAGAGTGATATTGAAGAAGATGCTTCATCTTCAGGACAATCCACATCTATTGAAAGCTCAATATTGAAAAAAATTAAGTAAGTAAATGTTTTCAAAAAATATTATTTTTAAAAATTTCCAGATTAAAAAAAATATAAAAGAAAAAAAAAAAATTAATAAAATTTTAAAAAAAGACTTAATAATAAGTTTTCGGCTGTTAAATACATTTAATAAAAATTACAAATATAGTTATAAAAAAGAAATTTTAAAAAAATATAAAAAATTTGACTCCATAAATCTAATTGGTATGGGTGGCTCAATTTTAGGCACAGAGGCAATATATGATTTCTTAAATTTTAAGATTAAAAAAAAAATAAATTTTTATAATAATCTTGATAGAAAAATCAATTTTAAAAATAAGAAAAAAACTTTAAATTTAGTAATATCAAAATCTGGCAACACACTTGAGACCATATCTAACTTCAATTTAATTCTTAATTCACAAAAAAAAAATAAAAATATAGTAATCACAGAGAAAAAATCTAGTTTTCTCACGGAACTTGGAAATAAACTTAAGGCAGATATTATAGAACATAAAAATTATATCGGAGGAAGATATTCAGTTTTATCTGAAGTTGGAATGTTGCCAGCAGAATTGCTAGGACTAAATGAAAGAAAATTTAAAGGGCTTAATTATTTAATAAAAAATAAATATTTTCTAAACCAATTGATTTATAACGTTAATTTCATATTTTACTGCATTTCAAAAGGAAAAAAAAATTCAGTAATTCTTAACTATGATGAAAGTTCTAATAATTTATTCAAATGGTACCAGCAACTTACGGCAGAAAGTTTAGGAAAAGACAATAAAGGTATTTTTCCGATTATTTCGTCTATGCCCAAGGATAATCATAGCTTGCTTCAACTTTATTTAGACGGACCAAAAAATAATTTTTTTACATTTTTTGGAATTATAAATGAAAAAACAAATAAACTATCTAATAGAAATTTATTTGACGAATTTTCAATTTTAAAAAATAAAAATTTAAATCAAATTATCAAAGCACAAAGACAGGCAACACAACTGGTTTTTAAAAGAAAAAAAATACCTTTTAGAAGTTTTGAAATTTTGAGTAAAAATGAGGAAACTTTAGGAGAATTATTTACTTTTTTTGTTCTAGAGACAATTTTGTTGGGCAGGCTAATGGAAGTAAATCCTTTTGATCAACCTTCTGTTGAGTTAATTAAAAATGAAACTTCAAAATTACTTATTTAAATTAATTTACTGAATAAAATTTTAGACAAACCATAATTCTTTTCATCCAAAACATTTAAAAACTTTGAAATATTATCCGCCGACTTTTTATTTCGGTGTATAATTATTAATGTATTTATATCAGCTATTTTAAGTAATTTTATTTGATTAATTAAATTATGAATTTCTTTGTCTTTGAAAGGTGGATCTAGAAAAATTACATCAAAAATTTCATTCTCTAAATTTGTCTCTTTTAAATTATATGCATTACTTTCATATACTTTAGTTTTGCTCTCTAACTTTAAATTAAATATGTTATTTCTTAAAATTTTAATCGAATTTGAATAATTCTCGAAGAAAATTACTTCTTGAGCTCCTCTTGATAAACACTCAATTCCAAATGAACCAGTACCAGAAAATAAATCTAATACTTTAGAGTTATTTATATTTTTAGAAACTTTACTTGAATGATCTAAAATATTGAAAATTGACTCTCTCACCATATCCCTCAATGGCCTGGTAGATTTATCCAGAGGAATTAATAACTTTTTTCCCTTAAGACTTCCCCCTATGACTCTCATTAATCTACAATTTTATATCCAATATCTTTACGATAAAAACCGTTTACCCAATTTAGATTTTCAATTTCTTTGATTACTTTGTCTCTTGAGGACTTAAAATTATCAGAGATACTAACAAAATTTAGCACTCTCCCTCCGTTAGCAAATACTTTGTTATCTTTTTTTTCTGTCCCTGCATGATAAATAAAAAATGAATCAGTATTCTTTATTTTTTCGATGTTTGGTATCTCAATATTTTCTTTATAAATATCTGGATATCCATTAGAGCAAAGGACTACACACATACTTTTTTTTTCTTCCCAAAGAATGTTTTGTTTTTCTAAAGTTTCATCACAACAAGATAAAATTATATCCAATAAATCAGTAGCTAAAAGTGGTAAAATTGTTTGACATTCTGGGTCTCCCATTCTAACGTTATACTCAATAAGGTAAGGATTATTGTTTTTAATCATAAGACCAACATATAAAAATCCTTTATAGTTTTCTCCCATATTTTTAATAGCCTCAAAAGTAGGATTAACAATTTCTGTAATTATTTTTTTATCTAGGTCTGCATTTATAAGACCAGAAGGTGAATATGCCCCCATTCCCCCCGTGTTTTTTCCTTTATCTCCTTCACCAACTCTCTTATGATCTTGAGCAGTATTAAATCTCTTATATGTTTTTCCATCTGAAAGTACGAAATAACTCATTTCATCTCCCTGCAAAAATTCTTCAATGAGAACTTGTTCAGCTAAACCAAATTTTCCATTAAATATTTCTTGAACTGCTTTTTTTGAACTTTCTAAATCCTCACAAATATAAACACCTTTACCAGCAGCTAATCCATCTGCTTTAACCACTATAGGCATATTTGCATTTTTTAAATATGAATAAGCATCAGTATCAGTTTTAAATACCCCAAATTGTGCAGTAGGGATGTTGTACTTTTCACATATTTTCTTTGTAAATATTTTTGAACCTTCTAATTGTGAAACTTTTTTATTTGGACCAAAAACTTTTACATTTTCTTTTAAAAGAAAATCAACAACACCATCAACTAGAGGTTTTTCTGGTCCTACTATAACTAAATCAATATTTTTTTTTTTTATAAATTTCAATAGACTTTCAAAATTGTAAAAATCCAGTTCTACATTCTCTGCTATTGAGCTAGTGCCAGCATTACCTGGTATACAATATAATTTTTTCAGTTTAGGGGATTTTGAGATTTTACTTGCTATTGCATGTTCTCTACCACCATTTCCAAGAATTGCAATTTTCATATATTTAAATATATATCCTATAAATTATGAACAAGTTAGCAAAATTAAAATATCTACCAAATAATTTTGATATTATTGAAGAAGGTGACCATGTTATTTGTGCAGTTTCAGGGAAAAAAATTTCACTACAGAATTTGAATTATTGGAATGTTGAAGAACAAGAGGCTTACTTTTCTTATGTTGAAGCCTCAATAAAAAAAGAAAAAAATACTAAATAATGTTTATTTTTTCCACCTATTGTGTGTCCAAATCCATTGATCAGGATTCTTTAGTATCATTTTCTCTAAGATCGAATTTAAATGTTCAGAAATTTCCTCTTGAGACTTTTCCGAATTGATTGCTATTGGCTCAGACACGTACATTTTAAAGTTATATTTCTCCAATCTTTCAATATAAATTGGAACCAAATCGCATTCATATTTTTTTATAATTTGAGCCGGTATAGTGGTGGTAGATGCTAAGTTTCCAAAGAAATTAATCTTTATACCTTCGGTAACTCTTTGATCAATCATTAAGGCTATTGAGTTACCTTTTTTTAAATTTTCTAAAATTCGTCTAGTGCCTAATCTTCCTTTCCTAATTTGATTTCTGCAAATATACTTGGTTCGTATCCTTTCCATTGTTTTATTTAAAAAAATATTATTAAGCGGTCTATATATTGCTGCTAAATTTATTCCATACTTCTCAATTTGCATGGCCATAAGTTCAAAATTGTTAAAATGTCCAGAGATAAAAACAACAGGCTTCTTCTTATTTTTAACTTTATCTAAATTTTCTAAACCATCTATTCTAATAAAATGCTCTAACTGGTTATTTCTAAAATCTTTTAAAAATGGATATTCTGCTAAAATCCGCCCGTAGTTTCCTAAAATGTTATTAACAAATTGGTTATCAGAAATATTTATCGAAATTTTAGATTTATGTAAATTGTCAATTATGGACCTCTTTTTTCTAAAAAAATTTCCAAAATTTTTCCCAATAAAAAAACCCAAATTAGATGCTGATTTATATCCTATAACTTTACATATAATAAATAAAAATTCTACCAATATGAACTCAACAAAATATATTATTTTTTTCATATTTTTTCTTTTAAAAAATTTAAAAAATTTTTATAATTTTCTATTTGTAACTCTACTTTTAAGAATTTAATATTTTTTTTATTATAATTTGTAAGTCTTTTATAATCTTTCTCTGTAGTGATGATTTCTAATTTATCATTTAAAGCATTTTTTTTTATTTTCTCTATATCGTCATTTGTATAATTATGATGATCAGGAAATATGAATTTTTTTGATATTTTAAACTTATATTTATTAAGTGTGTTTTCAAACTCCTCTGGATTTCCAATTCCACAAAAATATACGTAACTTTTTTTTCTGTTGAAGCTTTTTATATTGATTGGAACATATTTTGAATAAAATATTTTATTATTAAACTTTTTTAATATTGATAAAAGTTTTGTATTTTTTTTTTCACCAACTAAAAAAATTGCACTATATTTTTTTAATATTTCTAGTTTTTCCCTTAAAGGTCCCGCTGGAAGTAAATATCCATTGCCAATACCATAAGTCGAGTTAAAGCAAGCAATTGATATGTCATAATCTATTTTTTTGTCTTGTAAACCATCATCTAAAATGGCTACATCGAATTTTTTTAGCTCAGCTTTATCTAAACTTATACATCTATTTTCGTCACTAATTAGCTTTCCATGAGCCCTAAGTATTTTTCTTTCATCTACTTGATCTAAATATCTTTTTTTAATAAATACTGTTTTAAATTTATTCTTTAAAATTTTATTTATTTGTATACTTAGAGAAGTTTTGCCAGTTCCACCAATATAAATATTTCCCACGCATATAGTTTTGATTTTATATTTTTTTTTAAATAAAAAATTTTTACCAAAATTTATTAAAATAACAAAAATTGTAAAAGGAGTTAATAAATAAGAAATAAAATTTTTATCATTTAAATATAATGGCTTTATAAACTTCATTTAAATAAATCTTTTAATTTCATATAAATTTTTATTAAGTATTTTATCCCCTAAATATTTTAATTTTTTATTGACAGTATTTTTTTGTAAAAAATTAATTTTTTGACGAACAACAGATTTCATATTTTTTATCGAATTTACTCTTGCTGTAATTTTCAATTTCCCTAAAATCTTATAAACTTCTTTAAAGTTCTCTATATGTGGACCGTATATGATATAATTACCTTCCCTTGCAGACTCTAAAGGGTTCTGTCCTCCATGCGGTATAAGTGATCCTCCTAAAAATGTTAATTTAGATAGTGAATAGAATTTTGCAGTTTCTCCATAAGTATCAACTATGTATATATCCGTATCTTTGCTTAATTTTTTCGGCGAGGTATGAAATTGAGAAATTAGACCAATATTATTTAATTCATCTAATATTTCTTTTTTTCTGTTTATATGTCTTGGGATTATTATTGTTATCAAATTTTTAATTTCTGACTTTAATTCTTTATGCACTCTTCCAATGAATAGTTCCTCTGTTGGATGTGTGCTTGCTGCACAAAAAATAATTCTTTTTGAAAATTTTTTTTTAAGAATTAAATTTTTTGTATTCTCTTTTTGTAATTCTCCAAAAAACTTTAAATTACCTGCTACTTTTATATTTTTTGTTCCTAATAATTTTAAATATTTTTTTGACTCTATGTTTTGAGGTAAAGCAAGAGTTATTTTTTCAAAAATTTTTTTAGAAAAATTAGGAAAAAATTTCCATCTGTTAAAAGATTTTTTTGTAATTCTTGCATTAAGAAGGATTAGTGGAATATTTTTTTTATGTAAGTTATTGTACATATTTGGCCAAATTTCAGAGTCTACAAATATTGCTAACTTTGGTTTCCAATGATTTATAAAATATTTTGTTAAAAAATTTAAATCAAAAGGATAAAACTGATGAACAGCTTTTTTAAACTTAAATTTAGATAAAATATGTGAGGAACTGGTAGTTGATGAAGTAATTAAAATTCTTTTAATTTTTTTATCCTCTTCAAATTTTCTAACAATTGGAATTATACTTAATATTTCACCTACACTTGCACCATGTATCCAAATTGTTTGATTGGGCCCATTATTTTTTGCAAGAAATCCAAATTTTTCCTTAAATCTGTTTTGATCCTCTTTTCCTAAAAATATTCTAATCAATATAATTAATGGTGAAATTAATATTAAAAGAAATAAAAAGAAATTATAAATAACAAACATCAACTTTTGTTTATTTGTTTATTATAATAGTTTTTATAAGTATCAGATTTTATTAATAGCTCTTTATGATTACCAGAATCTATTACCATGCCCTTATCCATAACGTAAATTTTATCAGAATTTAAAATAGTTGAAAGCCTGTGTGCAATTACAACTGTTGTCTTATTTAAAGTCAACCTATCTAATGCTTTTTGTATTTTTTCTTCAGTCTCAGAGTCTAAAGATGAAGTAGCTTCATCTAATAGAATAATTTTACTATTTTTTAAGAATGCCCTTGCTATTGATAGTCTTTGTTTTTCTCCACCTGATAATCGGACGCCATTTTCTCCTATTAAGGTTTGATATTTATTTTCAAGTTTGTCTATAAATTCTGAACACATTGAAAGTTTCCCTGCTTCATATATCTCATCATCGTTTGCATCTGGTTTTGCATATTTTATGTTATTAAAAACCGTATCATCGAATAAAGTCACATTTTGATCAACTATTGATATTTCTTTCCTCAAAGAAAATAAGTTAACTTCTTTTATGTTTTGTCCATCGATTTCTAATATTCCAGTTTTTGGATCATAAATTCTTGGAATTAAACTTAGCAATGTAGACTTACCCGAACCACTTTGTCCAACCAGAGCTGTCATTTTACCACCATTTATTTTTATGTTTATATTTTTTAAAACCTTATTCTCTAAATTAGTTGAATAATTAAAATTTATATTTTTACAATCTATTGTTCCATGTTCTAGATTTAACATTACTTTATCTTCGTTAGTTTCAATTAAGTTTTTTGTATCAATTATCGGAAGAATTCTTTTACTAGCAGATAATCCCTGACTTACACCAACATTAATTACTGCTAAAGACTTTACTGGCTGATAAGCCAACATCATTGCCGCTAAAAATGAAAAAAAATTATTCAAGCTTAATTGATCATTCATTATTAATTTACCAGAATAAAAAATTAGAATAGCGATCATGATTCCTGTTAAAATTTCCATAACGGGTGTCGCTCTAATAAAGACCGAAGATATTTTTATTGATTTTTCTTTTAAATCATTAACAAATTTTTCTGATCTTTCATTTTCGTACTTTTCTCTTTGAAAAATTTTGATAATTTTGTGATTTTTAAAAATATCGATTAAATATTTATTCAAGTCCCCAGATTTAATTTGAGCTTCTGTTACTACTTTACCCATTCTTTTACCTAATTTTTTTGCAATAAAAGATGCAAATGGAATCATAATAATTGCAATTAGAGATAGCCTCCAATTTTGGATAAACATTACAGTAAGAAGTCCAATTAAAGTTAACCCATCTTTAAATAAAGTTAAAAAAGAAGTGCTAAGCATACCTGTAATTTGATTAACATCAAAATTAAGATTGGAAATATATTTTCCAGTATGTTTGTTTTCTATATTTTCAGTATCAGCCTTAATAAACGATGAAAGCATGTTAATTTGTATTGTTTTTTTAACTTCTTCTGCAACTTTAATCATTGTAACTTTTGCCAAATACAGAGAAATTCCCTTAGTAGCAAAAGCTAAAATTATTAATAATGGAATTATCAAAAGTAAACTTTGATCCTTATTAATAAAGATTTTATCAATTGCTGGATCTAACAACCATGCAGTTGCAGATGTGCTACCAGCAACTAATATAGAAAAAAAGACTGCTAGAAAAATTTTGTTTAAATATTTTTTCGTATAGTCTTTGTAAAGTCTTTTTAAAATTTCAAGGTTAGACATTTAAATTAATTTTCCAATTAAAATATTAATAAATACAATAAGACCTAATAAATTATTACTTTTAAATTTTATTAAACACATATTAGGGTTTGATACTTCAAGATTTTTTATTTGATAGAAGACCAAATGAAAAAAAATAATTACCAGGGATATAAAATATGACAGTTTAAAGTTCATTAAAAAACCAACTAGAATTAACGAGAGAAAAAAAAGTATGTAACATAATGAAATAAATTTTTTTGGGTTATTTTTAAATTTTATTGAGGTAGACTTAACTCCTATAATCTCATCATCTTTAATATCTTGATACCCATAAATAGTGTCGTAACCCAGTGTCCAAAATATGGCTCCAAAATAAAAAATAATTGGTACTAAATTTATGCTGTTATTTATTGAAATCCATGCAAGAACAAGACCATAGTTAAAAGTAATTCCTAAAAATAGCTGTGGCCAATACGTAAATCTTTTCATCAAAGGATAAGTAAATGCCAATGGCATAGATAATAGTGCCATCAAAATTGTGAATTTACTAAAATTGATCAGTACAAAAAATGCTAATACACATAAAATAAAAGAGTAAATTATTGCATGTTTTACAGAAACTTTTCCTGATGCGATTGGTCTATTTTTTGTTCTCTCAACTTTTTTATCAAAATTTTTATCTACTATGTCATTTATAATACAACCAGCAGATCGCATTAGCATTGAACCAAGTAAAAATAATAAAGAATAAAAATAAAAAATTCCTAATTCAGAATTAAAATCATAACCAATGGTAAGACCCCATAGACAAGGCCAAAATAAAAGCATGTAGCCAATCGGTTTATTTAACCTTGTAAGTTCGATGAATAATTTGATGTTTTGCATAACAATTTACTTGTAAATAGCAAAGCAGAGTCTCATAATCAAATTGATTCGAATGAATATAGATTACACTGTTACTGCATTAATGTTTCCTGCAATACCGCTTATAATGAGTGTATATAGTAATAGATTTCATACACTAAGTGGATTAATTAGAAAAATTCATGATGAGTACGTCTTTGAAAAACACACTCCCCCAGAGTGGAAAGATCAACTTATAAACTTAAATAGCAGAATTGGTGTATTAAAGTTTGCGATCATGTCAGCAGCATTTGGCTTTCTATTTAATATGCTAACCGTATTTGCTCTTTATTTAGAAAGTTTAATTATAGCTAGAGTAATTTTCGGAACGTGTTGTTTGTCTATGATGATTTCAATAATATTTTTTATTAGAGAAATACAAATTTCAACTAAGGCTTTAAAACTCCATCTTTCTGACATGGATGTTCAATTTAAGGAATAATTACTGCTGGACCTGTAATTTTTCTTCCTTCCAAATCTTTATGTGCTTGAACAGCGTCCTCTAATTTATATTTTTTATAGATTTCTATTTTTACATTTCCGGATGAAATTTGTTTAAACAGCACGTTAGCGGCTTCTTGTATTTCTTCACTATTTGTGAAGTATTGATTCATTGCAGGTCTGACAAAATAAATACCTTTTGGTTGCAAAGATTTTGAAACTATAATTGGGTCAAGGGGACCTGATGCATTTCCAAATGAAACCATTGTGCCTCTTAATTTCAAACATTCAATGGATTTATCATATGTTGTTTTTCCTACACCATCATAAACAACTGAAACACCTTTAGCATTTGTGAGTTCCAACACTTTTTTCGCAAAGTCTTCCTTAGAATAATTTATAACTTCATCACAACCATACTTTTTTGCTATTTCAACTTTTTCATCACTACCAACTGTTCCAATAACTTTAAGTCCTAAACTTTTTGCCCACTGACAGAAGAATTGACCAACACCACCAGCTGCTGCATGAAACAAGATAGTTTCATCCTCTTTTGGAACATATGTTTTGTGTAATAAATAAAAAGTTGTCATTCCTTTTGTCATTGCACTTGAAATTTGCTCCAAATCAATATCATCAGGAACTTTTACAATATTTTTTGATGTGTAATTTCTGTGAGTTGAGTAAGCACCTAAAGGAGCTGCAGCATATGCAATTTTATCTCCAACTGAAAAATTTGAAACATTTGAACCAACTTCTTTAATAATGCCTGCTGCTTCCATTCCAATCCCAGTTGGTAATTGAAGAGGGTATAAACCCGACCTATGATATGTGTCTATATAATTTAAACCAATTGAAACATGTTCAATCTGAACTTCATCTGCTCCAGGTTTTTCTAAAGTTATGTCCTCTAGTTTAAGAACTTCTGGCCCACCTGTATTTGTTACTTTAATAGATTTCATTTTACAAATGTACCTTTATGATAATCCTCGACTGCTTGCAAGATTTCTTGTTTAGTGTTCATAACAAATGGACCACCTCTAGCAATTCGCTCACCTATTGGTTTTCCGGCAATAAGAAGAAACTTAACATCAGTTGCGCCATAAACCTTAAGTTTATCTCCCTTTTCTAAAAGAATTAGTTTTGAATTTTCAACTTTTTGATGATGCTGATTTCCAATTTTTATCTCTCCTTCAATTAAATAAATAAATGAATTGTGAGTTGATGGTAAATCGAAATTGAACTCCTTATCCTTATTTAATTCTATATCAAAATAAATAGGCTCAACATTATGTTTTTTTATAGGTCCCTCGGCTTGTTCAAATTTACCAGCTATAACTTTTACAATTTTTTCATCATCCTTATATGATTGCATCTGGTCTGCATCTATGTAGATGTAATTAGGTTTGCTCATTTTAAGTTTAGCAGGCATGTTGATCCATAATTGAAACCCATGTAGTTTACCTTCTTTCATAGCCGGCATTTCAGAGTGAATTATTCCACTTCCAGTTTTCATCCACTGAACATCTCCTGCAGTCATTCTACCTTTACCACCCGTACTATCTTTGTGTTCAAAATCTCCAGCTAACATATAGGTTACTGTTTCTATTCCTCGATGAGGATGAGGTGGAAAACCTGCTATATAATCTTCACTATTTTCTGATCCAAATTCATCTAGCATTAAAAATGGATCAAAGTAATTTGGCTCTACACCAATACTTCTTTTTAATTTTACGCCGGCTCCGTCAGATGCTGGCGTTGGTTCAATAATTTTTTTAACTTCAATATTTGACATTTTATTTTTAAAATTTTCTATCTAAACTCAAATCTTTAGTTCCATTAATAAATATAAATAGAAATCCACCTGCTAATGCTATATTTTTCAAAAATGACCCAAGTTGCATTTGGTCAGAAAAATCGTTATGAAAAATTACTGCTGTAGCAATACAAAATAGACTTAATAAACCCGCTGCAATTTTTGCTTTATAGCCTAATATAATTAAGATAGGTCCAACTATCTCCAAAATTATTGCTGGTATAATGAAAATTCCTGGTATTCCAAAACTCTCCATCCAGCCTACAGTACCATCATAATTACTAATTTTAAAAATACCATTAAGAAGAAATAAAGCTGAAATTAAAATTCTTGCAACAAGATCTAAAATGTTTGTCATAATTTTAAAATAATGACTTGTTTAAATAATATCAAGCAAGTGTTTAAGATTATTTATCTGATTTTCAGGAGAGTAATCTAGATTATCAAAAATAATATTATTTCTATTCACCCAAATAGCATTAAAACCATAATTACCACCTCCAGAAACATCCCATGTATTTGCGCTTAAAAAAACGACTTCATGTTTTTCAATCTTATATTTTTTAAGTGGAATATCGTATACCTTTGAGTCTGGCTTAAAAATACCTACTTCCTCTACCGAAAAAATATCATCAAAGATTTTAAGATTATTACTGGAAACCAATTCATTTAGAAGGAATGGAGTTCCATTTGAAAGTATTGATAGTTTATAATTTTTTTCTTTTAATAATTGTAGAGTTTCTTTTACTTCTGGATAAGGGGAAAGAATTTTATAAAGATCAAGTAATTCACTTTTCATATTAGGATTAATATTAAATACTTTCATTGATTTATCCAAACTATCCTCAGTAATTTTCCAAAAATCTTTATGTCTTTTCATTAGACTTCTAAGCCAAGTATATTCTAGCTGAGTTGTTCGCCAATAATTTGAAAAACTTTCCCATTTGCTGCCAATTTTATCTTTACATTTTTCTGCTGCAGAATTGACATCAAATAAAGTTCCATAGGCATCGAAAATTATTGCTTTAATATTTTTCATAAATTACTTTCTTAATATGAGTAATATTAGAATATTTTTTCCTGAAAGTTTATCTCTTAATTTTAATTCTTGGCTTGAAAAACCACAATCACATTATTTAACAAAAGTAATGAGAGTAAAAATTGGTGAAAATTTTTCACTATTTAATAAAAACGGTGAGTGGTTAGCTAAAATTAATAACATCAGTAGTGGCAAAGTTGAGTTTAGTATTCAAGAAAAATTAAGAAATAAAGAAAACCCGGTAGATATTTGGTTGGCATTTTCACCAATTAAATCAAATTATTCAAATTTCATGATACAGAAGGCTACTGAATTGGGTGTAACTAAATTTATTCCAATTATTTTTGATAGAACAATTGTCAGAAAGATTAATTCTGAGAGATTAGAAAAAATAATTATAGAGGCAACAGAGCAGTCAAATAGAATAAACCCCCCATCTTTAGAAAAACCTCAAAACTTAAAAAGTTTCTTAAAAAAAAATGAAAATAAAATTGATTTAATTTTTACTGACCTAAATACTAAAAATAAAAAAATTGAGTTAAATAAAGACACAAATAAATCATTGTGTATTATAATTGGACCCGAGGGTGATTTTTCAGAACAAGAAAGGAATAATATTTTAAATTTTAAGGGTGTAAAATCATTTAAAATAAATGAAAATATTCTCAGATCAGAGACAGCAGTAATATCTTCAATATCTATACTTAGTTATCTTTTGAATTTATAAATATTTGTTTATTAATTTGATTGATTTTTTAATATCGTCTCTGTGAGAAATTTTAGCAATATATTTTCCATCTTTAAGTAGAATTACCGGTGAGCTGTGATCAACATTGTAGTCACCATTTTCAAAAAAAATCTTTTGACTGATAATTCCCCATGATTGTGACAATAAAAAAATTTCACCTGGATCTCCTGTGATTCCAACAAATTCGTTATCAAAATTTCTTAGATAATCTTTAATAACTTCTGGAGTATCTCTTTTAGGATCAACGCTAATAAAAAAAACTTTTAAATCTTTTTTTTTATTTTTCTTTATTCTATTCAATGCGATATCCATTTTATTTAAAGTCATTGGGCAAATATCAGGACAATTTGTAAAACCAAAAAAAATTGCAGTTAATGGTCCATCAAAAGATTTTTGAGTTATAACATTATTGTTCATATCTTTAAGCTCAAAATCTGAGCCCTTAAATGCTGCGACTGATTGGTCTTTTTGCTCTTTCATCGAAAGAAATACTGGAAGCATCAAAAAAAGGAATATTGTTAAACATCCAGTTAATACTGCAATTGAGGTTTTTATTTTCATTATTGTAAAATTATATATAGGAACTATATAAATATTATGTCTCTATTAAAGAAAATATTTGGCACATTAACTGAAAAACCCTGGGAACAAGATCAAGCAGTAATTGATAGTGGCCACTCTGGAAAAACATTTGAGATTTCAAATCAAATGTCAGCTGTTATTATTATTTTTGGAGTAAGTACAACTTTATTTAGTTTAATTTTTACTGGCTATCTTTACTCACTGCCTCCTGAACAAGATACAACTTTTATATTGAAGACAAATTTACTTTGGATAAACACATTAGTCTTAATTCTAGTAACAATATTTTTTAATAGAATAAGTAAAGATTTAAAAAAAGGAATTACAAATACAATAAAAAGAAATTTAATTTATGTAGGTGCTTTAAGTTATATATTTTTATTTCTACAGTTAGCTTTATGGTATCAACTTATGAAAAGTGGAAATTTCGTTTCAACTAATACATATTTTTCATCTTATTATTTCTTTACTGCATTACATGGTATTCATCTACTAGGAGGTCTCTATTTCTGGGGCAAAGTAAGTTCAAAAATTTTTAAATTAGATGAGAAAGATTATAACAAAGAAGAAAAAAGTATTAATGCTCTTTCATTGTACTGGTTATTTTTATTTATAGTTTGGCTAGTTTTCTTTACAATAATGTTTGCATACAATGATACTGTTATAGAATTTTGCAAATCTTTGATTGCATAATTTATATAAATAAAACTAACACTGATCCGAACACTGCAATTATAATTAAAAGTATATTTACTGATCTAAGATATCTTTTAGTTTCAGGTTTTGTCTCTCCTTTTGAAAATCTTCCTGCACCTAAAGAAATTACAAAATAGAATGCTAAAACCAAAGCAAGAATTGTTATTAAAATACCTAATTTACCGAGCATAAAGTTATTGATTATATTAGTATAATTAATATGTTTTATGACATTTTGTCATAGGTATTTATAGGATTATTCTTCTATATAAGCTTTATGCATGCAGGAATAATTTTTTTATTAGTAATCATCGGATCTGTCTTATTTCATATTTTTACCCCTTGGTACTGGACTGATATAGCATCAAATTGGGGTGGAATGGACGATACTATAACTCTTACTTTTTGGGTAGGTGGAGGAGTATTCGTAGCTGTTTGTCTATTTATGATTTACTGTGTTTTTAGATACTCACATAAAGAAGATAGAAGAGCAGAATATAAACCTGAGGATAAAAAATTAGAAAAAATTTTAACATGGGCAACAACCCTTGGAGTGTGTGCTTTACTTGCCCCTGGTCTTATTATTTGGAATCAATATGTAAATGTTCCAAAGAATGCAATTGAAGTTGATGTGATGGCATGGCAATGGGGATGGCAATATAGACTACCTGGTGCAGATGGAAAATTAGGAACTACACAAGTAAGAAACATTGCAGACAATAATCCATTTGGCATTAACCCAGATGATCCGTTTGGAAGAGATGATATAATGGTTGAGAGCGATGTTATAAATTTAGAAAACAATAGACCTGTAAAAATTTTATTAAGATCAGTAGACGTACTTCATAATTGGTATGTTCCACAATTTAGAGCAAAAATGGATGCAGTTCCAGGAACAGTTACTTTCTATTGGTTTGAACCTAACAAAGTAGGTGAATACGAAGTGTTATGTGCTGAGTACTGTGGTGTTGGACACTACGCAATGAGAGGTGGTGTTGAGGTCCAAGATAAAGCTGAATATGAAGTTTGGCTAAGCGAGCAGGAGACTTTTGAGCAATTATCTGCCAGATATGAAAAATTAAACGTAGATGGGAACAAATTGGCCAAAAAATAACAATTTATTAATTTAAAAAAAAATATATATAGAGGATAAAAATATGTCAGACGAATACGATAACAACAAATCATATCAAGCACAGTCATCAGAAGTAATGGATGGTTCAACTGGTTCTGTGAATCCAGATATAGATTATGTAAGACCAGCAGAAGTTGGTGAGCAAGATTTATATCATGGACATAGTTTTATTGAGAAATGGGTTTTTTGCCAGGATGCAAAAGTTATCGGAGTACAATATTTCTTAACTGCAGTATTTACTGGAATTGTAGGTTTAATTTTATCTTGGTTGATGAGACTTCAATTAGGTTTTCCAGAATTAGCGGGTTTCATGACAGCAGAACATTATTATCAATTTGTAACTATGCATGGAATGATCATGGTAGTTTACTTTTTAACTGCACTATTTCTCGGAGGCTTTGGAAATTATCTAATTCCACTCATGGTAGGAGCAAGAGATATGGTTTTCCCATATGTCAATATGCTTAGCTTCTGGATGTTCTTTGTTGCAGTTGCAGTTTTAATGGCAAGTTTCTTTGTTCCAGGTGGACCAACAGGAGCGGGATGGACCTTGTATCCTCCACAAACTATTTTGGAGGGAACTCCAGGATCTGGCATGGGAATACTTCTAATGCTTATTTCTTTGTCTTTATTTGTAATTGGTTTCACAATGGGTGGACTGAATTATATGATTACAATTCTGCAAGCTAGAACTAGAGGAATGACTTTAATGAGAATGCCTTTAACAGTATGGGGTATATTCACAGCAACTGTACTAGCAATGTTAGCATTTCCAGCACTACTAGTTAGTGCAATAATGATGACATTAGATAAGGTTTTACAAACAAGTTTCTTTATGCCAACAATATTAAAGGCAGGAGAGGTTCTTGAATATGGTGGAGGAAGCCCAATACTTTTCCAACACTTGTTTTGGTTCTTTGGACACCCTGAAGTTTACATTGTTGCATTACCTGCATTTGGAATAGTTTCAGACCTGATATCAGTTCATGCAAGAAAAAACATATTTGGTTACAGAATGATGGTTTGGGCAATTGTTGGAATTGGAGGTTTAAGTTTCTTTGTATGGGCTCACCACATGTACGTTAGTGGAATGAACCCTTGGTTTGGATTTTTCTTTGCAACTACGACATTAATTATTGCCGTTCCAACCGCCATGAAAGTTTATAACTGGATACTTACTTTGTGGAGAGGAAATATTAGAATTAATACCGTGATGTTATGGTGTCTAGGCTTTATAGTAACATTTGTAAATGGTGGAATTACTGGAATATTTTTAGGAAATGTTTCTGTTGATGTTCCATTATCTGATACATATTTTGTAATAGCCCACTTCCATATGGTCATGGGTATTGCACCATTAATGGTTATTATGGGAGCAGTTTATCATTGGTTCCCATTAGTAGCTGGAAAAATGTTACACGAAGGTCTAGGAAAATGGCATTTCTGGATTACTTTCTTAGGAGCGTATTCAATATACTTCCCGATGCACTACTTAGGTTTTATTGGAGTTCCAAGAAGATATTTTGAAATGTATGATAGTCCGTACATGACGTCTGCAGTTGGTATGAACGAATTTATAAGTATTGCAGCATTTATAGTTGGTGCAGCACAGTTTATTTTAGTTTTCAATATCATTAAAACATTAAAAACAGGTAAAAAAGCTGAACAAAACCCTTGGAAAGCAAATTCACTTGAATGGTATACATCTACTGTTCCACCAGAGCATGGTAACTTTGGGGAAAGACTTCCAGTTGTTCACAGATGGCCATATGACTTTAGTGTTCCAGGAGCAAAGGATGACTTCATTCCACAAACAACAGCACCTAGTGAAGTAATACACACAGAAGTAGAGAAAACTTAAGAGAAAAATAATGTCTGAACAAAAAATAGACGGCTTCGAACTTAAACCTGGGTTTAAGGGCATGGCTTCTGACACTGGTTCAGACCAAACGATGTTTAAAGGTGTGCATTGGGGCAAAGCCATGATGTGGATCTTTTTATTGAGTGATACTTTTGTATTTAGCTGTTTTTTAATTTCTTATATGAAAGGTAGAGGATCAACCATTGTTGATTGGCCTAACACGAGTGAGGTTTTTTCTTTATATGTAGGAGGTGTACCTGTCCCACTTCTACTGATTGCGATAATGACTTTTGTATTGATCACAAGTAGTGGAACAATGGCTTTAGCAGTTAAATATGGTTACGAAAAAAATCGTAAAATGTGTGGTTGGCTAATTCTAGCTACTGCTGTAGGTGGTCTTACTTTTGTAGGAATGCAAGTGTTTGAGTGGTCTAAATTAATTCATGAAGGTGTTAGACCTTGGGGAAATCCTTTTGGTGCATCACAGTTTGGATCTTTCTTTTTTATGATAACAGGTTTCCATGGTTTCCATGTCTCAATTGGGGTAATTTTCTTATTTATTTATACTTATAAAGTTTTCGCTGGTCATTATGAGAGTAAAAAAAGAGGCTGGTTTACTAAAATGAAAGGGGATTATGTTGAAATTGAAATATTAGGTCTTTACTGGCACTTCGTAGATCTAGTTTGGGTTTTCATTTTCGCATTTTTCTATTTGTGGTAAAATAAAATATGGAAGAGACTAACAAAATTAACGAGAAAACTAAAAAAGACGAGCAAACAAGTACTCAAAAGATAGGGATTTATCTTTGGATTTGGTTGTTATTATTTGTTCTAAGTTTTTTTTCGTACATGGTTGACTGGTACCAATTTCAAGGAATGTTGAGATGGTCATTAATATTATTCTTTATGTTTTTAAAAGCAGGTTTAATTATGGCTTTTTTCATGCACTTATTTTGGGAAAGATACGCTTTAGTAAATGTTTTGTTATGGCCAATGACAGCAATTGCCTGTTTTATATTTTTAATGACTGCAGAATTTAAATATACACTGTTTTCAAGATTTTTTTATTTTGTAGTAGGGGGAGCTTAATATGGACGCCTACGGATACTTAGCTTTTTTCTTAATTTTATTTGTTTTTTTTATTTATATTGTTTGGTTTGGTTATTCGGTAAAAGTTGAAAACCAAAAAGAACAAGGTGATAAAGTCACAATAAATCCTTACGATCAAATACCTTTAAGTAGAAGATTAATTGATAAGAAAAACAGTAAAGTAGGTATATTCGATCTTGGGAATCATATTTTAATAGCAGGCGTTATATTACTTGTAATATTTGTTTCACTGAATGTCGAGTAACAGTGACTACAAATACAATTAAAAAAAAATCAGCTTATATTAGCCCTATTTCTTATTTAAAATATTTATTATTGTTGATGAAACCAAGAGTAATGTCTTTGGTCATCTTTACTTGTGCTGTTGGATTATTAACAGCCCCAGTTTCAGTTTCATTTCTTAATTCAATAGTTGCGATATTTTTTGTGACAATGGGTGCGGGTGCAGCTGGTGCCTTAAATATGTGGTACGAAGCAGACCTTGATAAATTAATGACCAGAACATGTTTAAGACCAATTCCTACTGGAAAGGTGAACAGGGAGCACGCTTTATTATTTGGAACAGTATTATCTATAGTATCTGTAGTTGGTCTTTATTATTTTTCAAATTTAACATCAGCTATACTGTTATCTATAACAATAGCATTTTATGTCTTTGTTTATACGATTTGGTTAAAAAGAAAAACTCCACAAAATATTGTTATTGGAGGCGCATCAGGCGCACTGCCACCAGTTATAGGTTGGACTATAGCTACTAACTCATTAACAATAGAACCGATAACATTTTTCTTAATCATATTCTTTTGGACCCCATCTCATTTTTGGGCATTGAGCCTTTATAAAGCAGACGACTATCAGAAAGCTAAAATTCCTATGTTACCTATTACTAATGGTATTGAGGAAACTAAGAAAAATATATTTGTTTATTCTTTAATAATGTTACCAGTAGTTATTTTGCCTTATTATATTGGTTTTGCAGGCGAAACATTCTTAATAGTTTCATTATTACTTACCTTTTATTACAACTATGTTTGTTATGATCTTCTTAAGTTCAAAAAAAACAAATTTGAAATAAAGAAGGCTAAAAAGGTATTTTCTTACTCAATTTTTTACTTATTTTTGCTTTTTGTCTTATTTTTGGTAGACCAGATCATAAAATAAATAATCCTACTTTATTTTATAAGAAAATGGTAAAAAAAATTCATGAGATACGTAAGTACAAGAGATAATTCAAAAGAATATAGTTTTGAAAATGTTTTCATCAAAGGTTTAGCTGATGATGGGGGACTTTATGTACCTACATCTTTAAAAAAATTTTCCTCAGAAGAACTATCTGATCTTAAAAGGCTAAATTATAATGATTTATCAACTAAAATAATAAATCAATTTTCATCAGACTTTATTTCAAAAGATCATCTTTCATCGTTAATTAAAAAATCCTATTCAACTTTTAGAGAAAAAGAAGTTGTTAAAATTTCAAATATTGGTGATCTTAAATTATTAGAGTTATATCATGGTCCAACATTAGCATTTAAAGATATTGCAATGCAGTTCATTGGAAATTTGTACGAATATTATTTAAGTAAAAATGATAAAAAAATTAATATTGTTGTTGCAACTTCGGGTGATACAGGAGCTGCCGCTATAGATGCAATTAGAGGCAAATCAAACTTAAATATTTTTGTCTTACATCCTAATAATAGAATTTCACCAGTGCAAAGAAAGTTAATGACAACAGTTGAGGATAAAAACGTTTTCAATATTGCAATTGACGGAAATTTTGATGATTGTCAAAATATTGTTAAGCAAATGTTTTCGGATTTAGATTTTTCTAAATCAATAAATATGTCAGGGGTTAATTCTATTAATTGGGCTAGAATAATTGCACAAGCTGTTTATTATTTTTATACTTATTTCAAACTTGATAGTAATAAACCTATATCTTTTTCAGTCCCCACAGGAAACTTTGGAGATGTTTTTGCAGGATATCTTGCAAAACAAATGGGATTACCAATAGATAAACTTATTGTTGCGACTAATGAAAATGATATTTTGCATAGAGCAATCTCAAATGGTGATTATGTTTCTAAAAAAGTAAAAGAAACGTCTTCTCCAAGTATGGATATCCAATTAGCAAGCAATTTTGAGAGATTAATTTATTATGTGAATAGTTCTAATTCTGAAATTACTTCAAATATAATGAAAAAAGTTAAGAATAATGAATATAGAATAGAAAAATCAAATCTGGATATTATTCAAAAAGATTTTTTTTCAGAAAGTTGCGACGACGTTGAAACTTTAAAAATTATTAAAGAAAATTTTGAGAAAAATAATATCATATTAGATCCCCACACTGCAGTTGGAGTAGGGGCTGCAAATAAGCTTAATTTAAATGATTGTGTAGTTTTATCCACTGCTCATCCATCCAAATTTCCGGCTGCCACAGATAAAGCTATAAATAATCATGAAGAACTACCTAAAGAGCTTCAATATGTTCATAGTAAAGAGGAAAATTTTCAAATATTAAAAAATGATACTGAAGAAGTAAAAAATTTCGTTAAAAGTAAATTATGAAACTAAAAGTCAATGATCAAATCCCAGATATAAAAATCTTTCATTTAGTTGATGGTGCACCCAAGGAACAAAATATCTCTGAGGTATTAGGATCAAAAAAAATTGTATTATTTGGATTACCAGGTGCATTTACCGCGACGTGCTCTAAATTTCATTTACCGGGTTATGTTAAAAATGCTCAACAAATCTTAGATAAAGGTATTGATAAAATATTTTGCTTAGCTGTTAATGACCCTTATGTAATGAATGCTTGGGGTGAGGAGAATAATATAGGAGAAAATATAACTATGTTAGCTGATCCTTATTTAACATTTACTAAGCTAATAGGTGCAGAAGTTGACAGAAACTCAAAAGGTATGGGTATGAGATCAAGCCGTTATGCAATGGTTATAGAAAATCTCCAAGTTCAAAATATTCAAGAAGAAGAAGAAACTAAAAATTGTGGAATATCTTCAGCAGAGGGAATTTTAGATATTATTTAGCAAGAAGGGACGTTCTGTTGCCAGGTGCCTAGTTAGGAGTTTGCAGCTTCTCTAGCAATTAAATCTACCTCATTGTTTAAAACATCTGTAGAGTGGCCTTTGACCCAACTCCATTTTATTTGAAATTCATTAGTCATTTGATCTAATTCAGTCCAGAGATCTTTATTTTTAACAGGTTGTTTACTAGCTGTTTTCCATCCATTTTTTTTCCAATTATGTATCCATTCAGTTATTCCTGATTTCACATATTTAGAGTCTGTGAAAATCTGAACATTGCTTCCTTTAGGAATTTTTTTAAGGGCTTTTATTGGAGCAAGTAATTCCATTTGATTATTAGTGGTATTTTTTTTGTTACCTTTTATACGGGTTTTTTTTTCATCTTCTATAATGATTGCAGCCCACCCACCATTTCCTGGATTTCCCAAACATGACCCATCAGTATAAATCCTTATCATTAGGAATAGTCCTTAAAAGAATTTAGTTTTCTATGAAAATTTAATTTATCCAAATATTCTTTAGGATCTTTAATTTTAATTAATGCTTTTTTTGGGGTATTTAAATAATCATATGATCTTGTGAGAAGATATCTTAAAGCTGAACCTCTACATAAAGTATTGAAATTACTCTTTTCTTTATAATTCAATTTTCGGATAGATTGGTAACCTTTTAATAATTGAGAAGATTTACTTTTATCTAAAATAAAAATTTTATTTCTTTTTTTAAAACATAATGCATTCACGCATGTAGCTAATTCATAAGCTAAAAAATCATTTGCAGAAAAATAAAAATCAATGAAACCATAATATTTTTTCTTATAGAAAAAAATATTATCAATAAACAGATCGCTGTGTATTATTCCATTTGGCATACTTTTTGGCCATTTTTTCTTGATATCGACCAAGTCGGTTCGCATAGTATTTATTAAATTACTTGAAAGCTTATTAATTCTTTTATCTATTCTATTCAATAAAGGTCCCCACGAATTTACCGATAATGAATTTTTTCTAAATAATCTTAATTTTTTTGCAGCCAAATGTAATAGAGCTGCATTTTTTCCAACTTGAAAACAGTCTTTATTTGTTAGTTGATTTTTATCTTTTCCCTCTAAAAAACTTACCAAACATGCAGTTTTACTTTTAATTTTAAATAAATATTTCCCTTTTTTATTCTTTATTGGCTCTGGACATTTGATTCTATTTTTAGATAAACCAAACATAAGGTCCATAAAAAAAGGTAAATCTTTTTTTTGAACTCTTTTTTCAAATATAGTCAGTATTATTTTTCTTTTATTTGTTTTTATTGAGTAATTAGTATTTTCAATTCCTTTTTTTATGCCTGAAAAAGATACAATTTTACCAATATTAAAGTTTTTCTCGATCAAGTTTAAATCGCTCTCATTAATTCTAGTATATACGGCCATTAATTTAATTTTCCTGGGATTTTAAATGTTACATCTTCTTTGACTATTTCAACTTCCTCTATTTCCACAGTAAATTTTTTTTTGATATTTTCTATGAATTCATTAACTAATACTTCAGGAGCTGAGGCACCAGATGAAATACCTATTGTTTTGCATTTAGATATTTTTTCAAGTGGAAAGCTGCTTTCAGAATGAATTAATTCAGCATTTTCACATCCATTATTTTGAGCTACTTCCACTAATCTAACTGAGTTAGAAGAATTCCTACTTCCAATTACAAAAAGATTATCACAGTCTTTTGCAATTTTTTTGACTGCTGCTTGTCTATTTGTTGTTGCGTAACAAATATCATCTTTTTTTGGCTCGTGAATATCAGGAAAGCGTTCTTTTAAAACATTTATAATATCTTTAGTATCATCAACCGACAATGTTGTTTGTGTAATATAAGCTAGTTTATCGTTTTCACCTCTTTGATAATTTTTTGCGTCATCTATAGTTTCTATAAGATCAATCTTTCCACTAGCTACTTGGCCCATTGTGCCAATTACTTCTGGATGGTTTTTATGACCTATGAGCAAAACTTGAACATCTTTTTTATTTAAATTTTCTGCTTCTCTGTGAACTTTAGATACCAATGGACATGTCGCATCAACAAAAATCATGTTTAAACTTTCTGCTTTTTGAGGAACAGATTTTGGTACACCGTGAGCTGAAAAGATAACAGGCCTTGTTTTATCTTCAATTTCATCAATTTCCTCAACAAATATTGCACCAATTTTTTTTAAGCCATCTACTACGTGCTTGTTATGAACTATTTCATGTCTTACATATACAGGAGCACCATATTTTTCTATGCTTTTCTTCACAATTTCAATTGCTCTGTCAACACCGGCACAAAATCCTCTCGGAGCTGCTAAAAGTATTTTTATATGATTATTTTTCACTCTCGTGCTTTCTAAAAAAAGGGATTAAAAAAACAATACACGCAACTAGAAAGAAAAGACTTCCAAACATAGCCCAAAAACTTCCTACACTTGATATGATAAAACCTAATGCAGAAATAATGAATAAAATCCAACCAATTAAATTAATATTTTTATTGCTCATTTTTCTCAATTAAATATTCAAGCAATATATGTGGAAAAGTTAATGAGGCCAATCCAATAAAAATAACCCGATATATAGTTTCATTAAATTCGTTATAATTATTCAGAATTGATATTGAAACAACATATCCAAAAATTGTTAAAATTGTTAGTGGAAGGGCTTTTTTAATGAATATTGGTAAACCTTTTGTCAAATTTTTATTTATTTCTCTAATCAAAGAAATCGAGTGCCTGATAGAATGTAAAAAGCAAAAGTAAATCGTAAAAGCAATTATTGGATTAAGAAAATAATTTAGGATTAATATTGATAAATAATCCATTAATAATAATGACTTTGCTTCGATACTTTTGTTTAACGATAAAATAATTCCTGAAATTAAAGATAGTAAGATAAATATGAATAATATCTCGTTAGATATTATTAAATTATTTGAAATATAAAAATTTAATGTCTCGAATATTGCTAGTGTTTCCTCTTTATGGAAAAATAAGGGCGATGTAATTATTAATGATCCTTTTAAAAAATAAATTAATTCAAACTTTTCTTTTTGATTAATAAATTCAGAGTCCTCTTTACCAAAATGATAAGCAGCGATAATTAAAAATAAGAAAAGTAATAATTTTGGGAATATTAACCAAATCAATATTATAACTGTGCCAATAAGTAAATAACTCATATAAAAAATACCCATTGATTTATATCCAAAATATTTAATCAGTTTTTTACCTTTAATATGATCCAGTGAACCATGGGATATTCCAATTGTTAAAATTAAAAACAACGAAATTAGTAAGAAACTACCTTCTCTCAAATATTTTATTCCTGATAAAAGTATACATAAATTAAAAAAAATTAAAGAGTGGTAAAAATTAATTCTAATCATATAATTTAAAAAGTTCTTTAATAAAAATCCATTTAGGCATTTTTAATATTATCGATATATCTTCAAATAAATTACTTCTATTTGACAAAAATTTTATTACAGTATTAGATTTATTATTAAACATCCTAAAAAAAATATTTGGCATTTTGCTTGGATTATTTTTAAGAACTTTTAAAAAAATATTATCAAGAAATTGATATTTTTTTTTAATTTGAAAAGTTTTCAATTTACTAATGTTTTCGATATTTTCTCTTATATATTTACTTTGTTCTTGAATATTTAGAAAAGTATAACCAGTACTTAACCTTGTCATACCACCAGCTGTTCCAATATTAATTTTATTTTTTACTTGGTCAGTTATTGGGTAAAAAAGAGGTATAGCACCCACTTCTTTGTATATAATCTTATAATCTTTTATTTTTAGATTATTCCCAATATAATCTTTAATTTGATGATCATAATCTTTTTGGGAATCGTCATTCATTTCTGATAACCATGTTGTTTCGATTAATGCTGTCTTTTTCGAATACGGAAGTGTATAAAAAAAATGAACACTTCCTCTCTGTTCACAATCAAAATCCATTAGATTCATCATTTCTTCATCAAAAAAATCCTTTTTTGTCTCTATTTCTACCCCACAGAAATGTTGCCAAAGACCAGAGTTTTGATTACCTAAATTTGGAACACTATTAAATACTAAAGAGTTATCAAAATTTATATTTTGATCATTTTTGTGAAAGGAAATATTTTTATTTTCTTTTAATTTGTTGTTTATCTTCTCATAAAATAAACCACTATCAATACTTTGATACTGATAATTATCACACTCTAGATGTCTTGTTTTTTGAGGCACATTTATAGAGAAATGTTTCCAATTTTTTTTTACACAATCCTCAAAATTATGTGAGAATGTTTTCCAAAAAGACCAAGTTTTATCTTTTTTATATTCATCTCTTGGTTCAATAATAGCTAAAGTTTTATTTTTTAATTTATTATTGATATCTAACTCATATGCTAAAGATAATCCTGCGCAACCTCCACCAATTATGATAAAATCAAAATCTTTCATTTAAATTTATTTCTTCACTAATTAATTCGTGTTCTTTATCTCTAAGGTGATTATGTTTTTTAATCAATGATAGTTTTAGCAAGTCAAATATAGATAATAATGTTTGCAATATTTTACCACTATTAGTAACAAAAATTTTGCCTGATTTATTATAATTTTGAATTGTTTGTTTTTTAATAATATTTCTTCCAATTTGTCTATAAATTCTTCTTGCAACTATAACTGAAAATCGAAGACCTAACGGAATATCTTTTATTGATGAAAAGCTACTATTATAAAATAAATCTGCAGTAGCCAATGTTTCTTTTATTGTTTCAAAATTGTGTTTTATATAAAACCTTTTATTTTTTTTGTCCTCTACTACATCTCTCGAAATATTTGTTAGTTGCATAGCTATTCCTAAATCTATAGCTGATTTAAGAGAATTAGAGCTATTTACATTTAAAATTTTTGCCATCATTAATCCAACAGTTCCTGCTACTCTATATGAATAAATTAATAATTCCTTTTTTGAATTTAATCTTATTTCATTTTGAATATCAGACTCTACACCATCAAATAAGTCTTCTACAATTTTTGTGGAAATATTATATTCATCCATTAATAACCACATATTTTTGATTATACGGTTCTGAAATTCTTTATTGATAAAATTATTTTTGAAGTTTAAAAATCTTCTTAATTTAATATGAATTGTGCCTTCATCGTCTGCTATATTATCTAAAGTTCTACAAAAATCGTATAAATTAGAACATTTCAAATAAGTTTCTTTTGGTAGAAAAAAACCAGCCCAGTTAAATGATTTTGCGTATATTGATAGAAAACTCTTTTTCTCCATTATAAAATTTTGTCTAAGACTTTTGCTGAAGACAGTACTCCTGGCACACCCGCTCCAGGATGAGTACCTGCTCCAACAAAATATAAACCATCAAAAATCTCTGATTTATTATGAAATCTAAAATAAGCTGATTGGGTAAATTTTGGTTGAATAGAAAAACCTGAGCCATGTTTAGTATTTAACTCTTTCTCAAAATAATCTGGAGTTAAATAAAAATCCTCAACAATATTTTCTCTTAAATTAGGTAGTAAACTTTCCTCCATTTTTTTAATAACCAGATTTTTCATTTTATCTCCTTCAATAGACCAGTCTATGCCAGATTGGTTATTAGGAACTGGCACCAACACATAAAAACAATCATGACTATCAGGTGCCATCGATTTATCTGTAGCTGTTGGTCTATGTAAATAGTAACTAATATCGTCATTTAATTTTTTATTGTTAAAAATATCATCCAAGTGTTCTTTGTATTTATCTCCAAATTTAATTGTATGATGTTCAACATCGTCGTAAACTTTTTTGGTTCCAAAGTAATAAACAAACAAACCCATTGAATATTCCATTCTTTTCATTTTCCAATTAAAAATAGAATTACTACTATTTGTGTTTGCTAATTTTGAGTAAACTGCGGGTGGATCAGCGTTACATATAACATTATCTGTTTCGATTTTATCCCCATTGCTTAGTTCAACCCCAGTAATTTTATTTTTATTTGATAAGATTTTATTTACTTCGCATCCTTTTAATATTTTTATATTTTCTTCATTCATTAGTTTTTCCATACCATTTATTATTTGACCAGTCCCTCCCATAGAGTAATGAATTCCCCATTTTTTTTCTAAATATAAAATTAATCCATATATTGATGTTGTTGTAAAAGGATTGCCACCTACCAACAGTGGATGCATACTAAGTAATCTTCTTAATTTTTCATTTTCTATGTAAGAAGAAACCAAACCATAAACAGATTTATAACTCTTTAAATTAAATAAAGAAGGTATCTGCTTTAACATAAAAGAGGGTTTATCAAATGGAACATCAGATAATTCAGTAAAACCTTTATCAAAAATCTTTTTTGTAAAATTAACTAAATTTTTATATCCGTTTACATCTTTTTCGTTAATCTTTTTTATTTGATTAACCATTTCTTCTTCATCACCAGAATAGTCAAACTTAAAACCATCTTCGAAAACAAATTGATACCAAGTTTTTAAAGATTTAATTTCTAAATAATCTTTAGAATTTTTATTAAAAAGTTGAAACAATTCATCAATTAGGTAGGGTGCTGTTATCACAGTTGGACCACCATCAAATGTAAATCCATTTTTTTTAAAAACTCTTGCTCGTCCACCTAAATCTTCATGTTTTTCAATCAAGGTTACATTATGGCCTTTAGCTTTTAACCTTAATGCTGCAGCCATACCACCAAAACCTGATCCTATTACAATCGAATTCATAATTTGGATTTTATATTATTTTAAGAAAATGTAACGTAATTTAGTTATGAATTAATTTTTTTTAATTCAGTCTTTGCTTCTTCAAGATTCTTTTCAAAAAGATTATCTAGTTTAGATTTATCAACTGTAGTTGTTATTATTTTTTTTACAGACTCTAGGGCAATTTTAACAGAAGTATCTTTGATTTCTTTAATTGCTGCCTCTTTCATCTGATTAATTTTTGTTTGAGTTAAATTCTTTTTTATTTCAGAAGTTTTATGAAATTTTTCATTCATGCTTATAACAAGTTGCTCAGACTCAGTTTTAGCTTGATCAAGGATTTTTTTGGACTCTCCTTCTACAGAACTGAGTTTAGCTTGAGCTTCATCTAAAAGTTTTTTTGACTCGACTCTTAACTTTTCACTTTCATCGATTTCTTTTTTTATATTTCCTATCATTTTTGTTAGGAGATTATTTATATTCTGAGGTATTTTAAAATATACCAATAGTCCTACAAATATAAAAAATGATATTGCTACCCAAAAAGTTGCATCAAACATCTTTTCTCTCTTTATTTAATTTTGATTGGTCTTCTACAATCGCTACTATGCTGCTACTATTTACTTCTTCACCAATTAGCTCTTTTATTAACTCAGCTGATGTTTCTGCTGCAATTTTATTTATTTTTTCTCCTGATTTATTCCTTAGATCAGATAATTCCTTTTCTACTTCACCTATTTCTTCATCAAGATCTTTCTCTAATGCAGCTCTTTTTTTATTTATGTCATCCAAAATCTTTTCTCTAGCCTCATTAAAGTAACTTTTAGCTTTAAGTTTACTGTCTAAAATAATCTTTTCATATTCGTCTATTTTTTTTTGGCTTTCTTCTTTTTGTTTATCTGCTGTCTCAATATTTTCAAGTATTTGTGATTTTCTAGTTTCTAAGTTATCGCTAATCTTAGGCAATATAACTTTAGTCAAAACAATAAAAAGTATTCCAAACGTGATGATAAGCCAGAAGATTTGAGAAATCCAAAACTCTGGATTAAGTTGAGGCATACCACCACTTTCAGCGGCAAATACTGTATTAAAACATGCAAAGCATGTAACGAATAATAAAATAACTATTTTTTTTAACATTAACTAAAATGCAAATAAAATAATCAACGCAACTACTAATCCAAACAATCCTGTTGCTTCAGCTAAAGCAAATCCTAATAACAAGTTAGGGAATTGTTTTTGAGCTGCAGATGGATTTCTCATAGCACCAGATAAGTAATTACCAAAGATAATTCCTATACCAACTCCCGCACCTGCTAGTGCAATAGCTGCTAAACCTGCTCCTATCATTTTTGCTGCTTCTAATTCCATTTTTCCTCCTTTTTTTATTAATGGTGTAGATTTAATGCATCATTTAAATAAATGCATGTTAAAATTGCAAAAACATATGCTTGAAGAAAAGCAACTAGTATCTCCAAACCTGTAAGTGCAACCGAAAAACTAAGTGGGAGCCATCCACCTATAACTCCTAAGCTTATAACAAAGCCTCCAAATACCTTCATCATTGTGTGGCCAGCCATCATATTTGCAAATAGTCTGACCGATAAACTAATTGGTCTACTTAAATATGAAATAATTTCAATGACAACTATCAGTGGAAGTAGAACCATTGGGACCCCACTTGGTACAAACAATTTTAAATATCCCAATCCATGTTTCATAAATCCAATAATTGTCACTCCAATGAAAATAAATGCAGCAAGCATAAATGTAACTATAATATGGCTTGTAACTGTAAATGCGTAAGGTATCATTCCAAACATATTACAGAATAGTACAAACATAAATAATGAGAAAATAAATGAAAAGTACGGTTTTGCTTTTGATCCTGCTGTGTCACTAATCATTTTGGCGACAAAGGAATAACTTAATTCTGATAATAATTGTAATTTATCAGGTATTAGGGTTTTTTTCTTTGCTCCTAGATTAAAAATTATCAAAATAGCTAAAGAACTAATGACCATGAATAAACTTGCATTAGTGAAAGAAATATCGACTGAGCCTAATTTAATTTCCGGACCAATTCTATAAACATTGAATTGGTACATTGGATTCGATGCCATTATATTCTCTTATTTTTTTTGCATTTTTTTTGCTGATTTAATTACATTCATAATTCCTGCAATTACCCCTACAAAAAAAAATATTAAAATTAACCAAGGTTTAGTACCAAACCAATTGTCTAAAATAAACCCAATAATTGTCCCAACAGCTACTGCTGCAACTAATTCAGTGCTCATTTTAAAAGCATGGCCCATTCCAGATGTTGATTGCTCTTTACTCTCAGAATATTTGGATTTTGCTCTATTTTTTGCACTTTTAAGGCGAGTTTTAAAATCTTCCTCTTCCATTAGCCTAAGCTACCATGCTCTCAGCTTTTTGAAGATCAACAGCAACCAGTTGACTTATTCCTTTCTCTGGCATCGTAACCCCATATAATCTATCCATTTTTGACATTGTTAAAGCATGGTGGGTTACTATTATAAATCTTGTAGAGGTAATCTTTGTCAGTTCATTTAATAGATTACAAAATCTTGTTACATTTGCATCATCAAGCGGTGCATCTACTTCATCAAGTACACAAATAGGGGATGGATTAGTAAGAAATACTGCAAATATCAAGGATAATGCAGTCAACGCTTGTTCACCACCAGAAAGTAAGGTGATGGATTGAAGTCTTTTACCAGGAGGACTGACTAGCATTTCTAAACCAGCATCTAGAGGGTCATCTGAGTCTACAAGTTCTAATTTAGCGCTACCCCCATTAAATAATTTTGTGTAAACCTCGTTAAATTTTCTATTCACTCTCTCAAAAGCATCCAACAATCTTTCTCGACCTTTTTGATTAAGTTCAGTTATGCTCTCTTTTAACTTCAATATTGCCGTTACAAGATCCTGCCTATCCTGTTCCATTTTTTTGATTTCAGTTTTATACTTTTCAGTTTCATCATCTGCTCTTAAATTAACAGATCCAAGTTTTTCTCTTTGCCTTTTTTTTTCGTCAAGTAATTCTTCTTGGGTCACTAAGTCTGGAAATTCATTTCCTTTTTCTAAATTTGAATAATTAAGTATATTTTCTTCTTCAACGTTTAATTCTGTCATAACTCTTTCCAATAGATCACTTCTTCTTTTGTTTAAACCTTCAATTGTTGCTCCAGAGCTAGCTTTCTTCTCTCTAATTTCTATTGAACTTTCTTTTGTATTATTTAATTGAACTCTAATTTCTGCAATATTATTATCAATTTTTTCAACTAAAATTTCATTTTCATTTTTTTCATTTTCTGAAATTCTTAAGTTTTCTGAAATCTTTCCTTTTTTTTCTGCTTGAGATTCTGGCTGTTTTTCTAGATCACTTAATTTATTTACAAGCTTACTCTTTCTCGTATTGAGTTCATTTACCATTTTTTCAGAATTACTTAAAAGATTTTGCCAGCTCTCAAATTCTTGATCAATAATACTTATTCGTTCTTTTCTTTTAACAGACTCTTTTTTTATACTTTGGTTTTTACTATAACTTTCAGCATAATCATCCTGCAATTTCTTTATCTGATCACTTTTGGATGTTAGAGTTGAAACTACATCATCATTTTCAACTTCTTTTACTTTCATAGTTAAGTAAGACAAATTAACTATACACTCATCTAATATTTTTATTGTCTGCTGATTTCTATTGTCAGAAACTAGTTTTTTAACTTCTTCGATTTGATTTTTTATGGTTTTAATAATTTCATTATGTTTTTTTAATGACTCAGAACTGAAACTCTCCAACAACAAATCCATTCTGTCTTGTTCATTCTTTAATTTTGATTTAGAATTTTCAAGGTCTTGACTTGAGAGTTTTTCTGTCTCGTAATATTTTGAGTCAGTATCAATTAGGATATTTCTCTCTTCTTTTAATCTTTTTTCGTTTGAATTCGCGTCAATTACAATGCTTTTTTCTCTATCAATATCCTCATCTATAACCTTTATAGAACTTTTTATTGTATCTATCTCTTCATTTATTCTGGTGCTTTCCTCATCTAAAGACTTTAGTTCAAGATTTAATCTTTGAATCTTGGATAAATTTTCAATATTTTTTTGTCTTATAGGCTCTACTCTTTCAAGTTCATTTTTAATTTTAGTTTCTAATTCTTCAATTTGTTTATTAAATTCTTCTACTTTTCCATCTGCCTCATTATTTACTTCATTTTCTAAAGTGATTTCTTTATCAATTTCTATAAGTCTTAAATAATAAAGCCCTGCCTCAACTTTTTTTATTTCTTCTGAAATTAATTTATACTTTGCAGCTTCCTCAGCTTGTTTTTCTAAATTTGCTAATTGTTTTTCTTGTTGTCTTCTAAGTTCGTCAGCTCTCTTTAAATTATTTTCTGCTGCTCCTAATCTAATTTCTGCTTCATGCCTTCTAACATGCAAACCAGCTATTCCAGCAGCTTCTTCAAGTATAGCTCTTCTATCAGATGGTTTTGCTGTAACTAATGCTCCTATTCTGCCTTGACTTATTAACGATGGCGAATGAGCCCCTGTAGATAGATCTGCAAAAAACATTTGTGCATCTTTTGCTCTAACTTCTTTGTTGTTTATGTAAAACTTTGATCCTTTATCTTTTTCAATTTTTCTTCGAATTTCTATTTCTTCTAGATCATTGTATTGGTGCGGTCCATCTTTGTTATCATTGTTTAAACTTAAAACTACTTCAGCAATATTTTTTGAGGGTTTATTTGATGTGCCTGAAAATATAACATCTTCCATCCCAGACCCTCTCATACTTTTTGCCGAAGTCTCTCCCATACACCATCTAAGAGATTCAACTATGTTTGACTTGCCACAACCGTTAGGCCCGACAATTCCTGTAAGGCCTTTTTCAATTAAAAAGTTAGTTTTCTCTGCAAAAGACTTAAAGCCATTTAATTGGATTTTTTTAAACTCCATTCAATGACTTATATCAGTTTTTCTATATATTTTTTTAATTTTTTATAGTTGGATGTATTTTCGAACTTTTCACCATTAATTATAAGTGTTGGTGTTGCCTCGATTTTGTAGTTTTTAGCTCCGTTGATTCGGTCTTCTAAAATAAAATCTTCAATTTTTGAGTCTGCTATACATTTATCAAAATCTAATTTAAAATTTGATTCTTGAATTAACTTCTTTAGGTTTCTGTTGAGATCTTCAATAGTGCTTCCTCTTACCCAGCTACTTTGATTTTTATATAAATGATGAAGTATTTCTGAATTTCCATCATTCTTACAATGAGCTATTTTTGATGCATTAAATGCAGCCATATCTAATGGAAAATTTCTAAATTCGATTAAAATTAAACCTTTGTCTATAAAATCAGTTTTTAAGCTAGGATAAACATTTTTATGGAAATCTGCACAATGACTACAAGTTAAAGATTCAAAAACTAT
>CACJBW010000005.1 GCA_902591775.1 uncultured Pelagibacteraceae bacterium
ACTTCATGAGGAGTTAACAAAAACATTTATTGATAAAAGAGCAAGTATTTTAGCTAGAGGTTTAAAACAAGATATAGTTTTTGAAACTGAGATTGTTAATGATGAAGAAGTAATGATTAATGAACAGTATATTGGACGTTTAAAAGGTCTAAGATTAGAGTTAGACTTAAAAGTTGATACATTAGATGCTGATGTAAAATCACTTAAAAAAGCAGCAAGACAAAACGTTATGCCAGAAATTATAAAGAGAATAACTCAGATAATTGATACTGGTTTGATTGAACTAAAAGATGATTTTAAAATATATTGGAACAACAATCAAATAGCTAAATTAATTCCTGGTTCAGATTATTTAAATCCTCAAATTCAATTAATTATTGATGAAATGATTGAGAATAATGAAAAATCAAGACTAAATTCTTATTTACAGAAATGGATCAATGAAAAAATTGAAACAGAGTTAAAAAGTCTAATAGATTTAAAAAATGTTAAAGATAATAATTCAGAAATAAGAGCTTTGGCATATCATCTTTATGAAAGTAATGGAGTTGTTAAAAGAGATGAGGTTTTAAATTATTTAAAAAGACTTAAACAAGATGAAAGGAAAAAATTGAGAAATCTAGGTGTAAAATTCGGAAGATATCATGTTTTTTTATTTAAATTATTTAAACCAAGTTCGGTATCATTACGAATTCTTTTATGGAAAAACTACAATGAGAAAAATTTTGATTTTACGCCTCCAACTTTTGGATTAAACTTTTTAGAGGAAAAAAAAATGTTAAATAAAAATTTAATGCTCCTATGTGGTTTTGAAAAATTTGAAAATTTATATGTTAGAATAGATATTTTAGAGAGGTTATTTTTAATGATTTTTAACACTAAATCAGAAGATAAAATTAAAGAGATCAAGTTAATTCCTGAAATGTTGAATTTGTTAGGTTGTAATAAAGAAAATTTTGTGAAATTAATTAAAAAAATGAATTACAAAACTTACGAGAAAGATAATAATCTTCACTTTAAATATATACCATCAAAAAAAGTAATTAGAAAAGATATAAAGAAGAATATTAATGACAATCCATTTAACGTGCTTTCACAACTTAACTTGAAATAATGTTCAATATTTTTAAAAAAAAAGAAGCTGAAAAAGAAAGTAATCACCCATCAATAATTGCAGTAGCTTGTTTATTAATTCATTCAGCAAGTATTGACGAGAATTATACAGATAAAGAAAAAAAAATTATTAAAGATGCAATTATTGAAATGGGAGGTGAGACCGAAAATATTGATAAAATTATGAAAGATGCAGAAGAAAAAGAAAAAGACTCCAATCAAATACTTGATTTTACTAGAGAGATTAAAAATATTAATGAAGAAGACAAAAGAATCATAATAGAGGCATTATGGGATATTATATACTCAGATGAAGATGCGGATATGTATGAAACGAACTTAATGAGAAGATTATCTGGTTTGCTTTATCTAGATCCGAAAGTAGTTGGAGATATAAAAGAGAAGGTTCGACAAAAAAAAATATGACATATTTAGTAAATGATAAATGCATCAAATGTAAATTGATGGATTGTGTTGAAGTATGTCCAGTAGATTGCTTTTATGAAGGTAAGAATATGCTTGTAATTAAACCCGATGAGTGTATAGATTGTGGCGTTTGCGAGCCAGAATGTCCAGTGGACGCCATAATATCTGATAACGAAGATAATGATGGTAAATGGTTAGAAGTTAATAAAAAATATGCAGATTTGTGGCCAAATATTAGTGAAAAAAAAGATCCACCTACGGATCATGAACAATTTAAAGATGTAAAAGATAAATATGAAAAATATTTTAAAGAAAATCTTGAATAATAAAAAAACAAAAACAAAAGTCCCAAAAAAAACTAAGCCTGTAAAAAAAGAAGTTAAACAAAAAAAAATTTCCAAAGTAGCTAAAGTAAAAAAAGTAATTAAAGTAACTAAAGTTAAAAAAGTAATTAAAGAAGTAAAAAAAAAGAAAGTAATCAAAGATACAAAAAAAAAAGACAAAATTGAAACAAAAACTGATCCACTAAGAATTCCTAAAAATAATGAGCAAAAACCTGAAATCAAAAAAGTAAAAAAACAAGACACTGAAAAAAGACTATTTAAGATTAAAGATTATGTTGTTTATCCAAAACACGGTGTAGGTCAAATTATGGAAACAAAAAAAATTAATATTGGTGGTATTGATGTTGAAACATATATTCTTAAATTTGAAAAAGATAAAGCAAATGGGATGGTTCCAGTAAATAAACAATCTCATTTAAGACCACTAGCAACAATTAATCAGATAAATAAATGTGTAAGTATCTTAAAAAGTAAACCAAAAATAAAACGATCGATGTGGAGTAGGAGAGCTCAGGAATATGAAGCTAAAATATCTTCTGGCAAAATTTATGAGTTAGCTGAGGTAGTGAGAGATCTAAATAAAGGGGATGATATTATGATTGATCAATCCTACAGTGAAAGGCAATTATTTGAAAAAGCTTACGAAAGATTGTTAACAGAATTCCAGATTGTAATGGGTTCAAGTTTAGAAGATGCTCAAAAAAAGCTAGATAAAGCTTTAAAAAGAAATTTAGAAAAACAGATGCAAAAAATTGATGAAAAATCAGTGGGTGAAAAACCACTAAATCAGGAAATTACAGAGTAAAAAAAAACGCTCCTCACGCAAGCGCCATGAGAAGCGTTATCAATTAAAAAGAATACTAAACTATCTTCTTTTTTTCTTCTTAGCTTTTTTCTTAGCTTTTTTCTTAGTTTTCTTTTTAGCAGCTTTCTTTTTTCTTTTAGCCATCTTTAGCTCCCTTTTTTTATAAACGAATCTTTATGATTCGTTAATAACTAATTTTTATTTTTTTTGAATAGTTATGTCAAACATATAATTTTTTAATAAAAATTAAAAAATAAAATTATTTTTTAATTTTTTTTGTTAACTGAAAAAAGTTAAATAAATCGCTATTAATAAAGTGTTTTTTAAAAAAAATTTTTAATAAAGTTTTTCAAATTCACTTTTATATTTCTGAACAATTTTATATCTTTTCAGTTTTAAAGTTGGTGTTAACATTCCATTTTCGATTGAAAATTTTTCATTAATAATAAAAAATTTTTTTATATTTTCTATTCTTGAAAGATTTTTATTAATATTTTCTATTTCTTTTTGTATTTGATCATTGCTTGTACCGATATTATCTTCGGAAAGAACTAATAAGGCAACTAAATAGGGTTTATTATCTCCATAAACAACTGATTGGTCAATAAGTTTCGAATTTGACAATTCATTTTCTATTTTAACTGGAGATATATTGTCTCCACCTGGTGTAATTAAAATATCCTTTTTTCTATCAGTAATTTTTAGATAACCATTCTCAAAAATTCCAATATCTCCAGTATGCAACCAGCCATCCTTTAAAACTTTTTTAGTTTCTTCATCATTATTCCAATAACCCAACATCACATTCTCACCCTTAACTAAAATTTCTCCGTCTGAAGCTATTTTTACCTCATTACCTTTAAAAGGTGGTCCTACAGTTTCAACCCTTATATCGTCAATTGGGTTACAACTTACAACTGGAGAGGTCTCGGTTAATCCATAACCCTGCAAGGTGGGTAAGCCTATCGCATTTAAAAAAATACCAACTTCTTTATCAAGTGCTCCACCGCCTGAAACGAATGTTTTAAGCTCACCACCAAATTGACTTTTGATTTTTTTTCTCACAATTTTTTCTAAAATACTATCGGTTAATTTTTCTAAAATTGTCAAAGATTGTTTATTTATTTTTTTGGTTCCTAGTTCTAACATTTTTAATATTAAACTTTTCTTTAAACCTTTTGTTTTATTGAAACTTGCATTAATTTTTTGAAAAAGATTTTGATAAAACCTAGGTACCGCAGTCATTAATTGAGGTTTACAATCATTCATATTTTTAATTAATTTTTCAATACTCTCCGCATAGAATATTTTTGCTCCAACACTTATTTGAACAAATTGAACAGTGTGTTCATAAGAATGTGATAGAGGCAACCAAGTTAAAAACCTGGTCTGATCTGATAACAAAGGTTTTAATATATCGAGCGCACCATCACAATTATTTAAAATACCACCATGACTTAAAATTACACCTTTTGGGTTACCTTGAGTTCCTGAGGTATAAATAATACAAGCAGGATCGTTTCTTTTAATTGATAAATCTGGAACGTTTAAATCTTGATAGTCTAAATTAGCAAATAATTTATTAACATTTATATAATAGTCAGTATCTACATCTAATTCTTCAAAAGAAAAAACTTTATTTATAAAACTCTTTTTTTTTATAATATCTTTTACTTTTCTATATTGTTCTTGATTAGAAACAAAGATTATTTTTGGATTACAATTTTCAATTATGTATTCATAATCTTTCTCAGCATAAGTTGTATAAGCTGGAACAGTTATTGCTTCAGATAACATTACTGAAAGGTCAGTTATAAACCATTCAGGTCTATTTTCAGATATTAACAAACATCTATCACCTTTGTTTGTATATTTTTTAATTTCTGAAGAAAGTTTTTTAATTGAATGGAATGTTTTTTCCCACGTAAAATAATTACTATTATCTTTTAAGGATGTTAAAAGAATATTGTCTTTTTTTTGTTTTTTATAATTAATAAAAAAGAGATCAACTAAATTATCTATATTTTGTGTACTCATAAATTTATGGTGGGCAAAGAGAGAATCGAACTCTCACAGTATTGCTACTATTGGATTTTGAGTCCAACGCGTCTACCAGTTCCGCCATTCGCCCAAACCTTTGCATATTTTAACCAATAGTATTAAATCATTTATTGTATTAAAAGAAAATATGTTTAAAGAGCTGTACAATAAAACTATTAAACTAGCAGGTCATAAAAGATCTAAATCTATTTTGGGATTTATATCTTTTATTGAAAGTTTTATATTCCCAATTCCTCCTGATGTTTTGATAATTCCTATGACAATAGCTCGAAAACATGAATGGATTAGAATTGCAATGATAGCAACCATAGGATCTGTTTTGGGAGCTTGCTTGGGGTATTTTATAGGATATGTCTTCTTCAATGAAATTGGGCTAAAAATTTTTGATATATATGGTGTTGATAACGCTTCATTTTTAAAAGATAAAGTTTCTTCTGAAGGTGGTGTTATAGCCTGGATAACTCTCTTAGCAATTGCTGGATTTTCACCAGTGCCTTTTAAGTTACTTACAATCACAAGCGGTTTTATAAACTTTAATATTTTGTATTTTATTATCATTTCTCTTTTAACAAGAGGTTCACGTTTTTTTTTAATAGCATTTTTAGTTGGAAACTTCGGACCTACAATAAAAAAGATAATTGAAAAAAAGCTTCTAAAATTCTCTATTTTTTTATCAATTTTTCTGATCATTTTTGCATATGCAATTTATATATTTTTAAATAATTTTATTGATTAAGTATGATCGTATTTCCTAATAGAAAAAATTTTTATTTAATTATTTTATTAATCTCGTTAGTTTCAATAATTTCAGCTTTATATATTGAATATATACTTAATTATGAGCCATGTAAGTTATGTATCTATCAAAGATTACCCTACATAGCTGCAGTATTAGTAAGTTTTATTGGATATTATTATTCTGCTAATGATAAAATTTTAATAATTACAATCATGATATTTGCTATAAGTTCTATAATTTCTGGCTATCATTTTGGAATTGAAAACAATTTAATTAAAGAAATTTCTAGTTGCACCAATAATTCCCTAGATATATCAAATAAGTCAAAATTATTGGATAGTCTTAGTAAAAGTATGCCAGTAGACTGCAAAGATGCTACTTTTAAAATCCTAGGATTTTCACTAGCGGCAATAAATACAATTTTATCAATTTTAATTGTTATTTTTTCTATTAGAACATTAACCTATGAAAAAAACTAATAAAAAAAAATTAGAGGAATTCATAAGAGTAGATCATGCTGGAGAAAGGGGTGCAATTAAAATTTATGAAGGTCAACTGCTTGCTTTAAATACCTTAATTAAAAATGATGATTTGAAAAAAAAAATCAGCGAAATGAAAAGACACGAGGAGGAACATTCGAATTTTTTTGAAAATGAAATAGAAAAAAGGAATATAAAACCAACAAAATTTCTACCTTTATGGGATTTACTTGGATTGGGTCTTGGATTTGGCTCAACAATACTTGGGAAAAAAGCTGCAATGTTATGTACAGCTTCTGTTGAAGAAGTAATTGATGAGCATTATAAAAGTCAAATTAATCAAATAGAGTTGGATGAAAAGAATTTAAAAGAAAAAATAATAAAATTTAGACAAGACGAATTGGACCATAAAGATATAGCTTACGAGGAAGGAGCGACAAAAAAAGGTCCTTATTCAATTATGGATAAGATCATTAAAACAGGTTCTAGGATTGCTATAAAAATATCTGAAAAAATTTAGCTACGGCTCAAGTTCAACATCCCAATACAAATAGTCCATCCAACTTTTATGTAAAAAGTTTGGTGGGAAATTCTTACCATTTTTGTGAAGATCTTCTGTTGTAGGTTGAAAAGGCCATTGGTTTAATGTCATACCTGAATTCTTTATTAGTCTTCCTCCCTTTTTAACATTACAAGATGAACAGGCTGTTACAACATTATCCCAATCTGTTTTTCCACCTTTTGATCTTGGCAATAGATGATCAAATGTAAGTTCATTTTTACTTCCACAATATTGGCAGCTAAACTTATCTCTTAAAAATACATTAAACCTAGTAAAGTTAGGATTAGATTGAGGTCTAATGTATGATTTAAGCGCAATTACACTTGGAAGTTTCATACTAAACGAAGGACTTCTGATTTGTCTATCATAATAACTAACAATAGAAACTCTATCCAAGAAAACAGATTTAATTGAATCCTGCCAACTCCATAATGAAAGTGGATAATAACTTAAAGGTCTATAATCTGCATTTAAAACTAATGCAGGACATTTTTCTAAAGAAATACTTTGATCAGACATCTCAATCATACATAAAACATACATTAAATATATTTTTTATCAACACATCTAATTTTTATATTAAATATTTATTAACTTATTAATTTTTTTTTAATAAAGTTTAATGCCGCACTTGATGCTTCCATAGGTATATTGTGATCACAGTTTTTTATCATTAAGGTTTCAATTTTAATTTTATTTCTGATAAAAAAGTCTTTCGCTTCAAGTAAATTGTTTGGAGAGACGATTGGATCATTTTCACCATGTATCATTAAAATGTTAGTTTTATTTTTAATTCTTGAGGAAAGGTCTTTCATATTTATAATTCTTCCAGAAAACCCTACAATACAATTAAATTCTTTTTCTGATGTTAAACCAACATTTAATGACATCATGCAACCTTGACTGAAACCAGAAACACAAATTTGCGAATATTCTAAATTAAAATAATTACTTACTTCTAAAATATAACTATTTAGAACATTTTCTGCCTTTTTTGATTCTTCAAGAGTATATTCTGAATCTTCATTATTTAAATCAAACCATTGAAACCCTGTAGGATTTATGCTGCATACTTCATGTGCGTCAGGACATAAAAAAACTGTATTTTTTAAAAATCTTTTCCAGTTTAAAGTTAACATGCTGATGTCTTTACCGTCACCCCCATATCCATGAAGTAAAATTATTGCACTTTTAATTTCTTCATTATTCACTGGTTTTATTATTGTTGTATTTAATGAAAATTTCATAAATTTTTTGTTAACCAATCAAGTAAAGATTGATCATTAAAGTCAATATAACCAACAATTCTTCCAACTTCAAAACCATTTCGGTCTATTAAAATTGTTGTAGGCAACCCTCTTAATTTAAACAACTGTGAAAACTCTGGTCCAGATCCAGTAAATATATCTAAATTTGTGATTTTGATTTCATCAAAAAATTCTTTTGATTTTTTATAACTTTCTCCACCGATATTAATTGGGATAATATTAATATTTTTAAATTCATCTAAAGTTTTAAGATTATCCAAAGATGGCATTTCTTTTTTACAAGGAGCACACCAAGTAGCCCAAAAATTTATTATTAATGGGTTTGATTTATAATTATTTAAACTTACTTTTTGGCTGTCAGATTTAATAAATTCTATATTTTCAATTTTTTTCTTGTCTTTATGCACTATAAGATTCTTAATTTCTGGACGCTCTATTGAATATGAGACGCTAGATGATATTAAGTAAAATATTATTATAAGATAATTAAAAAAAATGATTTTCATAAAATTTAGAACATTTAAATATCATGAGTAAATATAAAAACAATAAACCAATTTGGAACACTAGAATTAAAAAGGAAACAAAAAACCTTTTTAAAAAGGTTGGAGGATCAATAGAAATTGATAAAAGATTATTCAAAGAGGATATCGAAGCTTCAATTGTACATGTTGATATGCTGTTTAGACAAAAAATTATAAATTTTAAAATTAAAAATAAAATAGTATGGGGTTTGAATAAAATTAAGCACGAAATTATAAAAAAAAAATTTGTTTTTGATGATAAGCTTGAGGATATTCATATGAATATAGAAAATAGACTATTTGAGCTAATTGGAGAGGAAGCGGGGTATGTTCACACGGCAAGATCAAGAAATGATCAAGTTGTCACAGATTTTAAAATTTGGTTAAGAAAAGCCAATAAAGAAATTGTTAAAAATATCGATGTTACAATTAAAAATATTTTAAAAAAAGCAGAAAAAAATGTTGAAACAATTATGCCTGGTTTCACACACCTAAAAAATGCACAACCAGTTTCTTTTGCTCATTACTTAATGGCGTACTTGGAGATGTTTAACAGGGATAAAAATAGATTCAAAAACAATTTAGAGAGTCTTAATGAAAATCCACTTGGTGTGGCTGCTTTAACAGGTACCTCTTTTAAAATTGATAGATTTTATACTTCAAAAAAATTAGGTTTCCACAGACCAACTAAAAACTCAATTGATACTGTTTCTGATAGAGATTTTGTAATTGATTTTCTTTATTCTTGCTCTGCATGTGCTGTTCATATCTCTAGAATTGCAGAGGAGTTTATAATCTGGAATTCTGATGCTTTTAAACTTATTAATTTAAATGATAAAATTGTAACTGGATCATCTATTATGCCTCAAAAAAAAAATCCTGATCCTCTAGAATACTTGAGAGGTAAAACAGGTTTCATGTTTGGAAATTTACTTTCTATGCTTACAACATTAAAAGGGTTACCCCTCTCATATTTTAAAGATTTGCAAGATGATAAAGAAATTGTTTTTAAATCATTTGATCAATTAAAAAATTCCTTAATTATATTAAATGATGTTCTTAAAAATTTTTCGCCAAATAAAAAAAGAATGATTGAACTTGCAGAAAGTGGCTACATTACAGCAACTGATTTAGCAGATTACATGGTTAAAGAATTAAATTATCCATTTAGAAAAGCCTATTTACAAACGGCTAAAATCATAAATTTTGCTGAAAAAAATAAAAAAAAATTATCGGAACTCTCAATAAAAGAGATAAATAAAATTGAAAAAGGTTTAACCGCTGATGTTCTGAAAGTATTTGAACTGAAAAAATCTGTTAATTCTAAAGTTTCTTATGGTGGAACTTCTTTCGACAACATTAAGAAAATGATATTAAGTTATAAGAAGAAATAACAATGATTAAAAAAATAACTTTAATTACCATGTGTCTAATTTTATTAACTTCATGTGGAAGAAAAAATGAGCCAAAATATGAGGCATCATTAAATAATAATGTTATAAAATTTAATAATTTTAATAACGTATTTAAAATGCCGAAAAAAGATGAAATATATCAATAATATTTTTACAGTTGAAAAATCTAGACTCACTAAAGTAATTAAAAAATTTGAAACACCAATTTTTTGCTATTCGCAGAAAAAAATTAATGAAAACATAAGTAACTTTAAAAGAAGTTTTAAATCGTTTTCTCCAATCATATGTTTTTCAACAAAGTCAAACTGTAATCTAGAAATACTTAAACTAATTAAACGAAGTGGATTGGGAGCTGATGTTGTTTCAAAAGGTGAATTAATGATTGCTCTTAAAGCGGGAATAAATTCCAAAAAGATTGTTTTTTCTGGAGTGGGTAAAACTAGGTCAGAATTGATTTATGCAATAGATAAAAATATTTTATTGATAAATTGTGAGTCTAAAAGTGAAATATTAGAAATAGAAAGTATAGCGAAATCCAAGAATAAAAAGGTAAATATTGGAATTAGATTAAATCCAAATACAGATGCAAAAACAATTAAACAAATTTCAACTGGTAAAAAAGAAAATAAATTTGGTGTTAGTGAAAAGACATTTATTGAAGTTTCAAAATATATAAAAAATTCAAAATTTTTAAATCTAAAATGTTTAAGTGTGCATATTGGAAGTCAAATTCTAGATCATAACCCATACCAAAAAATGCTTAACGTTATAGATAAATTAATAAAAAAAATTAACTTTAATTTTGAGTATATAGATCTTGGTGGTGGTATGGGAATTGATTATAAAAAAGACAATAAAAAATTTAATTATAAAAAGTATAATCAAATTATTAAAAAATTTTTAAAAAAGCATAAATCAAAAATTGTTTTTGAACCTGGTAGATCAATTATAGGTGATACTGCAATATTAATTTCAAAAATTATTTATATAAAAGAAAATTCTAAAAAAGATTTTATTATTATGGATGCAGCTATGAATGATTTTATGAGACCTGCGTTGTATGGGGCTAAGCATAAAATAATTCCATTAAAAAAAACCAATAAAATGACTACGAAAAGTTATGATTTTGTAGGTCCGATTTGCGAAACGACAGATAAATTCCTAACTACAAATAAATTTCAAAAATTAAATGAGAAAGATTATATTATTATTTGTGATGTAGGAGCATATGGCTCATCATTATCTTCAAACTATAACGTAAGACCTAAACCAGCTGAAATATTAATTAAAGGTTCAAAAATAAATATAATTAAAAAAAGACAAAAACTAAAAGATATAATTTAGTTTTTGACAAAAATGATAAGAAAATTTCTATTTTTATTTTTTTTCTTTCTAGGTATATCTATAATTTCGATAGTATTCCTTCCATCACTAGTAATGCCCACTAAAATAGTTTTGTTTGGTGGGAAAATGATGGGAAAGTGGGCTGCACTGTGTTTACAAATTTTTTTACAAACAAAAATTATTATTAAAGGCAGGGAAAATATTATTAATAACGAAAAATTTTTTATTGCTTGTTCTCATCAATCTATGTTTGAAACTTTTTACCTGCAAACAATATTTAATTCACCAATATTTATTTTAAAATATGAATTAATTCAAATGCCTATATTTGGCTGGTATTTGAAAAAAATTGGATCAATTTCAATTAACAGAAATAAAATTACTAAAGATAATTTAGGTTTAATTGATAAAATAAAAAATTCTGTAAGAAATTCAGAAAGGCCATTAATTATATTTCCTCAAGGAACTAGAGTTTTACCAAATGAAAGAATTCCTTTTAAAAAAGGAGTTGGTAGAATTTATGATGAATTAAAAATAAATTGCCAACCTGTAGCGATAAATTCTGGAAATGTATGGCCAAAAGATGGAGAATTAACTTCAAAAAAAACAATAATATTGTCAATTCTTCCAGCAGTTAAACCTGGTATGAGCTCAGCAGAATTTACAAATTATATCGAAAGTAAAATATATAATGAATTAGATTTAATGAATTAACCCTTCATTGGCATTACAACATATATGCTATCATAATCAACTGGATCTCTAATTAAGGCTGGTGAACCTGAATCTTTTAAATAAATCTCTATGTTATCTCCATCGAGTTGTGAGGCAACATCAATTAAATACCTAGAATTAAAACTTATATCTAGCTTGTGATCAAACTTAACACTTAAACTTTCTTTGCCATCACCACTATTTGTATTATTAACTGAGAGATCAAGATTATCTTTTGAAAGATTAAATTTAACACCATCTTTTTTGTCTAATGAAACCGATGCAACTCTATCTACCGAATTTAAAAATGATTTTAGATCAACTTCTAATTTTTTTTGGTTTTCTTTAGGTATCACCTGGACATAATTTGGAAATTTTCCATCAATAAGCTTGGATATCAATATGCTATTGTTAATTTCAAATTTAATTTTTGATTTTATATTTGATATTTTAACTTCACCTTCATAGTCCTCTAGTAAAGAGCAGAGTTGAAAAATAGTCTTTTTTGGTAAAATTATCTGATCAAATTGAACTTTATTTTGTAGTCTGATCTTAGAAATAGACATTCTATGACTATCTGTAGCTGCAGCTGTTAAGAAAGTTTTATCTTCAACTTCTGTCTGATGTAAAAAAATTCCACTTAAATAATGTCTTGTTTCGTCGTTAGATACTGAGAATTTGCATTTATTTAACAGTTTTAGTAGCTCTTTTGATTTAATCGAAAACTCATTTTCATTAAAATTTTCATCTGTTAACGGAAATTCAGAAGCATTGATACAATTCAAGTTGAAAACAGATTTATCAGACTCTAAGTGCAATTTATTTTCGCTAGGATTAGAAAAGTTAATTTTACTTCCAGATGAAAACTTTCTTACAATATCATACATTATTGATGAAGATGAAGTAGTTTTGCCCTCTTCTAATATTTCGACATTTGGAATTTGATGAATAAAAATTAAATCAAGATCAGTAGCTGTAATTGTTAGTTTTCCGTTACTTACATCCAATAATACATTTGAAAGAATCGGTAAAGTACTTCTTTTTTCAATTACACCCTGACAATAATTTAAAGATTTTTGAAGGTCTTGTTGATTTAAACTAAACTTCATTTTCTTTATTATACAAAATCTTATTTTTTAAACTATCAATATTAATATTTAATTCATTATCCTCTTTTCTCAATCTATCTATAGTTTTGACTGAGTGAATTACAGTTGTATGATCTCTATTAGAAAAAGATCTACCTATCTCTGGTAATGATTTAGATGTTAGCATTTTTGCAAGATAAATTGCAGTCTGCCTTGGTCTTACAAGATATCTTGATCTTCTTGGTGAAAGCATTTCATTTTTGCTAATTTTATAAAATTTACAGACTATTGTTTGTATTGTATCAATATCGACTTTATTTTCGGTAAGATTTAGCAAATCTTTTAAAACTATTTTAACCTCCGACAAGCTAGGAACTTTATTATAAATCCTTGTGAATGAAACAATTCTATTTAGTGCTCCAACTAATTCTCTAATACTAGTTTTAATTTCTGTGCTTAAAAATTTTTGAATTTCTTCAGAAATAACTACTTGATTTGAGTAAGATAATTTTAATTCATCAGTTTTAGATTTAATAATTTTATATCTAAGTTCATAATCAGGGTTTTGAATATCCACAACCAAACCACCTGAAAATCTAGATTTTATTCTCTCTTGGATCCTAGTTAGTTTATTTGGTGGTCTATCTGCTGAAATTATTATTTGAGAATTTTTATCTAATAAAGCGTTAAAGGTATGAAAAAATTCTTCTTGCATAGCTTCTTTGCCATTCATGAACTGAATATCATCGATTAATAAAATATCAGTATTTCTAAAGTACTCTTTAAACTTTACCATTTCATTTGATTTTATAGACTTTACAAATTGGTACATAAATCTTTCTGCTGATATAAACATAACTTTATTCTTTTCTTTCAATTCTAGACCAATGGCGTTTAGTAAGTGTGTTTTACCCATTCCTACGCCACCATATAAATATAAAGGATTATAATGAGCTATGTCTTTTGAAACTTTTTTTGATGCTTCAAATGCTAATTTGTTACTTCCCCCAGTTATGAAATTTTCAAAGTTTTTATTTGGATCTATCCTATTATATTGGAGATAAGAATCTTTTATAAAGGACACATTATCATTATTAATTTTTAAAGAATTTTTAGATGAAGTATTTGTCTCGCTAATTTCAGTTTCTTTATTATTTTTTATTGTGAATTCAATTCTCACCAAGTCTTTTTTATATTCTTTAATTGTCTGCAATATTTGGTCTAAATATCTTGATACTATCCAATCTCTTATAAATCTTGTCGAGACTGAAAATAATATATAATTATGAAACTCTTCAACTAATTCAATTTTTTTTATCCAACTCTCAAAAATGTCGTTTCCAAATTTTTCACGTAATTCTTTTTTTACACTCTGCCAATCAATTTTCTTTTCGAGTGCTTTATTGTTTTGTAAATTATTTTTCATGAAAGAATTCCACTTAAGACTTATAAAAATTTATTGCAATAAGTTTATTTGGAATAACAAAAATAAATAAAATTTATGATTGAATAAATTCTTGATTGAATTTTTTTAAAATTATTTTTGCAACCTATCGTGGTAACAAATATTAAATCTAAAATTTTATAAAAACTATATCTAGTAATTTTTAAAATTAAACTTTCAGATGTAGTAATTTATATACTAATTGTACGTTTTAGTTGTATACGAAAAAATTTTTTACTTATTGGAGGTTGTTATAGGGAATTAATCTTTTTTGTAATTCTCGATACATTCCTTGAGGCGTTTTGTCTTTTAATGATACCTGTTTTTGCAATTGTCATTAATTCGGAATTTAACTTTGGTAGAAATGTTAAAGCTTCTTTTTTATCCTTTTTTTCAATTATAGAGTTCATTTTTTTCAATGCACTTCTATAACGGCTCTTTCTAGATCTATTAACAGCTGTTTGCCTTTTAATTTTTCTTGTACGTTTAATTGCTGATTTTGTATTCGCCATAAGCGTGAGTGTATATCTTCAGATAATGATTGGGTCAATACAATAATTGTTTATTTTTGACATAAATTACAAAAAAAACTAGACCTATTTGAAATAAATTTTTTATGTATTGTTCCTTTGCAACTATATTTTAAACATTTTTTATTTTCTCTTTGATAAACATTAAAATTTTTTTGAAAAGAACCTTGGTCTCCATTTGTATTCTTAAAATCTCTGATGCTAGATCCTCCTTTCTCTATTGCTTCCCTTAAAACTAATTTTGAAAAATGAGAGATTTTTTGACAGTCTCTTAAGCTAAGCAAACTTGCCGCCTTCGATGGTAAAATCTTGCATAAAAACAATATTTCACTAGCATAAATGTTACCAATTCCTGAAACAAAATTTTGATCAATTAAAAAATTCTTAATATTTTTTTTTTTATTTTTAAAGTAATTAAAAATATAATTTTTATCAAATAAAGGATTAAAGGGTTCTGGTCCATATTTTTTAAAGTTATTATTTATCTGTTCATCATTTTTAAAATAAGAAAAATATCCAAATCTTCTTGGATCATTGTAAATTAATTTATAGTTATCAATTTTCATTTCCACATGATTATGCTTTTTAGGTAACAATGGAGAATGATAGAAACTAGTATTAGTTATAGAATTTTTTTTTCTGGATTTGCTAATTAAATGAATAGTTCCTGACATCCCAAGATGAATCATTAAATTAGAACTATCCTCAAATTTAAGTATTATATGTTTTGAAAATCTATCTACTTTAATAATTTTTTTATTTACTATATTTTTTTCGAAATTTTTTGGAATCCTAAACCTTAAATTCCTATTTTTTATTAATATATCTTTAACAATCTTTCCTGTAATACTCTTATTTAAAGATTGTTTAACAATTTCTACTTCTGGTAATTCAGGCATTTCATACTATATTAGTGTTTTAATATAATTTATATGCAACAAAATCTTCAAAATAAAGCAGGTCTCGTCGAAGGAGTATTTAATAAAGTCTACGATAAATACGATTTGATGAATGATTTTATGTCATTTGGAATTCATAGACTTTGGAAAAAAAACCTCATGAATTGGATGAATCCAACTAAAAACAAAAATTATTTGGATGTTGCTTGTGGAACTGGTGATTTAGGAAAATTATTTTTAGACTATACAGACAAGTATGGAGAGATTACCTCATCAGATTCAAACGAGAAAATGATTGAAAAAGGAAAAAAAAGACTAAACAAGTATAAAAATATAAAATGGGTTGTTGCAGAGGCAGAAAAGTTACCATTCAAAAATAATACTTTTGATTTTTATACAATTAGTTTTGGTTTACGAAATACAAAAGATTTAGATAAATCTTTATCAGAAGCCTATAGAGTTCTTAAACCAGGTGGAAGATATATGTGTTTAGAATTTTCAAAAATTCAAAATTCTAATTTAAATTTTTTATACAAAAATTACTCAAAATTAATCCCTCACATAGGGAAAGCAGTTGTTGGTGATAAAGACCCTTATGAATATTTGACCAAAAGTATAGAAGAATTTGTTAATCAGGAAGAATTGATTGATTTAATGAAAGAAAATAATTTTAAAAATTGTTCATATAGAAATTTATCTGGCGGAATAGTAGCTATTCATTCTGCTTGGAAAATATAATGTTCAAAAGATTAATTACATTATTTAAACTCGGTAGAAAACTTGCTAAATCCGACGTTTTAACTATTTTATCAAAATTTAATAAACCACCTTTATTAATAAGTGTAATATTTAAATTACTTTCCTTTTCTTTTACCAAAAAAGATGTGTCTTTTGATAATTTAAGTGAAGGCGAAAAATTATCTAATTCATTAGCATCTATGGGCACAACATTTATTAAGCTCGGTCAGTTTTTAGCAACCAGGCCTGACATAATAGGAGATAAATTATCCAAGGAACTAGAAAACTTACAAGATAAACTTCCACCTTTTTCACAATTAAAAGCTAAAGAAATGATTAAAAAAGATTTAGATGATGAACTATATAATTCAATAATTAATATAAGTGAACCAGTTGCAGCTGCCTCAATTGCTCAAGTACATAAAGCTCAAATTAACGATAATGGAGTTATTAAAAACGTAGCAATAAAAATATTAAGACCAGATATTAAAAAAATTTTTAATGAAGAAGTAGATGCTTTGATGCTTTTTGCATATATTATTGAGTCATTAATCAAAAAAACTAAACGATTAAAGCTAGTTGAGGTAGTTTTTTTATTGAAAGAGATTACCAGTCTAGAGATGGATTTAAGATTTGAAGCCGCTGCAGCTAACGAATATGCAGAAAACACCAAAAATGACGTGGGTTTTGAAGTTCCTAAGATCTATTGGGACTATACAAGCGAAAATATAATGACCCTTGATTGGATTGACGGTGTATCTATTAGAGAGACAGAAGAGCTAGAGAAAAGATCAATTGATACAAAAAAAATTGCTACTGATATAATTCAACATTTCTTAAGACATGCTGTAAGAGATGGTTTTTTTCACGCGGATATGCATCAAGGAAATATTTTTGTAAATGAAAGTGGTCAAATTGTTCCTATAGATTTTGGTATCATGGGAAGGCTAGACAATATTAGCAAAAGATTTTTAGCTGAAATTTTATTTGGTTTTATACAAAGAGATTATAAAAAAGTTGCAGAAGTTCATCTTGCAGCAGGACTAGTCCCAAATAATGTACCTGTCAATGATCTTGCTCAAGCATTAAGATCAATTGGTGAACCGATTTTTGGTCACTCTATAAAAAATATTTCAGGTGGTAAGCTACTAAAACAACTTTTTGATGTTACCGAAAAATTTAATATGCAGACTCAACCTCAGTTGCTTATGTTGCAAAAAACAATGGTAGTAGTTGAAGGAGTTGCAAGAAGATTAAATCCTGAAACAAACATTTGGGAAACATCTAAACCTGTTCTAGAAAAATGGCTAAAAGAAACTAAAGATCCTATAAATTCAATTAATGAAACATTAAAAGACTCTGTAGAAGTATTAAAACGTCTTCCAAATTTACCTGAGGTAATGGATAAAGCAAACCAAGCCCTCAATTACCTTGCAAGTGGTCAAATACCCCAAAATTCAAACTCGTATAATGAATTAAACACTAAAAAAGAAGAAATGAAGTCATTTAGAAACCAGTCTATTATTGGCTTATTATCTCTTGTAATTTTAACCCTATTGGTATTTTAATTCTCTTCATGAAAAATAAAAAAATACTTCTAATCATATGTGGAGGAATATCTGCTTACAAAAGCTTAGAAGTGATAAGAGGTTTAAAAAAAAGAGATGTAAGTATTAAAACAATACTTACAAAGAGTGGTAAAAACTTTGTAACACCTCTGTCTATTTCATCACTTTCGCAGGAAAAAGTATATGAGGACATATTCAGTGCAGAAAATGAAGCTGAAATGGATCATATTTCACTTTCTAGATGGGCAGATTTAATTTTAATTGTGCCTGCAACAGCAAATAAAATCTCAAAATTAAGTTATGGTTTAACCGACGACCTAGCTAGTACTGTCATTTTAGCATCTGATAAACAGGTTTTTTTGGTCCCAGCTATGAACGTCAGAATGTGGGAACACAAATCAACTAAAGATAATTTATCAAAATTAAAAAGTTATGGTTACAGGATAATTGGCCCAGAAATTGGAGATATGGCTTGTGGAGAGTATGGAAAAGGCAAAATGTCAGAACCTTCATATATATTAGAGACTTTAGAAAATTATTTTAAAAATATTGAAAAAAATAAAAAATATAAGGCATTAGTTACAGCTGGACCTACTAAAGAGTTTATAGATCCAGTAAGATTTATAACTAATAAATCAAGTGGAAAACAAGGATATGAAATTGCTAAATCATTTAGAGATAATGGTTTTGAAACAACACTTATTTCTGGAGAAACAAATTTAGACCCGGTTGAGGGAGTTAAATTTATTTCAGTTAAAACTGCAGAAGAAATGTTTAGGGAAACTCTCAGAAATCTACCAACTGATGTTGCTATTTTTAATGCAGCAGTAGCTGATTTTAAAGTTAAAGAGATCAATAGTGAAAAAATTAAAAAAAGTGAATATTTGGATCTTAAGTTAGAAAAAAATATTGACATTTTATCAAACATATCAAATCATAATTCTCTTAGACCAAAAATTACAATTGGATTTGCAGCAGAATCACAAAATCTTGAGATAAATTCAAAGAGAAAATTAGACCAAAAAAATTGTGATTGGATTATTGCAAATGATATTTCTAATAAAACAATAGGTTTTGACTCAGATGATAATGAAGTTTCTATATTTTATAAAAATAAAAAAAGTGAAAAGTTATTAAAGAAAAGCAAATCTTTAATAGCATCTGAGATAGTGGATAGAGTTATCTCTGAGCTTAATTAAGTAATGGTGAAGGTTTTATTTAAGAGACTTAACCAAAAAGCAAAACTTCCAAGTTATAAAACTAGTGGATCTTCGGGTATGGATCTGATGGCATGTGTAGATAAACCTATAACAATCAAGCCAAATGAGTCTAAGTTGATACCAACAGGTATTGCAATTGCAATTCCTGAAGATACAGAAGTTCAAATTAGACCAAGATCAGGTCTTGCCGCAAAATCAAGTATTAGTGTGCTAAATACACCAGGTACAATTGATAGTGATTACAGAGGAGAGCTAAAAATTATTTTATTTAACCATGGTAAAGATGAATTTACTGTCAATGATGGAGATAGAGTTGCTCAAATGGTTTTAATGCCTATTTTAAAAGTAGAAATTGAAGAAACAAATGAATTACCTGAGACAGTTAGAGGGTCTGGAGGATTTGGATCTACTGGTAAATAGTAAATGTTTAGTAAAAAAGACTTAGAGCGATATTCAAGACAGATTATTTTAAAAAAAGTTGGAGTTTTAGGTCAAAAGAAAATTCAAAATGCTAAAGTTTTAGTTGTTGGGTGTGGTGGCTTAGGGACACCAGTTATTGATTTACTTTGTCGAGCAGGTATTGGTGAAATTGGTTTGATAGACCATGATAAAGTGAGTATATCAAATTTACATAGACAAGTTATGTTCACTGCTGAAGATGTTGGAAAATATAAAGTTAATATTTTAAAAAAAAAAATTAATCAAATTGATAAAAAGGTAAAAGTAAAAACATATAGAGTTAAAGCAGAGGATAAAAATTTAGGAAAAATTCTTAAACCGTATGATGTTATTGTTGATGGTACAGATAATTTTAAAGCAAAATTTCTTTTAAATAAATTTTCGTTAAAATATAAAAAAAAACTTATTATTGGAGCTATAAGTAAATTTGAAGGACATATTTTTACATTTGATTTTAGTTTAAAAAAAAGTCCCTGTTTAAAATGTTTTTATCAAGGTGAACCAGCAGAAGGTGTTTTGGATTGTGAAACAGATGGTATATTGGGATCAACGGCAGTTATTACAGGTAGCCTACAGGCCAATGAGGTTTTGAAGGCAATTTTAAATGTTGGTAAAAATTTAAATTCCCATATTTTAATAATAGATTTATTAAATCTTAAATTTAGAAAAGTATTATTTAGAAAAAGAAAAGGATGTATATGCGAAAATATTTAATACTTTCATTTTTTTTTCTTTTACCATTTTCATCGTTCGCTCAAGAAAATAATTATTTTCTGATGTTAAAAAATAAAAAAGTAAATGTTAGATACGGTCCAAGCTTTGATTATCCAATTAAATATGTTTATAGAAAGATAGAATTACCTCTAAAAGTAATCGATAAAAAAGAAAATTTCAGAAGAGTTATTGATCATAAAAAAAATAGTGGTTGGATCCATATTTCACAATTGAGGAATTCACGTTCTATAATCACCGAATCTGAAAAAATTCTATTTAGAAAACCTACGAAATATTCAAAACCATTGGCAAAGTTGGATAAGGGTCGTCTTTTAAAAGTTATTAAATGCGAAGAAAAATGGTGTAATATAAGTACGGGCGATTACTCAGGTTGGATTTTGAAAGATGACAAAATTTGGGGTATCGTTAATTAAAGTCTGCAGAAAGAGTTTTAATATTATCTTCCGAAAATTTAGTTGTGTGTGAATATTCTTTATGATCAATACCTACTTCAATTGAATTATTTTGGTCTTTGAACTTATTTATTTGATCATCTGAAAATTTAAAATGTATAAATTGAACTGAAGATGCTTTTCCATCCACTGAAGTTCTATCAACATCCATTTCTGGAACCGCATAAATTTTTTCGTTCCCAACTTTAATAAATATATTATTTTCTACTCCACCTAACTTTCCAAGAAACTCTGCTCTTATAATTGGATTATCTATCTCAAACATTAAAGTGGCAACTAATTCTTTTCCATTAGGGATTAAAGGATTATATGCTGCAATTTCGTCTGCAACTTGTTCATCTCCGCCCTTTTCAATGTAAAGCATTTCTTGAACTTGGGCTATCATAGTTTCATAACATTCAAAATAAAATGTTGCATAAGGCCCTAAAAGAACTCTTCTATTTTTTTTAAACTGAACTAATTCTTTTCTCATTTGTCTTCTAACCTTAGTGTATGCATCTAAAGGAAGGAGATCGTCTTTTGTAATAATTTTTTGTTCTTTTGACATTCTATAATCCATAACTTTTTGAAACTATCTCAATTGGGTGCACAGCTTCATCATTAACAATATTTGTATCATCAACTAACTGTTTAATATGTTTGCCAGCTAATGGACAATCAGAAGCCATATACTTATTATTTTTTCTTTTAACAGTACTTGCGGTAGTTTTGCCCACTTTATTTGCTATGTCATGGGTTTCTTTCATAATACCGAAGGTTCCACCATGACCAGCACATCTTTCAACTACATCTAATTTTATATTTGGAATTAATTTAAGCATATCTCTTGCCTTGTTACCCATATTCTGTGCTCTAGCATGACAAGCATTATGAACAGTTACTCCTCCATCAATTTCTTTTAAGCCATCTACCAGTCCTTCTTTATTAGCAATATCCATAACATACTCATCAATATCGAGAGTGTTTTGAGAAAGTTTTTTAATTATTCCATTATTTGGCATCAATAAAGGCCATTCGAACTTTAACATTAAACCACAACTTGCTGTTAGAGTTACTACTTTATAACCTTTTTCAACATATTTGATTAATTCTTTAGAAACTAACTCTGCTTGCTTTGTAACTTGATCTAAATCTGCTTGTTCCAGATAAGGCATACCACAACAGCCCGCATAAGAGTGTTCTACTTCTACATTATTATGATGAAGTACTTTTAAAGCTGCTTCTCCAGTTTTTTTCTTATTAAAGTTAACAAAACAAGTGGAATAAATTACAACTTTTCTTTCTTTATGTTTTGGTAATATATTTTTTTTAAATTTTTGAAAATAATTTGCAAAAGTTTCTTTATTATATTTTGGTAAAATAGCTCTTTTATCTATTCCAGTAAAAAATTCTAAAACTTTTCTAGCAAATTTATTTTTAACATTTGTAATCCAATTAATAAAAAAGCTAAAAAATATTCCTATTTTTGAATTTCTATCAATTTGAGTTAATTGGTTTGCAGTTTTTGAAATATCACCATTTTTTCTTTGAGCCGTTCTATATCTCAACATCAAATGTGGAAAATCTAAATCAAATTCATGTGGTGGTACATAAGGACATTTAGTCATAAAACACATATCACATAAAGTGCAAGCATCTACAACAGGTTTAAACTTATCACTTGAAAGATCTGATACCTCGCCTCCTTCAGTTTCATCGATAAAGTCAAATAATTTTGGAAAACTGTCACACAAATTAAAGCATCTTCTACATCCATGACATATATCAAATACTCTTCTCATTTCCTGATCAATTTTTTCAGGATTTATAAAATCTGGATCTCTAAATTTTAATGGGTGTCTTGTAGGTGCTTGCGTGCTGCCTTCTTTACTCATAGATTTTTTTAAATGTGGTTTTTGTGGACGAGAGGGGCTTCGTCCACAAATTTTGTTTAAGCGATGCTTTCTAAAGTCTTTTGAAATTTACCTGCGTGTGATTTTTCAGCTTTTGCTAAAGTCTCAAACCAATCAGCTATTTCATCAAAGCCTTCATCTCTTGCTGTTTTAGCCATTCCTGGGTACATATCTGTGTACTCATGTGTTTCACCTTGAATTGCAGACTCAAGATTAGCTTTTGTTTCACCAATTGGCTTACCAGTTGCTGGATCACCGACTTCTTCTAAATATTCTAGGTGGCCATGAGCATGTCCAGTTTCACCTTCTGCAGTTGATCTAAATACCGCTGCAACATCGTTAAAGCCTTCAACATCTGCTTTTTGAGCAAAATAAAGATATCTTCGATTTGCTTGGCTTTCCCCAGCAAATGCTTCTTTTAAATTTTCCTCTGTTTTACTACCTTTTAATGACATATTTACTCCTACTATTAATAATGATTCTAAAATGGTTTATATATAGAGGAATTATAATATGTCAACAGTTTAGAATAAATATAATGTATTATTTAAACTATTGATATTATTGGATTATTTTTGAGATTGATTATCACTAACAATTTTAGCAATAACTTCTACTGATCTTATTTTTTTTCCTGGGATTGTTCTTTTAATATTAACTTCATCAACATCATCTTGATGAATATCAATCAATTTATTTTCTTCCTCGTCAAAGAAATGGTGATGATGAGTTACATTTGTGTCGTAATAACTTTGTGAAGCATTTAGCGGAATCTCTTTTAAATATCCCTTCCTCATAAATGCATGAACAGTATTGTAAACGGTTGCTAAAGAAACCTTAATATTTGCTTGGTTTTCAATGATTTTTACCAGTTCTTTAATTGTAAAGTGAAAAGTCTTATCAGCATCAAACAACACTTCACAAATTTTAATTCTTTGTTTTGTGGGTCTTAGACCTGATTTTCTTAGTTTGTCTATATATTGGTCAGAGTGAGCCATTACTAATTATAATTATTCTAAAGAATATCTATATTATAATGTTTGTAAATCAAGTAATAAGATTAAAAAATTATGAAAAAAAGTTCCTATGATTATGATGAATTAATAAGCTGCGCAAATGGCGAGCTTTTTGGCCCTGGGAATGCAAAATTACCTTCTCCACCAATGCTAATGTTTGATAGAATTACTGAAATTAGTGAAAAAAATGGAGCTTTTAACAAAGGGTTGATGAAGGCTGAACTTGATATAAAAGATGATCTGTGGTTTTTTGATTGTCACTTTAAGGAAGATCCAGTAATGCCAGGATGCTTAGGTTTAGATGCGATGTGGCAACTCGTGGGATTTTACTTAGGTTGGCTTGGAAATCCAGGAAGAGGTAGAGCTTTAGGAGTGAGTACAGTAAAGTTCACAGGGGAAGTGTTAAAGAATGTCAAAATGGCAACATATATTATTGATATGAAAAGAATATTGATTAAAGGTGAAACTACAGTTGGACTAGCAAATGGTATTCTTCTTGCTGATGGCAAAAAAATATACTCTGCTGACAGTCTAAAAGTAGGATTATTTAAATAATGCGAAGAGTAGTAATTACAGGTTTGGGAATCGTTTCATGTCTTGGGAATAATCAGGAAGAAGTTCATCAATCTTTATTAAATACTAAATCAGGAATTTCTTTTTCGGATGAATATAAAGAACACAATCTTAAAAGTCATATTCATGGAAAGCCTAATATCAAACTTGAGGATCATATCGATAGAAAAACAATTAGATTTATGGGTTCGGGATCTGCTTACAATTATATTGCAATGAAAGAGGCGATTGAGGACTCTGGTTTGGAAGAAAGTGAAGTAAGTAATTTCAAAACAGGAATTGTTATGGGTTCAGGGGGACCTTCAATTGAAAATGTTATTTTAGCGGCAGATAAAACTAGAGCTAAGACTCCGAAATTAATGGGACCTTTTATAGTTCCAAGAACAATGGCAAGTACCGCTTCAGCAACACTAGCTGTTCCTTTTAAAATTAAAGGAACAAACTATACAATGAGTTCAGCCTGTGCAACAAGTGGACACTGTATAGGAAATTCTATGGAACTTATTCAAATGGGTAAACAAGATATCGTTTTTGCAGGCGGTAGTGAAGAGATACACTGGGCTATGACAGCCATGTTTGATGCAATGACAGCATTATCCTCAAAATATAATGATACGCCTGAGAAAGCATCAAGAGCTTATGACAAAACTAGAGATGGTTTCGTAATTGCCGGGGGTGCTGGAGTTTTAGTTCTTGAGGAATATGAACATGCTAAGGCTAGAGGAGCAAAAATATACGCAGAATTAACAGGTTATGGAGCAACCTCAGATGGATATGATATGGTAGCACCTTCTGGTGAAGGTGCAGTAAGATGTATGCAAATGGCTATGGCAAATTCAAAAAATAAAGTAGATTACATAAATACTCATGGAACTTCTACTCCAGTTGGAGATATTACTGAATTAAATGCTGTTAAAGAAGCTTTTGGAAATGAAATTCCAAAAATTAGCTCAACTAAATCTTTATCAGGTCATCCATTAGGTGCTGCATCAGTACATGAAGCTATATATTGTCTTATTATGATGAAAAATAACTTTATTGCCGGGTCAGCTAATATAAGTGAAATGGATGAAGAGGCTAAAAAATTTCCAATTGTCGATAAAACAGAAACAGAAGCAACATTAAATACTGTGATGTCTAATAGTTTTGGTTTTGGTGGAACAAATGCAACTCTAGTATTTGAGAAAGTTTAATTAATGACAATAATGAAGGGCAAAAAAGGACTAATAATGGGTGTTGCTAACGAAAGATCTATTGCTTGGGGTATTTCTCAAAAACTTTCAGAGGCAGGTGCTGAATTAGCTTTTACATATCTAGGTGATGCTCTTAAAAAAAGAGTAGTTCCTCTTGCAGAAAAACTAAATTCTAATGTTACTTTTAGCTGTGATGTTGAAAAAAAAGAAGATGTAATAAAATTATTTGAAGATGTTAAATCTCAATGGGGCGAAATAGACTTTGTAGTTCACGCTATCGCTTTCTCTGACAAATCTGAACTTTCAGGAGAATATCTAAATACAACAAGAGAAAATTTTTTAAGAAGTATGCTGATTTCATGCTTTTCATTTACTGAAGTGGCAAAAGAAGCTTCAAAACTGATGAAAGAGGGTGGTAGTTTGATTACTCTTAGCTATGAAGCTAACAAAGCAATCCCTAACTATAATGTAATGGGTGTATGTAAAGCAGCTTTAGAGTCTAGTGTTAAATACTTAGCTAGAGATTTAGGAGCTAAAGGAATAAGGGTGAACGCAATAAGTGCAGGACCAATTAAGACATTAGCTGCGTCAGCTATTGGAGATGCAAAATTTTTGTATAAATGGAACGCTGACCACTCTTTTTTAAAAAGAAATGTAGATAACATCGATGTTGGTAACTCAGCATTGTATCTTCTAAGTGATATGGCAGGCGGTGTTACGGGTGAAATTCACTATGTTGATGCTGGTTATAATAAAGTAGGCATGCCTGATCCAAAAAATATATCTTAAAAGTTTATTATTATGTTAATTTTAGTTTGGTTTGTTGTTTGTATTATATTTTTTATAGTACAATTAATTCTTGAAGGTTCTGGTCATGCACTAGAAGTTTTTGCCCTATTGACTGCAATAGCTTTATTCTTGATAAATAAGCTTGGTAAAAAAAAGTAAATAATTAAATATTGTGAGAAGAAATTTTTTAAAAATTGCTGGAGCTTCTATATTGGGAATAATATCTTATCCAATAACATCATTAGCGAGCAATTTAGTAGGATTTAAAAAAAAATTAAAAAAAGATGAGAGTGAATACAATATAATAAATCCAGATCTTACAAATGAGCAAAAGATAATAATGTTTGAAGAGGGTACCGAACGTGCTGGTACTAGCGAATTAAATTATGAGAAAAGAAAAGGGACTTATCATTGTGCAAATTGTGGTGTGAAACTATTTGAGTCCACTGCAAAATTTGATAGTGGAACTGGTTGGCCTTCATTCACCGAAGCAATACCAGGCGTATTTGTAACAAAAACTGATTATTCTTTTGGTATGAAGAGGACTGAATATAGCTGTGCAAATTGTGGTGCTCATCACGGCCATGTATTTAATGATGGTCCAGATGGTGGTAAAAGATACTGCAGTAATGGTCTTTGCTTGCTATTTGTCCCGGAGAGTTAGTAATTATATTTTTCTAATATAACCTACATTAGTAGTTTTAAAATGCTTGAAAGGTATATTTGTATCCTTAATTGCCTTGATAGTCTCTTCTGTAATATTTCCATAGACCTCTATTTCAAATCTGTCGGCAATTTTGTTGTGCTTTTCAACATAAGCTTGGACTGGGGCATTATTTAGATGATGCAGCATAGCTTCACTATTTCGATAAACTTCACTCCAAGTAAACTCTAAAGAATCAGTTGGATCTTGATCAAAAGTATGAATAAGCATGTCTGGCTCTGATGCATTAACAGCATCATCAGCTTCTTTTGCTATCTTGAGATACTCTTCAACCTTTCCCTTTTTAACACGTATTCTAGCAATTAAAATAAATGGGTTGGACATTTATCTATATTATATTGCAGCCTGCTTTATAGATAATTTAACTTTTCCTCTATCAAATCCAATAACTTTTACTTTAACTTCGTCACCTTCTTTTACAACATCCGTTACTTTAGCAACTCTTTTGTCTGCAAGCTCAGAAATATGAACAAGTCCATCTTGCTTTCCAAGGAAATTAACAAAAGCACCAAATTCCATAATTTTCATAACTTTTCCATTATAAATTTTATTTAATTCAGCTTTAGCTGTGATGTCTTTAATCATTTGCATAGCAATATTTCTTGACTTTTCGTCTGGAGCAGCGACTGTAACTACACCCTCGTCATTTACATCAACTTTAGCGCCAGATTTTTCAACAATCTCTCTAATTGTTGCTCCACCTTTTCCAATAACTGCCGCGATATCTTTTTTATCAACAGTAATCTTTTCCATTTTTGGAGTATGTTTTCCAACTTCGTCTCTAGATTTGTCTAATGCTTTATTCATTTCACCCAAGATATGAATTCTCCCATCTTTAGCTTGATTTAAAGCCTGTTCCATTATCTCAAATGTAATTCCAGTTATCTTAATGTCCATTTGCAAAGATGTAATACCATCTTTAGTACCAGCAACTTTAAAGTCCATATCTCCTAAGTGATCTTCATCACCTAAAATATCTGATAGTACAGAAAAATCATCACCTTCTTTTATTAGACCCATTGCAATTCCTGCAACTGGCTCTTTTATAGGAACACCTGCATCCATAAGAGCTAATGAGGTTCCACAAACAGTTGCCATTGAGGATGAACCATTTGATTCGGTTATCTCCGATACAATTCTAAATGTATAAGGAAAACTTTCCTTTGATGGAAGTGAAGAGTTAATTGCTCTCCATGCTAATTTTCCATGTCCTATCTCTCTTCGACCTGTTCCAATTCTACCAGTTTCACCAACTGAGAATGGAGGAAAATTATAGTGCAACATAAATCTCTCTTTTTGAAGACCATCTAAACTCTCTATTCTTTGCTCATCATCTGAAGTTCCAAGTGTAGTTGTTACAATGGCTTGTGTTTCACCTCTTGTAAACAAAGCTGAACCATGAACTCTAGGTAAAATTCCAACTTCACACATAATTGGCCTTACATCTGCTAGACCTCTTCCATCTATACGATTTTTATTTTTAAGAATATCAGTTCTTACAATGGATTTTTCCAAATTTTTAAGTTGTGAATTTACATCTAAATCAGTGTACGCTTCATTTTCCTCATATAATTTTTTAGCTTTTTCAGTAATTTCAGAAATTTGATTTGATCTATCTTGCTTATCTCTTGTAGAGAAAGCTTTTTTCAAATCTTCAGTAAATTCAGCTTCTAATTTCTTTTTTATCTCGGAAAGATCTTTTTTCTCAACTGTCCACTCTGGTTTTCTACATTCTTTAGCAAGGTCTTCGATCATTTCTATTATTGGAACAAAACCTTCGTGTCCAAATTTAACAGCATTCAACATTTCTTCCTCTGTTAAACCGTTCGCTTCAGACTCAACCATTAAAACAGCATCCTTGGTTCCTGCTACTACTAAATCTAGTTTAGATTTCTCTAATTCCGTCTTTGATGGATTGAGGACATACTTTCCTTCAATAAAGCCAACTCTAGAAGCACCCACAGGACCCATAAAAGGCATACCTGAGATTGCTAAAGCTGCTGAAGATGCAATAATAGATAAAATATCTGCTTCATTCTCTTTATCATAAGATATTACTGTTGGTAATAATTGTACTTCGTTTTTAAATTCATCAGGAAATAATGGTCTGATAGGTCTATCAATTAATCTTGAAATTAAAGTTTCACTTTCTGTAGGTCTAGCTTCTCTTTTAAAATACCCACCTGGTATCTTTCCAGCAGCATAATATTTTTCTTGATAATTTACAGACAAAGGAAAATAATCCATGTCTGGATTTACTTTTTTTGCACCAACAACTGTTGCTAAAACAACCGTTTCACCACATTGAGCTATAATTGCTCCATCTGCCTGTCTTGCTATTTTTCCTGTTTCTAAACTTATTTTTTTTCCAGCTACTTCTATTTCTTTTTTAGTTACTTTAAACATTTATTTCCTTAAATTAAGTTTTGTTAATACTGCCTTATAAGACTCCATATTATTTTTCTTTAAATAGTCTAATAATTTTTTTCTTCTATTTACTGCTCTCAAAAGACCTACAGATGAATGTTTGTCTTTTTTGAATTGTTTTACATGTTTCGATAGACTCTCAATTTTACCAGTTAACTGAGCAATCTGAACTTCAGAAGATCCCGTATCTTTATCATGAGTTTGAAGTTCTTTTACTTTTTCTTTCATTTTTGTCCTTATTTATTTGTTTGTTTAATTAGATTTTCAATTTTTTCAGCATAATCAAAAGAATTATCTTTTACGAAGAAAAGTTTAGGTAAATACTTCATAATTATTTTCTTAGATAATACTTTTCGTATCATAAATGATGATATTTTTAATTTTTCTACAATTTCATCTGAGTTCTTTCCTCCTAAAGGCATGACAAATATTTTAGCTGTTTTTAAATCTGAGGACATTCTAACCTCAGTAACTGTAATTTCTTTTGTTGAAAAATTACCTATTTTGGCTTCGTCTCTTATAAAAAGAGTTCCTAAAGCTTGCTTGATCATCTCTCCAACTCTTAATTGACGTTGTGTAATAGTTCTTCCTAAATGTTTCATTTAAATTGTTCTCTCTGTTATTGTAGAATTATAAACTTCAATAATATCTTTTTTTTGATAGTCGGCGAAATCTTTCAGAGTAATCCCACACTCTAAACCTGCTGAAACTTGTTTTGTTTGATCTTTTTCTCTAAATATAGAACCTATTTTACCATTAAATATTATAGTTCCATCTCTTATAACCCTTGCACTTGAATTTTGAGTTATTTCCCCCTCAACAACTTTTGAACCAGCTACTTTTCCAACTTTTGAAACCTTGAAGATTTCTAATATTTCAGCACTTCCAATAATTTTCTCTTCAACATCTGGGGTCAATAACCCTGCCATCTTACTCTTAATGAAATCTAAAACTTCATAAATTATATTAAATGATGATATCGTAATTTTTTCATTCTCAGCCCTTTTTTTTGCCTCTTTACTAGGTTTAACGTTAAATGCAATTATTACCGCTTGTGATGCTTTTGCTAAAGTTACATCTGTTTCTGTTACCATTCCAATATCTGAAAGAAGTATTTTTGGTTTTACCTCGTCATGTTTAATTTTATCAATAGCATTTCTAATTGCCTCTGACGAACCATGTACATCCGATTTAATTATTATGTTTAGCTCCTCGGAAATTGAATTTTCAAATGCTGAGTCTTGCGTAACAAAATTTAGTGGTATTTTTTCATTCTTTGACTCTTGAACCCTGGCTTCACATAGTGATTTGGCCTCTTTTTCAGTAGACAAAACTATAAAATCATCCCCAGATTTTGCTGCACCATTAATACCAATTATCTCAATTGGAGTAGCTGGTTCTGCAATTTCAATGTTTTTTCCGTGATCATTTATAATTGCTCTTATTTTTCCCCATTTCAATCCACTTACAAAGTAATCTCCTTTTTTAAGAGTACCTGCAGTAACAATTATATTTGCAACCGGTCCTCTTCCAATGTCAATTTTCGACTCTAAAACTATCCCTTTTGCATTTGTCTCAAAATCAGTTTTCAAGTCTAATAATTCTGCCTGTAACAAAATAGATTCAACTAATTTCTCTAGATTATTTTTGGTCTTAGTAGATATCTCTACCATCAAAGTATCGCCCGATAAATCCTCGGCTATTAATTCATATTCTAACAATTGATTTTTAATTTTTTGTGGATCTGCCTCTGGTAGATCACACTTATTTATAGCTACAACTATTGGTACTTTTGCAGCCTTTGCGTGTTTAATTGATTCAACAGTCTGTGGTTTAACTCCATCATCTGCTGCTACAACCAATACAACTATATCTGTAAGCTTAGAACCTCTTGCTCTCATCTCAGTAAAAGCAGCATGCCCTGGAGTATCAATGAATGTAATTTTATTATTTTGGTGATTAATTTGATAAGCTCCTATATGTTGAGTAATACCACCGAATTCACCTGAAACTACATTTGCCTCTCTTAGAACGTCAAGCACTGAAGTTTTTCCATGATCGACATGACCCATAACAGTTACAATTGGAGGTCTATTTTTTAAATTTTCTGATTTTACTTCTTTGATTTTTTCAATTATTTCCTCAGCTTTTTTCTCTCGAATTGGGTTATGACCAAATTCTTTAACTAAATATTCAGCCGTATCTGCATCTATCGTATGATTTATTGTAACTGTTACACCCATTCCAAGTAAGTGCTTGATTATACTACTTGATTGCTCAGCCATCCTGTTCGCAAGCTCTCTTATCGTTATTACTTCTGGAAGGTTAACTTCTCTTTTTACTTGTTGAAAATTATCTTTACTATCTGTTTGATTTAAATTTCGGTTTTCTTTTTGTTTAGCTCTTTTTAAAGATGCCAAACTCCTTGACTTTGCTTCTGCATGATCTTCACTTAAAGCTCTTGAAACAGTTAATTTTAATTCTCTTCTTTTACCAGCAATTTTATTTGCTTTATTATCTTTTTGTGGAGCTTCTCCCTTTAGTCTTCTAGTAGCTCTTTGCTCAGCTAATTTTCTTTTCTCAAAATCTGACGGAGTTTGTGTAGATGGCCGGGTGAAATTGTTTGGTTTAGAGGAAATGTTATTACTTGTCCTAAAATTATTGATATTTTGTCTTGAAAATTGAGGCTTTCCTGCAAACTTTGAGTTTTTTTTCTCAATAACAACAGAATTTTTGGACTTTGATTTTGCTTCCTCTATACTACTAAAAGTTTTTTTTGAACTTCCTGATATTGACAGTTTTAATTTTTTTTTTTCCATTCCCCATCTCTCAATCTTTGTAAACTTTGTCTCTTGCTGACATAATTAGACTATCAGCCTCTTGTTTTGATAGTGCAAAGTCTTCCAGATATCCCTTAATCTTTACTCTCTCTCCTTTAATAACATCAAAAGTCCCTGTTAGTTCATCAGATGCAAGATCTGCCAAATCTGTTAATGTCAAAACTTTTTGTTCTCCTAAAGTTACAAGCATTCCTGGTGTTAGCCCTTCGTGGTTTATTAAATCGTTCTCTAGTCCAAGATCTTTAATTCTTTTTGAAATTTCTTCTTGATCTTTTTCATGAAATTCTTTTGCTCTCTCAACTAGTTCTTTAGCTGTATCTTCTTCAATACCTTCAATTTTCATCAGTGAATCTATTGAGCTATCTTTGATTTCGTCAATTGAGGAAAAGCCTTCAGCAACTAAAAGTTGGCCTAAGGTTTCATCAAGTTCAAGATTTTTTACAATAGAATCAGTTTTTTCTTTAAATTCTAATTGTCTTCTTTCAGAGTCCTCTTGCTCTGTCATAATATTAATTTCATAGTTTAATAATTTTGTTGCTAATCTAACATTTTGCCCTCTTCTGCCAATAGCTTTACTTAGATTCTCTTCGGTCAAAATAACATCAAGTTTTTTTGCTTCATTGTCAACATTTACTCTTTGAACTTCTGCTGGTGATAATGCATTAGCTGCTACAACAGCTGGATCCTCAGACCAATTAACTATATCTATTTTTTCACCTTGGAGTTCGTTAACTACAGCTTGAACTCTACTACCTCTCATACCTACACATGCACCTACTGGATCTAATGATGTATCTATAGCTTTTACACATATCTTAGCTCGACTGCCTGGATCCCTTGATGATGATTTAATTTCAATTAATCCATCATAAATTTCTGGGACTTCCTGTATAAAAAGTTTATCCATAAATTTTGGATGCGCTCTAGATAAAAAGATTTGTTGACCTCTAGGTTCCCTTCTTACATCAAGACAATACGCTTTAACCCTATCTCCAGCTTTAATATTTTCTCTTGGTATCATCTCGTTTTTTTGGATAATTGCCTCTGTTCTCCCTAAATCTACAATTACGTTTCCAAATTCAAGTCTTTTTACTATCCCACTTAAAATTGTATCTTTTTTATCAATAAAATCGTTGTATTGTCTTTCTCTTTCAGCTTCTCTAACATTAAAGCTTATTACTTGCTTTGCAGTTTGTGCTGCAATTCTTCCAAAATCAAAAGATGGCAGTGGTTGAAGAACCTCATCGCCGATTTGCTTATCTTTATTAACTTGATTTAACTTTATTGCATCTTCTAAAGTAATTTCTAAGTTTGAATTTTCTGGTTTTTCAACTATTAATAATTTTCTAAATATTCCTATATCCCCGTTATCTCTATCAATTTCTACTTTTATTTCATTATCTGATCCAAATTTCGACTTAGCAGCTTTAGCAATACCTGTTTCCATTGAGCCTATGATAAGTTCTTTATCGATAGATTTTTCTAATGCTACAGCTTCTGCAATTCTCAATAATTCTAGTTTATCAGCTCTTCTATTTAACATATTTTATTTTTAGCCAAAAAAAAATGGGCCTTAGCCCATTTTGAAATTCAACAATGTTCCTGAAATATAGTTATTTTTAATTGGTTTTCAACAATATTTACTTGCTAAAAACCCCAGATTTATCAGTTTTTTCCCATGAAAATGATCCATCACTCTCTGGCACTCTTCCAAAGTGTCCATAAGCTGCTGTTTTTTCATATATTGCTTTATTTAAACCAAGCATTTCTCTGATACCTCTTGGAGTTAAATCAAAATTCTCTTTAATAAGTTTTTCTACATGCATATTCTTTTCTTCATCATTATCAAACAAATCTACATATATTGATAAGGGCTTTGATACTCCGATTGCATAAGCCAATTGAATTAAACATTTATCTGAAATTTTAGATGCAACAATGTTTTTTGCTAAATATCTTGATGCATAAGCAGCTGATCTGTCAACTTTTGTTGGATCTTTACCAGAAAATGCACCTCCACCATGTGGTGCGGCTCCACCGTAAGTGTCAACAATAATTTTTCTACCTGTTAAACCACTATCACCGTCAGGTCCTCCTATTACAAAATTTCCAGTAGGATTTATGTAAATTTCTTTTTCATCAAGACTTCCTAACAAATTTTTAGGAATAGATCTTTCTATGTAAGGCATACAAAGCTCTTTGACTTGTGCTAAGTTAACATCTTTGGAGTGTTGGGTGGATATAACTACTGATGTAACAGCAGCAGGCATACCATCTTTATATTCAATAGTAATTTGGCTTTTTGAATCTGGTTCTATTCCATTTAGCTTTCCTGATTTTCTATCTTCAGCCATCAATCTTAAAATTTTATGCGAGTAGTGAATTGGAGCTGGCATTAAAACATCTGTTTCATTACAAGCATAACCGAACATAATTCCTTGGTCTCCAGCACCTTCATCTTTATTACCTGCAGAATCTACTCCTATAGCAATATCAGCTGACTGTGAGTGTAAATGAGTTTCAATTTTTGTTTGTTCTTTCCAAGAAAAGCCATCTTGATCATAGCCTATATCTTTAATACAACCTCTCACTTTTGAAATAAGTTCATCTTCTTTTAGTTCTGGTCCTCTTACTTCTCCTGCTAATACAACTTTATTTGTTGTTGTTAAAGTTTCGCAAGCAACTCTTGCTTGTGGCTCTGAAGCTAAAAAAGTATCTACAACCATATCTGAAATTCTGTCACATACTTTATCTGGATGTCCCTCTGATACTGACTCACTAGTAAATAAAAAATTCTTTTTCATTAATCCCCCCTTTTTTTTAAAAAAAAAATTAAACTAATATAAATGAATAGAAAATAAAAGAAGATCTTATTACCTTGAGAGCTAAAGATAGTTTTATGAGACTTTTTAAATGAGTTAATTTCAATATATCCCTTATCAGTTGTTAAATTCTTATTAATTACCTGACCTTTTGAATTTACAAAAGCTGAAATTCCATTGTTTGAGGATCGTATAAGAGGCTTTCCTTCTTCAATTGATCTAAAGATTGAATGAGAAAAGTGTTGATTTGGGCCAATTGTATTTCCAAACCACCCGTCCTCTGATATGTTTAGAATAAAATCATAATTTTTCTTACTTGTATTAATTTTTCCAGAATAAATTACTTCATAACAAATAAGTGGAATAAAATTATAATCGTTTAATTTAATTGGATCTCTTAATATGCCTGCCGAAAAAGATTGATACCCCTGTGTAATTTTTTTGAAACCTAAATTACCCAATATTTTTTCAAAAGGTAAGAATTCTCCAAAGGGTACTAATTTATTTTTATAATATTTTTCTAGAATATTAACTTCATTGTCCAAAACTAAAAGTGAATTATAAATTTTTTGATTTTCATATATGTTCATACCTAAAATAATCCTATGTTTATCAGAAAAATTATTTGAAAATAAATTTTTAAATTTTTTTAGATCCTCAAAATAAATGCTTGAAAGAATACCCTCTGGTAGAATAAATAATGTTTCATTTTGTGGGTTTGGCTCAGAAATATTAATTAATTCATAAATAAATTCTCTAGGATTTTCATTTTGAAAATATCTATTAATACCTATATTCGGTGAAATTATCTTTATAGTGAAACCTAAATCTTTTTTTTCATTTAATTCATAATTTTTTAAATTTAAACTTCCATAGAAATAGTTTGTAAAAATAAGCAATAAAGAAAAAATTAATATACTTATTTTAAAATTTTTTTTGTAATTAAAAAATAAAATAGTTGGCAATAGAAATAATAAAATAATTATTGAATTAAAAGCATAAGTTCCTGTTATGGAAAGTAACTGAATAAATTCTAAATAACTTACAAAGCTAAAAGAAATTAAATTCCATGGAAAACCTCCAAATAAGAAACTTCTGGTAAATTCAAATATCGATAAAGAAGTAACTAGTATTAAAATTGATAAAAAGTTTTTTTTTGGATTAAAAAATGAAAAAGTTAAAGTTGATAGACCATAAAATAATCCTAAAAATAAAGGTATTAAAACAAGTGCAAACGGTATTAGAGGTTTAAATAATTCTTCGAATGTAAGTGAATTAGTTATCCAATATAAATTAGAAATGAAATAACCAAAACCAAACATCCAACCTATGTTAAATGATTTAAGTTTATCCTTTGGACAAATTAACAATATCCATAATAAAGCAGGATATGAAAAAAAATTAAGAAAAAACAAATTATTAGGTGGAAGACTGAAAGAGGAAATTAAACCCAATAGAAATATAAATGGATAAGATAAAATCCGATTTTTATATATTAAAGTCAATTTACTATGTGAAAATATTTTAATATTGATTTTTCTTTTCTAATCATTTTATTGAAATCATTTAATCTTTTATGATCATAGCCAATTAGATGAAGATACCCATGTATCCACATTTTATCAAATTCAATAAAAAAATTTGTTTCTTTTGATCTATTTTTAATTATTTCATAACTAATTGCTATGTCACCAACGTAAAGACTACTTTTATTTTTAATCTTTATAGGAAAAGATAAAACATCTGTTGTTTTGTTTTTTTTTCTAAATTTAAAGTTTAGTTTTTTCATTTTTTTGTTATTCGTAAGGAGTACTGAAAATTCATGATTTATTCTCTTGAAAAAAGGTTTTTTAGACAAAATTTTAAGTCTTTTATTCAGGTAATCGTTTGGATTTTTAATATTTTTTGTCCAATTTAAATGACCTGATATTACATTGGCCTTTATCATCAATCAGTATTTTGATCGGAATATGCTTTAACAATTTTTGATACGAGGGGATGTCTAACTACATCTTTGTGATCAAAATCAACTACTGAAATTTCATTCAAGTGTCCTAGTAATTTTTTTGATCTCTTTAACCCTGATAGTGATTTATTAGGTAAATCTATTTGTGATGGATCTCCGTTTATTACTATCTTGGAATTCTCTCCTATTCTAGTTAAAAACATCTTTATTTGTGTGTCAGTCGCATTTTGTGCCTCATCAAGAATAGCAAATGAATTTTTTAAGGTTCTACCTCTCATAAAAGCTAAAGGGGCTATTTCGATATCTCCAACTTCAATTTTTTTTTGTATCTTTTCGAAATCTAGTAAATCATATAAAGAGTCGTATAATGGTCTTAGATATGGATCCACTTTTTCTCTCATGTCCCCTGGTAAAAATCCAAGTCTTTCACCAGCTTCCACTGCAGGTCTTGATAAAATAATTCTCTCTATTTTTTTTTCTAACAACATTGTTAACGCTACAGCAACTGCTAAAAAGGTTTTGCCAGTTCCAGCTGGTCCAGCTGAAATAATTATTTCAGAATTCTTTAAAGCTCTTACATAATCTTTTTGTTTTTCAGACCTTGGTATGACAGATTTTTTTGGGGTTTTAATAATATATTCTACTTTTTTGTCAGAATTATTATTTTCATCAATCATAAATTTACTTATTGAAGAAATTATATCTTTTTTTTCAATTGTTCCATTGTTTAAAAATTGTTCTGTCAAAAATTGTATAGCGTTTTTAACAATATTGTTCTTTTCTGAGTCACTTTTTACAAGAATAGAATTTCCTCTAGAGTATAAGCTGGTGTGTGTAATTTTTTCTAATTCTTTTAAATTATTATTAAATTCACCTGCTACACCAAGCAGTAAATCATTATTTTGGAAAATTATACTTAAGGTGTTGTTCTCAGAATATACAAACTTTAGTTCAGAAATAATTTTTTTTTTGACAAAGTTTTTCAATTTAAGCTGCTTTCATTTTTTTTTTTAATGAACCAAATAAACTATTTTGGTTACTATTCTCTATTTTTACTTTTACAATTTTCCCAATATTTTCGTCAATTCCATCAAAAATTACTGGAGAAATATACTTATTTCTTCCAAAAAATTTGTTTTGTTTTTCCATTTTATTTTCAACTAACACATCAACTACTGTATTTTCAAAAGATTTATTTTTTTTTATTTGATTATAAAATAGTTTTTCCTGAATTAATTTAAGTCTTTCCTTGGCAGTATTTTTATCAATCATTTCTAATTTTGATGATCTAGTTCCTGGTCTTGGACTAAATATAAATGAAAATGAATTTATAAATTTTATTTTATTTATTAAGTTTAATGTATCTTCAAAATCTTTTGTCGTTTCACCCGGATAACCAATGATAAAATCACTAGAAAATTCTATCTCTCTATTAATTTTTTTTAATTTTTTATATATTTTAATGTAATCATCTACTGTATGTTTTCTATTCATTAATTCTAAGACTCTGTCAGAACCACTTTGAATCGGCAAATGAACAAATGGCATTAATTTTTGAATAGAAGAATAACAGTTGATCAGATCATCAGTCATATCTCTTGGATGTGAGGTTGTATATCTAATTCTCTCTAATTCTGAATATTGATTTAAATGATTTATTAAATCAGATAGTCTAAATTCTTTTAAGTTTTCTCTATATGAATATGCATTAACATTCTGACCTAATAACGTTATTTCTTTAGCTCCATTTTTAATTAATTGCTCTGCTTCAGTAATAATTTGATTGAATGGTCTCGAGTATTCTGGTCCTCTCGTATATGGGACAACACAAAAATGACAAAACTTATCACATCCTTCTTGAATAGTTAAAAAAGCAGAAATTTTATTATTATTATTCTTAACATTGTCGAAGTGTCTAAATTTTGAAATTGTATCAAATTCTATTTCTTCTTGTTTTATGTTTGATTCGTGTTGCTTTAATAATTCATTAATTTTGTGATAAGCCTGAGGTCCTATTACAATATCTATATAGGGTTCTCTTTTTAGCATTTCCTCATTTTCTGCTTGAGCAACACATCCTGCAACAACCATAATTGGTTTTTTTTTATCTCTATATAATTTTTTTACTCTTCCTATTTCATGATATACTTTTTCTTTGGCCTTATCCCTAATGTGACAGGTATTTAAAACATAACATTCTGCATTGGCTTGGTCTGAAGTCTTAATAAAACCTAGGTTGGTAACATTGTCATAAATTCTTTGTGAATCATATTCATTCATTTGGCAACCAAATGTTTTAATAAATATATTTTTTGTTTTCATTATTTAGGTTAAAAAAAAAGAACTTTAGCATTAAATGATACCGATCTTCTTTCTTCATCAGTTCCAGAAAATGGGTAAACGGTATGCATTAGATAGTTTGGAAATAAGTAAAAATCACCTAATTCAGGTTTTACTAAATAAGTAGATTTTGAGAATAAGTTTGGAGATCCAAATAATAGTTGTAATTTACCATTTTCATTAGTTTTTTTATCAGGTTGAGATGTATTACCCAAATGAGATGGAACTTTTAAATAGCCTACACCAGAAATATCTCCAGTATGCCAGTGAACAGGATTATAATCATTCTTGAACTGTCTCACTACCCATGACTTTATCAATTCGAAATGTTTAATTTCTTTATTTAATTCTTCTCTAGCCCAACTAGAGACACTAGCAGCTAAAAAATCAGCCCATTTAATCTTTTTCATAAATTCAACTTCCATCAAAAATTCTTGTTGAACCTTTCCAATAAGCTTATCTCCTTCATCCAATTGTTTTATCTTTTGTTCATCTTTAATTACTGAGTCAACATACTCGTTTATTTGTTCAATCATTTCATTTGACATTTTTATTTTTACAATTGATGGACCAAAAGGTTTTAAAACTTCAAAATTATTCATTTATTTTTTTTTATGCCATACAGTTCAAGCTTATGATCTACAAGCTTATATCCATATTTTTCAGCTACTCTTTTTTGTAATTTTTCAATTTCTTCGTCTACAAACTCTATAATTTCTCCCGACTTAATATCTATAAGATGGTCATGATGACTTTCAACAAGTGTTTCATATCTAGCTTTTCCACCCTTAAATTCATGCTTAGTTAAAATACCAGACTCCTCAAAAAGTTTGACTGTTCTATAAACCGTAGCAATACTTATCTTTGGGTCTAAAATAGAGACTCTTTTATATAATTCGTCTACATCAGGATGATCAGACTCTCCATAAACTTCTTTTGACTCTGATAAAACTTTTGCAATTATTTTTCTCTGATCGGTCAGTTTAACACCTTTCTTCAGGCAAATTTGCTCAATAGTTTCAGACATAATTTATTCTAACTCGAATAGATGGGTTTTATCAAACTCTTATTTCCTGCTAATTTAATTAAATTTTTGTAATCTTTATTTACTACATCCTTAGATTTGAAGCCAATTAAAATAGCCTTATTTGCTAATGATATAGCTTTAGCTACTGATAAAGAAATTCTAAGACTGGTAAACTTTCCAGGCCCTAAATTGATGAAAATTCTTTCAATTGCACTAATATTTATTTTTTTTTTATTTAAAAATTTTAAAAGTAATTCCATAAACTTGTCAAAGTTTTCTCTACTGTTTACATACCTCCTAGTATATGATTGTTTATCAGCAATGATCAGAAAAACAATTTTTTCATTAGCCGCATCAATTATTAAATTTATCTTCATTTGCCTATTTTTTTTAAATGCATATGCAGAAACTGTAAACAGAAAATATGAACCTAATGAAAAGGGAATTTTGGCTTTAATGTACCATAGATTTGAGGAAAATAAGTACCCTTCAACCAATATAAAAATTGATGTATTTCAAAAACATTTAAATATAATTAAGGAAAATAATATTTCATTTTTAAACCCAAAAAACTTTGAATTTGAAATTAATAAAGTAAGTGAAGAGAAAAAAATTTTACTTACTATTGATGATGCATTTTCATCTTTTTATTTAAATGCATGGCCGATTCTAAAAAAGGATAAAATTCCATTTATTTTATTTGTTTCAACGGAGGCTGTAGGTAAAAATGGTTATATGAGTTGGGATGAAATAATAGAGATATCAAAAGAAGATTTAGTATTTATTGGAAATCACTCACACTCACATGAATATTTGGTAAAATACAAATTTGAAGAATTTGAAGAAGATATTCTAAAGTCAATAGAATTATTTGAAAAAAATCTTGGCTATAATTCTAAATTTTTTTCATACCCGTTTGGTGAGTATAGCTTAGAGCAAAAAAAATATATTAGTAACAATTTTGACTACGCTTTTGGTCAACATTCAGGAGTTATAGATTTAAATAAAGACAAATATGAGTTACCTAGGTTTCCAATAAATGAGAAATATGGCGATATAGAAAGATTTGAATTTTTGATAAATCTTCTTCCAATTCAATATAAAAATATAATTCCAGAAGAGAAATTTTTGTTAAATGTTAACAATCCACCAGAGCTAGTAATAGAATTTTTTAATGATCAGCCTAACATCGACAAAATAAATTGTTTTTCCAATGAAGGCGGAGAATGGAAAAATTCCCAACTCAAATATAAAAAAAACAAAATTGAAGTTATTTTTAAAGAAAAATTTTTACCAAGAAGAGGTAGAATTAATTGTTCTATGCAAGATAAAGATGGATGGAGATGGTTTGGAAGCCAGTTTACTTTAAATTAAATTTTTCATTTTTAAACTCGTTGGTAAAATATCTACATCGTCAAAATCAGTTAAAGAATTTTGATTAATAATTTTTTTAAGAACTTCTGTATATTCTTTTCCTGTTTCAGCATATTTTTCTAAAAATTTAACTAGTTTTAAACTATCTAATTTTTGTTCATTATCTCTTTGAATAGCCCTTTCAATTCTGAATTCTTTGTAACTAGAATGTGTATTTAAATTTCTTTGATACGCTCTTACTGAAGCTTTCAAAATTTTAAACTTTGCTACTTTATGTTTTTGACCTTTTTCAACTTCTAAGGGCTTAATACCTTCACCTGACCATGTCCACTGTCCAAATAATGCATTGCCTTCTTGTGCAAACCTTGAGCTTCCCCAACCAGTTTCTTTTGCTGCTTGTGCTATTGCTATTGAGACTGGAATTTCATCCATTCTTATTTTAAGTTTTGCTAAATCATTATTATTTACACCATATTGTTTAAATTTTAGTTCAAGCCAAGCTTTATCACGTGTTGAAGTATTATTTTTATTTAAAATTTCAAAAAGTTTTTTTCTATCAAATCTTATTTTGAGGTTTTCCTCAATGATCAATGGTAATACAATTTTAATAAACAGTTTTTTTCTTTTTTTTGGACTTTCAATATTTTTGAGTTCTTTAGGAAGCTTTGTTAATTGATTTCCTGCATTAACTAATTTAGTTTTTTTTACAGTATCAAGATTATATCCATTTTCTTTAAAAAGTTCTTCTATTGTTGAAGCACTTAATCTTTGAGGATCTTCATCATCTTCATCTTTTCCAAAAACTTCAATATCTTCGAAAATATTCCATGAAAATCTATCTTTTATTAAATCTTGTGTTATTTTTTTTTTTTTATTCTTCTTATCTAATATTTGATCAAAACTTTGTTTTGAAGAATTTAAAACAACTTCGTTTGAACTTAAATTACTTTTAATAAAATTTGTTAAACTTGGTAAAACTGAAAATATGAGTATGACTATTAAACTTGATAATAATGTTTTAAAAAAATTAAGATTATTGTTAGCTTGGTTTTTTTTAAAACTTTTTTTTTTCATACAGATCTTATTTTCTTATAAATGACAGAGAAGATATTATACAGCTAAAACTTCTTTAACTTCAGGTATATAGTGACAAAGAAGGTTCTGTACACCTTGTTTTAAAGTTAAAGTTGAAGAAGGGCACCCTGAACAGCTACCTTTTAACATAACTGTAACTTTTCCATCTTTGAATTCCTTAAATGTAATATCCCCTCCATCTCTTGCAACTGCTGGTCTAATTTTAGTTTCTAATATTTTTATTATTTTATTTTCAATTTCACCATAACCTTTTTGATAATCATCCAGCCCTATATTTTTATTTATGATAAAATCATTACCCTCATCATAGTATTCATTGAGATAAGTAATTACGATATGCTTAATATTTTCCCATTTTTCATCTTGAGATTTATTGATTGATAAAAAGTCATTACTTAAAAAGACTCCTGTGACACCATTAATTGATAGAATACTTTTTAATATTGGAATTTCAGTTTGATCCTCATTTAAAAATTCATAAGGTCCATCATTTGATACACCCTTACCAGGTAGAAATTTAAGAGAATTTGGATTAGGTGTTTCCTGTGTTTGTATAAACATATTATTTATATAACTATAAATTCTTAAATTAAAAGAATTTTAAAAACCTATTATTTTCTTCATTTCTTTTATCTTTTTACCTGCAATATCCTCCGCTTTGCTTGCTCCTTCTGCTAAAACCTTATTTAGATATTCTTGGTCATTAATCAATTTTTTAATTTCTTCAGAGATTGGCGAAATTTTACTTGATAAAATTTCAGCTAATTGATTTTTAAATTCTGAAAATTTTTTACCCCCAAATTCTACTAAAGTTTTATCTAAAGTCTGACTTGAAATACTTGAATAAATACTAAGAAGATTTTGAGCTTCTGGTCTATCTATTAATTTTTTCTCTTCATCAGGAATTGGATAAGAGTCAGTTTTTGCTTTTTTAATTTTATTTATAATTTCGTCTTTAGTATCTGTTAAATTAATTCTACTTAGGTCTGAAGGATCCGATTTACTCATTTTTTTTAAACCATCTTTCAAACTCATAATTCTTGCAAAATTTTTTTTTATTAGGGGCTCAGGAGCCTTTAAAAAATCATCACAATTAAAATCTTTATTAAATTTTTGTGCAATATCTCTTGTTAGCTCTAAATGTTGTTTCTGATCTTCTCCAACAGGAACATGCGTGGCATCATAAAGTAGTATGTCGCTAGCCATTAATATTGGATAAATATATAGACCGACAGAGGCTTTTTCTTTGTCTTTACCAGCTTTCTCTTTAAATTGTGTCATTCTATTTAACCACCCCATCGGTGCCAAACAACTCAGTATCCAAGAGCCTTCAGCATGTGCGTGAACTTTTGATTGGTTAAAAATAATACTTTTAGTAGGATCAATACCACTAGCTATAAATGTTGCGGCAGTTTCTAGAATATTATTACTTAATTGATCCTTATCTTGTTTTACGGTTATTGCATGTAAATCTACAACACAAAATATACATTCATTTTGAATATCATTATTCAAATCAACAAAATTTTTGATAGCTCCAAGGTAGTTTCCTAAATGAAGATTGCCTGTAGGCTGAACACCAGAGAATATTTTTTTGGACATTTATTAATACTTTAAATTAATATCTGAGATTTTAAAGGCTTTTATAATAATTGATAATCCAACGTATGAAACAAAGGTTAATAAAACAATCAAAACAATAAAAATAAATTTAAAACTATTTTCATAGTATAATGAGCTTTCTAAAAAATTTATTAAAAAGTAAAATATTAAAATTGCAATTAAATTTGAGATAATAATTTTTGAAACTTGAGTAATAAAATTTGAACTAAATTGGAAGAATTTTTTGTTAATTACAAAAACCAATAAAATAATTACATTAAACCATGAGGAGATTGTAGTTGCAATTGGAATTATAATGAAACCAACCTTTGAAAAAAATATCAGACTTATTGTAATATTTAAAATTACAGAAACTAAAGAATACTTAAATGGCGTTTTAGTATCATTTCTTGCAAATAAAAAAGTTGAAAATATTTTGATAAAAGAAAATGCTGGAAGCCCAATAGAAAAATAAAATAACGCTTTTGCAGAATTACTAACACTTTCCTTATCAAAAGATCCATATCCAAACAATGCAGATGTTATTTGTTCTGAGCCAATCATGAGAGCAAGTGATGCTGGTAAACATAAAAATAAACTTAACTCTAAAGCTTTATTTTGTAGTTCTATAGTTTTTATCGAGTTGTTGCTTTTAATATGTCGACTTAAGTTTGGAAGTATTACGGTACCTATCGCAATACCAGCAATTGCTAAATTTATCTGATAAATTCTATCAGCATAATACAAATACGAAACAGCACTTGCTTGAAATGATGCAATAATTGTTCCAATCAATATATTTATTTGTGTTACACCAGATGAAAATATACTTGGTAAAAGTTTACTAAAAAAGTTTTTAACTTTCTTGTTTATTTTTAAATTAAAATTTATGTTTATTACAAAATATTTTTTAACAAATATTAATAAAAAAATAAATTGAAGAAGCCCAGCAAGAGTGACTGCATAGGATAAGTAATAAACCAAATTGTCATTTAAATTTTCCGCATATAACAAACAAATTATTAACAAAATATTCAGAATAACTGGTGCTGCAGCAGCTGCAGCAAATTTATTATGAGAGTTTAAAATTGCTGAAAAAAAAGATCCAAGGCTAATAAAAAATAAAAACGGAAATGTAATTCTAGTTAAATCAATTGCAATATTTAATTTTTGTGAATCATTTGAAAAACCTGGTGCAATTATCTTAATAAATGCTGGCATGAATATTTCAATTATTAAGATTATAAAGAATAGCCCTAACAACAATAAATTAAAAATCGTATTTGCAAACGTGTTTGCTTTTTTTTTTCCTTTAAGAAGTTCTGAAGAATAAGATGGAACAAATGCAGCATTAAAAGTACCCTCTGAAAATAATCTTCTAAAAGTATTAGGAATTCTGAAAGCTACAAAAAAAGCATCTGCTAAAGGTCCTGAACCAAGATATATTGCTATAAAAAAATCTCTTACATAACCTAGAACCCTACTAAGCAAAACAAATAGACTAAATGTGCTTGTTGACTTAATGAGGTTCATAAATCATATTAGTCCTAAAATTACCTTAATAGTATATTTAATTTAGCTAATGAAAAAAAACAAAATTGAACATTATTCAGATAAAGAGGCTCTAGAATTTCACAATTCAAATAAATCTGGCAAGATTGAGATAAATTCGTCAAAACCAATGACATCAAAGAGGGACTTAGCTTTAGCATACTCTCCAGGTGTTGCGGTACCAGTTAAAGAAATTTATAAGAATCCTGAAAGAGCATACGATTACACAACTAAGGGCAACTTGGTTGCTGTGATTAGTAATGGATCAGCAATTTTGGGGTTAGGAAACTTAGGAGCAATTGCATCAAAACCTGTAATGGAGGGTAAAGCAGTATTATTTAAGAGATTTGCAGATATAGATGCCATTGATTTAGAAATTGATAGCAAAGATCCCAATGAAATAGTTAATAGTATAAAAAATTTTGCTGTCAGCTTTGGAGGAATTAATCTTGAAGATATAGCTGCTCCAGAATGTTTCGTAATTGAGGAAAATTTAAAAAAAATACTTGATATACCTGTATTCCATGACGACCAACACGGAACAGCAATAATAACATCAGCAGCACTCATTAATTCAATACATATTACAAAAAAAAAAATTTCTAAAATAAAAGTTGTTGTAAACGGGGCTGGGGCATCTGCTATGGCTTGCTCAGATCTATTTTTAAAATTGGGAGTAAAAAAAAATAATTTAACAATGATAGATAGTAAAGGAGTAATTAGTTTTGACAGAAAAGGATTGAGCAAATGGAAGTTAAAGTATGCAAAAAAAACAAAAAGTAAAACTTTAAGTGATGCATTGAAAAATGCAGATGTTTTTTTAGGATTGTCGTCAGCTGGAATTCTAAAAAAAGAAATGATTAAGCAAATGGCAAAAAACCCAATTATATTTGCATGTGCTAACCCTGATCCAGAAATTTTACCAGAAGAGGCTTATAAAATAAGAAAAGACGCAATAATAGCAACTGGTAGATCAGATTATGCGAATCAAGTTAATAATTTAATTGGTTTTCCTTATATATTTAGAGGGGCACTAGATGTAAGGGCAAAAACAATAAATGAGGAAATGAAAGTTTCTGCTGCTAATGCAATTGCAAAGTTAGCTAGAGAAAGAGTTCCTGATGAAGTTGCAGCAGCAATGGGAGGAGACAGACCTAAATATGGAAAAGACTATATTATTCCATCTACATTTGATCCGAGACTCATAAGTGTAATCCCAGTAGCAGTAGCAAAAGCCGCAATTAAAACTGGTGTTGCTAGAAAAAAAATAGAAAATTTTAATTTATACTCAGAACAATTAAAACAAAGACTAGATCCCTCGGTAACTATTCTACAAGGAATAAATTCTAAGGTCAAAAAAAATCAAAAAACTGTTGTATTTGCTGATGGTGAAGATGAAAATACACTTAAAGCTGCGATCGCATTTAAAAATGGTGGTCTAGGAACTCCAATAATTGTTGCAAAAGAAAATGTTGTAAAACAAAGACTGAAAGAAATTGGCTATGTAGAAAATTTAGATATAAAAATTGTTAATTCTACTGATAAAAAATTGAGAGCAAAATATGTAAAATTTCTTTTTAAGAAGATGCAAAGAGATCAGGGTTTACTTGAGAGAGACTGTGATAGAATGATTCGAAATGACAGAGTTATTTGGTCATCATGTATGGTCGAATGCGGAGATGCAGATGCAATGGTAACAGGGAATACTAGAAGATATTCTCAATCATTGGAAAAGATTAAAAAAGTAATTCCTGCGAGAGAAGGTGAAATAATGTTTGGATTAAATATGGTAGTTAGCAAGGGTAAAACAGTATTTATTGGAGATACATCAGTGAATGAATACCCTTCCTCTGAAGAATTAGCTAATATAGCAATATCGTCAGCAAGAGTTGCGAGATTATTTGGATTTAATCCTAAAGTTGCTTTTTTATCTCATTCAACATTTGGTCAACCAATAACTAGTAGAACTAAACATATTAGAGATGCTGTAGAAATTTTAAAAAATCGAAAAGTAGATTTTAAATTTGATGGCGACATGCAGCCCGATGTGGCACTTAACGATGAATATTCGGATTTATATCCATTTTCAGAGATTGTAGGAAACGCAAATATTTTAATAATGCCGGGTCAACACAGTGCGGCAATTTCTAATAAAATTATGAAATCATTAGGAGGTGCTAAAGTAATTGGTCCACTATTAATAGGTCTTGCTCAACCAATAGAAATTGCACCTTTAAGATCTTCTACTTCTGATATATTAGATTTAGCATCTGTTGCAGCATATTCTGCTGGAGTGATAAAATATAAGAAAACAAATTAATACTATATTTATTTTTTAACTACTCTAAGATCATCAACTAAAAATATACTAGTAATTACATCCTCAACATCTAGAATCTGATTAGCTTCTTTTGTAACCTCATCCCTTTCTATTTTGTTTTGAGCTATACCATAGACATAAATAATTTTTTTATAAGTATCAATATTGTAATTAACTGATTTGATTTTTTTGTTACCTATTATAGCTGCTCTCAATTGTGAGGTTATAAGAAGATCTTTTGCAGATCTTTTAAAATTAAATTTTTCCTTAATTTGTAAATCATTATTTACTGATCTCGCTCCTTTTATTTCCCAAGCCAACTTTGTAATTTTAAGTTTATCTTCTACAGAATTCACTTTGCCTGTAAGAAATATCCTTCCATCAAGAATTTTAGTTTTTACTGAAATTATATAGCTTTTGTCTGCTGATATTAATCTCGCTCTAAGATTTTGTTGCATAATAGAGTCATCTATTTGTGTTCCAAAACTTCTTGGATCTAATGCAATTGATACTCCAGTTCCTAAAACCCCTGTAGAGGAATATCCTACACAACCGGTAATGAACACCAAACTAATTAAAATTATGATTTTTTTAATTTTCATTCTTTAAACTAAGACAATAATTATAGATAAGTTTTTTTGGAATTTCTCTATCCTGTGAAACTTTTTTTACAATATCTTTAATTGACATTTTATTTATTAATTTATTAATTTTTTTTTTATCTGATTCTCGAAGTTCTTTAAAACTTAATCTTGATTTATTTACTTCAGAAATAACAACTGTTATCTCACCTTTTCTTGAAAAATTAACATTTGATAATTCTTTTACTGAGGTTCTAATATATTCCTCATGATATTTTGTAATTTCTCTACAAATTATAATATTTCTATCTAAAAAAAATTCCTTTATATCAACTATTCTTTTATCAAGTTTGTTTGGTGAGACAAAAAAAATAATTGAGCTATCAAGTAAAGATAAATTTTTAAATAATTTTTTAACTTGAGTTTGTTTTTCTGGAAGAAATCCACAAAAATAAAAATTATCAGAAAATCCACTTATTGATATTGCTGAACTTACCGCTGATGCACCTGGAATAGGAAAAATATTAATTTTATTTTTTACACACTCTTTAACTAATATTTTCCCAGGATCTGAAACAGCAGGTGTACCTGCATCAGAAACCAGTGATACTATTTTATTATTTTTCAGTATTTCAATAACCTTCTCTAAATTTTTATTTTCATTAAATTTATGATTTGAAATAAGTCTTTTATTTATCTCGAACTTTTGAAGTATTTTTTTTGAAACTCTTGTATCTTCACATAAAATTAAATCAGACTCCTGAAGGATTTTAATAGCTCTAAATGAAATATCACCCATATTTCCAATTGGTGTAGCAACACAATATAGCCCAGGTTTAAATTTATTGTTATTTAGATTCATATGACTTCTTTATTTTAATATATTATTAAAACTTAAATGAAAACTTTAATTAAATTATTATTTTTTACATTGAGTATCTTCCTTTCATATCAAAATGTTTTTGCTTCAGAAAAAATTAAGATTGGATTAATAGTTCCATTGAGTGGTGAAAATTCTTTAATTGGTGAAAAAATTATAAAATCAGCAAGATTAGCTATAAATAAAATAAATGATAATAAAATTGAGATAATTCCAAAAGACACGAAATCAAATCCTATTGATGCTTTAAGAGTATCTAAAGAGTTATATAAAAATGGTGTAAGAATAATTATTGGGCCAGTATTTAATGAAAGTATAAAATATCTAGATGATTTAAAGAATGTTACTTTTATATCTTTCACAAACAAATTAATCGGTAATCCAAAAAACGTAATCAGTGCAGGAGTTAATGCCATATCGCAATTACAAACAATAAAAAAATTTAGTGATATAAATAATTTATCTAATAGTGTTTTTTTGATTCCTAGATCACAATTTAAAAATGAAATAGAACAGGCAATTAATAAAACTAAGATCAGACATAAAAAAGTATTTTATTATGATAGAGAACCAACTAAACTTACTAAACAAATTGAAACTTTAACAAATTATCAAGTAAGAAAAAACAATCTTAAAAATGAAATAAAAAGAATAGAAGGTTTATCATTTAAAGATAAAGACAAAAAAATTGAAAGCTTAAAAAAAAAAGATACCCTTGGAAATATAAACTTTGACTCAGTTGTTATTGCAGATTTCGATGAAAATTTAAAAAGTGTTGCTACATCACTTCTTTACACGGATGTCTCATCAAAGAGAATTTCTTATATAACTTTAAATCAGTGGTTCGATGAAAGTCTTTTAAATGAAAGTTCTCTTCATCCAATTTATTTTCCCTCTATAAATAAAATAAATTATGAAATATTTATGAATGAATTCAAGAATACTTATGGATTAGATGGCGATCAACTTTCATTTTTAAGCTATGATTTAATAGGTTTGGTCTATTTTTTAATTTATGAAAATGATTTTAATATTTCAAAAGAAATATTTTATAAAAAAAATAAATTTATGGGAAAAATAGGAATTTTTGAAATAAGCAAAAACACCATCACACATCAGCTAAATTTCTATAGTATTGAAGATAATAAATTTAAAAAAATTTTTTAATTTTTTTAAATGCATCAGATCTATGATCTATTTTATATTTTTCTTGAGGTTTCATCTCGCCAAAAGTTAATCTTTTTCCTCTAGGAATAAAAATTGGATCATATCCAAAACCGTTTTTTCCTCTTTTAAAAGCAGATATTCTACCCTCAATTTTACCAATTTTACTTATAAATTTTCCGTTTGGCCAAAATATAGTAAGTACGCATACAAATCTTGCACTCAATTTCTTTTTTTTCCAATTTTTATCTTTTTTAGAAATTTCTCTGTAAACTTTTTTAATAGCTAAGTTGAAATTTCTTTTTTTCCCTGACCAATCTGCTGAAAATACGCCAGGAGCTTTATCTAAAATATCTATCTCAATTCCGGAATCATCAGACATACAAATTTTATTAGTTTTTTTAGAAAAATATTTTGCCTTTAAAAGAGAATTTTGTTTAAATGTGGTCCCTGTTTCTATTGGGCTAGGTATTTTAAAGTCTAAATTTGAGTAGATTTTTAAACTTTTAGGTAAGAGATCTGCTATTTCCTTCAGTTTTCCTTTATTATTTGAGCCAATGAATATCTCCTCAATTTTTTTTATGGGCATCTAGAAATTATACTTTTTCTTACCATATAAACAATATGGATGAAGAATTAAAAGAAAATATAGACAAAAGCACATCAGAAGGTGAGGATTTAGATACTCTAGAGACAGAAAATGGTAATGCAAATAAAGAAAGTGAAGATAAAAATTCAAACTCTGAAACAGAAAATAAAGAAGCTGAAAAACTTACACCTGAGCAAGAATTAGAAACACTCAAAGATAAGTTGGCTAGAACTTTTGCTGAGATGGAAAACCAAAGACGGAGGTTTGAAAAAGAAAAAGAAGACGCTTACGAATACGGTGGATATTCTTTTGCAAAAGAAGCATTAAATTTGTTAGATAATCTTGAGAGATCAAAAGCTGTGCTAGAGAACGATGAAAAATTAAAAGAAACAGATGCACTTAAAAAAATTGTGGAACATTTAAATATTATAAATAATGATATGCTTTCGATATTCAAAAAAAATAATATTGAGCCTATTAAATCTATTAATGAAAAGCTTGATCCAAATCTTCATCAAGCAATGATGGAAGTAGAAGATGATACAAAAGAGCCCGGAACAATCGTACAAGAAATACAAAAAGGATTTATGATGAAAGACAGATTATTGAGACCATCTTTAGTTGGTGTTTCAAAGAAAATTTTAAAAGAAGAACAAAAACAAGATCCGAAAGAAGGTCATAAAGATGAAAAAAATCAATAAAATCAGCCAAAATTTAATTTTTTTAGACGGTTGTAGTCTAAAAATTAGCACTTATATGACGAAGAGGTATTAAAATTATGAGCAAAGTAATAGGAATAGATTTAGGAACAACAAACTCTTGTGTAGCTGTAATGGAGGGTACACAGGCTAAAGTATTAGAAAATGCTGAGGGTGCAAGAACAACTCCTTCTGTAGTTGCATTTTCTGACAATGATGAAAAATTAATTGGACAACCTGCAAAGAGACAAGCTGTAACAAATCCTGAAAATACAATATTTGCTGTTAAAAGATTAATTGGAAGAAATTTTGATGATCCATCTGTTAAAAAAGATGTTGAAACTGCACCTTTTAAAATTATTAATTCAGATAAAGGAGATGCTTGGATAGAAGCTAAAGGTAATAAATACTCTCCATCACAAATTTCGGCTTTCACACTTCAAAAAATGAAGGAGACTGCTGAAAAATATTTAGGACAAGAAGTTTCACAGGCAGTAATTACTGTTCCAGCTTATTTTAACGATGCTCAAAGACAAGCAACAAAAGATGCTGGTAAAATTGCAGGGTTAGAAGTTTTAAGAATTATCAATGAACCAACTGCAGCTTCACTTGCTTATGGATTAGACAAAAAAACAAATAATAAAATTGCTGTTTACGATTTAGGTGGTGGAACATTTGATGTTTCAATACTTGAATTAGGGGATGGGGTATTCGAAGTTAAATCTACCAACGGTGATACCTTTTTAGGTGGAGAAGATTTTGATAATACAATTGTTGACTATTTGCTTACAGAATTCAAAAAAGAAAATGGAATAAACTTAAAATCTGACAAATTAGCATTACAAAGACTTAAAGAGGCTGCAGAGAAAGCAAAAATTGAATTATCATCTGCTGCTCAGACTGAAATAAATTTACCATTTATTACAGCAGACAAAACTGGTCCAAAACATATAAATATGAAAATGACTAGAGCAAAACTAGAAGCTCTTGTTGAAGATCTTATATCAAGAACGATACCACCGTGTGAAACTGCTCTTAAAGATGCTGGTTTAAGCGCAAGCGAAATTGATGAGGTGATACTTGTTGGTGGAATGACTAGGATGCCAAAAGTTATTGAAGAGGTTAAAAATTTCTTTGGTAAGGAACCTAACAAATCTGTAAATCCTGATGAAGTTGTTGCAATGGGTGCAGCTATTCAAGCAGGAGTTTTACAAGGAGATGTTAAAGATGTTCTATTATTGGATGTAACCCCACTTTCACTCGGAATTGAGACTTTAGGTGGAGTTTCAACTAAACTGATTGAAAAAAATACAACAATACCAACCAAAAAAAGCCAGGTTTTCTCAACTGCAGAAGATAACCAACCCGCAGTATCAATTCGAGTTTTGCAGGGTGAAAGAGATATGGCTTCAGATAATAAGATTTTAGGAAATTTTGAATTGGTAGGTATAGCACCTGCTCCTAGAGGAGTTCCTCAAATTGAAGTTACATTCGATATTGATGCAAATGGAATTGTAAATGTCTCTGCTAAAGATAAAGGAACTGGTAAAGAACAAAAAATCCAAATTCAAGCATCAGGTGGTTTAAGTGATGAAGAAATAAATCAAATGGTTAAAGATGCTGAAACAAATAAAGAAGCTGATAAAAAGAAAAGAGAAGCAGTAGATGCAAGAAATCAAGCTGATACCCTGCTTCATTCAACTGAAAAGAATTTAAAAGAACATGGTAGTAAAGTTTCCGATGCAGATAAAAAAGCTATTGAAGACGCATCAGCTAATGTGAGAAATGCATTAAAAGGAACGGATGTAGAAGAAATAAAAAAGAAAACTCAAGATTTGGTTCAAGCTTCAATGAAACTAGGAGAGGCTATTTACAAATCACAACAAAGTACTAAACCTGGTGATGCACCTAAAGATGCAAAAGATGAAGGGAAAAAAGACGATAATGTTGTTGATGCAGACTTTGAAGAAGTAAAAGACGATAAAGAAAAAAGCGCCTAAACTATCAACCATTTGTCTATAACTAGTTATGGCAAAAAGAGATTACTACGAAGTTTTAGGTGTAAATAAAAGCGCTAGCCCAGACCAAATTAAAGCCGCTTACAGAAAACAAGCTGTAAAATACCATCCAGATAAAAATAAGGGCGATAAAGGAGCAGAGGAAAAATTCAAAGAAGCTTCCGAGGCCTATCATGTTCTATCAAATTCAGAAAGAAAACAAAATTACGATAATTTTGGACATGCCGCATTTGAAAATGGTGGTGGAGGTGGAAGAGGTGGTTTTGGAAACTTTGACTTTTCTGGCTCTTTTTCAGATATCTTTGAAGACTTTTTTGGCGAAGGTTTTGGTGGAGGTGGAAGAAGATCGAGAAGATCTAACAACCGTGGATCTGATTTAAGATATGATGTCTCTATAAGCTTAGAAGAGGCTTATAACGGAAAAAAGCAAGACATTAAATTTTCAACATCTGATAGATGCGATACATGTAACGGTTCAGGCTCAAAGCCTGGACAAAGTGCAAGCACATGTTCTATGTGTGGTGGTCATGGACAAGTACGTTCTAGCCAAGGTTTTTTCACAGTTCAACAAACTTGTCCTCAATGTGCGGGCTCAGGAGAACAAATTACCAATCCATGCACAAGTTGTGGTGGTCAAGGTAAAAAACAAGCTAACAAGCGCCTTTCTGTAACTATACCTAAGGGTGTAGATGATGGGACTAGAATTAGATTATCTGGTAAGGGAGAAGCTGGCTCAAGAGGAGCTAGTAATGGTGATCTATATTTATTTATAAATGTAAATTCTCATGAATTGTTCAAAAGATCTGAGGAAAATTTATTTTTTGAATGTCCAATTTCTATAGCAGATGCAGCTCTTGGAACTGAATTAAAAATACCAACAATAGATGGTGGAAAAGCTAAGATAAAGATTCCAGCTGGAACACAAAGTGGTAAACAATTTAGATTAAGAGAAAAAGGAATGCCATTAATGAGAGGAAATGACTATGGAGATCTATACGTTCAAGTAAATACTGAAGTACCAGTATCTTTAAATAAGGAACAAAAAGAGTTACTTGAGAAATTTAGAGAAATTGAAAATGATAAGTCAAATCCAAGTATTAAAAAATTTTTTAAAAAAGCTAAAAGTTTTTGGAAAAATTAGATGAAAAAAAAGATTAAGTATTTTATTTTTGCAGCTATTTATATATTAGCAATTATTGTTCTAGGTGCTTATTTCTATAAAGAAGGAATTGGTATAATATAATCAAGTTGGAAGATATAAAAAAAAAAATTGCTAAAGGATTGGACCTTCACAAAAAAGGTAAAATCGATGAGTCTTTAGAGCATTATCACCAAGCTCTCATGATAGACGACAAAAATCCACAATTATTATTTTTAATTGGTACAGCATATTTACAAAAAAATAATTTTATAGACTCCATAACTTATTTTGAAAAAACAATTAATTTAGATCGTAATAATTTAGGTGCTTATAATAATTTAGGTGGAGCACTTCAAAATTTAAAAAAATATGAGAAAGCAATTGATATTTATAAAAAGTTATTACTAATTAAACCAAATTTTTCTGATGGATATAATAATATTGGTACATGTTTAGTTCATTTGAAAGATTATAATAACGCCAGTAAATATTTTGAAAAAGCTATATCATTAAATCCAAAAGATTATGTTGCGTATAATAATATAGGATTAATTGAAAAAGAATTTTCTAATTTTAATAAAGCATTAGAAAATTTTAAAAAATCAATCGAAATAAATCAAAATTACTATTTAGCATATAACAACTTGGGTAATACTTATTTAGAAATAAAAAACTATGAATTGGCAAATAAATATTTCGAAAAATTATACGAGATCAATCCAAATTATGGATTTATTTTGGGAAAATTAATCTATTCTAAGATGTTTTTGTGCGAATGGCATGAGCTTAATTATTTATTAGATCAAATGAAAACAGCTTTAAACGAAAACAAAGAAGTTATTGCACCATTTATTCTCTTAGCTTTAATTGATAGTCCTGAATTACAACTTAAAAGTTCAAAAATTTTTTCTAAAAACAAACTAGCAGACTCAAGAAACAATTCTAAAAGTAAGAAGAAAAGTGGAAAAAAAATAAAAATTGGATATTTCTCACCTGATTTTAGAAATCACCCTGTACTTCATTTGATAGAAGATATTTTTAAATATCATGATAAATCAAAATTTGATGTTTATGCATTTTCGTTAGAAACAAACAAAAATGATTATATGACAGATAAAATAAAGCCATATTTTAAGGAATTTTTAGAAATTAAAAATTTATCAAATACAACCATTTTTGAGTTAGCTAAGAAAATTGGTCTTGATATAGCCATAGATCTTTGCGGATACACAGCTCTTAATAGAGCAGAAATTTTTTCTAACAGATTAGCACCAGTTCAGATTAATTTTTTAGGTTATCCAGGAACATTGGGTGCAGGATACATTGACTATATAATAGCAGATGAAGACATAATTCCAGAAAATGAAAAGAGAAATTATTCTGAGGATATTATTTATCTACCAAATTGCTACCAACCTAATACTGAATTTACAAATATTACAAAAGATCATTTGAGAAAAGTAGATTATAATCTTCCTGAAAATAAAATTGTTTATTGTAATTTTGGACCAAGTTATAAAATTACTCCAGAAATATTTGATCTTTGGATGGATATTCTAAAAGAGGTTCCTAATAGTATACTGTGGTTACTAGAAACTAATGTATCAACCTCAAAAAATATAATAAAAGAAGCAATTAAAAGAAATATTTCTGAAAAAAGAATTTTATTTGGAAAATATCTACCCCATGAGCAACATTTAAAAAGGATTTCTTTTGGAGATATTTTTTTAGATACATATCCATACAATGCACACACAACTGCTAGTGACTCAATAAAAGTAGGTGTTCCAATTATTACTTTGAAAGGAAGATGTTTTGCATCGAGGGTTTGCTCTAGTATTTTAAAACAAGTGAAAATGGAGGAGTTAATCACTGAGTCCTCCGAAGACTTTAGGAATAAAGCAATTAATTTAGCAAAAAATGAACAAAAATTAATAAACATTAAGGATCAAATCAAAAAAAATTCTCTTAATTCATCTCTCTTCAAACCAAAAGAATTCACAAAAAATTTAGAGGCAATATATAAGAGTTTAATTTAAAAAATTCAAAATTTTGTAATTATTTTTTCATCTTGCCATTTTAATAAAAATATCACCCATACCACCTTGAACCTGCTCTAATGGTGCATTATTTCTTAAGTCACAATAAACTCCGGTATATTCATCTTTATCTATAGCTGCAATACTCTGCTCAATGCATTTAGATGAATTATGGAAAAGACCAATGACAAGTCTATTATCTATTGTAACAACTTGGTTATTGTCTAGATCGTCTCCGACACAGAAATAATTTCTATTTACTTCTATAGGAAAATCTCTTTTTTCACATGGGTTTTTTATAGTTAAGACAGAAAACTCTTTTTCTCCATCTAAAAATTTATATTTCATGTTTTTAACTTGAGAATATTTCATTAAATCACATGAGCATGGAAAACAGCATTTAAAGTAAAAACCACATATTT
>CACJBW010000006.1 GCA_902591775.1 uncultured Pelagibacteraceae bacterium
ATATATTTGTCAGTGGTTTTGTTAAATCTATAATCGATTCATTATCATATAATGATCTAGTGGACTTAGATGAATTAGTTAATATGAATGATGAAGACATTTTCAAAATTTCAAGGCAAGAAATAATCTTTAAAAATAATAAAATATTTAAATTGTTGATTGATTTTAAATAAATGGCGGAGAGACTGGGATTCGAACCCAGGAAAGAGTTGCCCCTTTGTCGGTTTTCAAGACCGATGCTTTCAACCGCTCAGCCATCTCTCCGTGTGCAAGGTTTTATTATTATTAATATATATTTCAACAATAAAATGACTTAAGTAGTTAGTCAAAATATTCAGATATTTAAAAATGTACAAAAAAAATTTTAATAAGGGAGTTTTGCTTACATCTTTTGGTTCGTTTTGGTGGGGTTTTTTTGGTGTTATTTACTTCAAACATATTTCTTTTGCAGGTCATATAGAAGTATTAATTCATAGAAGTGTTTGGACAGCTTTTTTATTAATAGTTACTACTTTTTTCTTTTCTAAATGGAGTATTTTTAAAAAAATTCTTAATGATAAAAAGAAATTATTTATTCTTTTAATTTCTGGTTTTTTAATTTTTATTAATTGGGGTGTATGGATCTATGCAGTTAGTGTAGATAAAATAATTGAGGCAAGTTTTGGCTATTTTATCATGCCAATTATAAGTGTTTTTTTAGGTAATTTCTTTTTTAAAGAACCTATTACTAAAAAAGGAAAAATTTCGATCTTTTTAGTAATTATTTCTGTCAGTTATTTATTGATAATAGATTTTAATTCAATTCCATGGGTAGGTTTAATCGTAGCCTTAAGTTGGAGTTTTTATAATCTATTTAGAAAAAAAATTAACGTAGAAACTGATATTGGGCTTCTTATAGAAAGTTTGTATATACTTCCTTTTGTATTAGTTGCATTTTATTTTATAAGCATAAATAATTACAATGATTTCAGTTTATCAAATCCTTCTTTGATGCCTTTATTAATGTTGGCAGGACCAATGACGGTGATTCCTCTTTTTTTATATGTGAGAGGTGTTGAATTAGCAGGACTAGGACCTGCTGGAATGATTTTTTATATTACTCCTACTTTGCAATTTATTCTTGGCTTTTTCATTTATAATGAGCAATTTAATATAAATCAGTTAGTTAGTTTTATTTTAATATGGATTGCTGTATTTATATATCTGAAAGATATTTATGAAAAAAATTAAAATTTATGTTTTCTTTCTTTTTATTTTAATAAATTTAAACGTCTATGCAAATGACTCTGAATTTAATGAGTGGAAGAAAAATTTTAGATTAATTGCTTTAGAAAAAGGGGTGAGTTTGAAAATAATCGAAAGTACAATTGATAAATCTATTTTTTTAAAGAATGTTATAAAATATGATAGATACCAACCAGAATTCTATGAAGATACCAAAACATATATTTCTAAAAGAGCTAATAATAAAAAAGTAAATTCTGGTTTAAAAATTTACAAAATCAACAAAACAAAAATTGATAAAATCACTCAAGAATTTTCTGTTGATAAGGATTTGCTTTTATCACTTATGGGCATTGAAACAAATTTTGGTAATTATTTAGGCAAAATGGATATAGTCTCATCATTAGCAACTTTAAGTTATGATAAAAGAAGAAGTGAATTTTTCACATCAGAACTACTTACACTTTTAATTTTATTTGATAAAGGAATTATAAATCCAAATAATTATTTAGGATCATGGGCGGGAGCTTTTGGTAATTTTCAATTTATGCCTTCTACAATTAAAAATTATGCAATTGATTACAATGAGGATGAAATTATAAATTTGAAGAATATTGAAGATTCATTTGCTTCTGCTGCTAATTACTTAAACAAGATAGGGTGGAATAATAAAACTCCATGTTTTTACAAAGTTGAACTTATCAACGAAACACCCCATGAATATCTAAATACTTCTGCAAAGAAAATTAAGCATAAAAATAAAATATCCTATTTAAAAAAATATATCAAAAACAGTGAAAAACTTAATGACCTTGATAATTTGAAAGCTGCAATTGTGACTCCTGATTATGATATTATACCTGACGCGCAAAAATTAACTCCAGCTTATTTAGTTTTTGATAATTATGAATTAATTTTAAAATGGAATAGATCTTTAAGATTTGCTTTAGCTGTATGTACACTAAAAAACAAATTTAAAAATGCAATTTAAATATATTTTATATCTTTTATTTTTAATTTTATTTGCCTGTGAGCATCACTCAAAAAACATAAATATTAAAAATAAACCTGAAGATAAAAAAACTGTTGTCCAAAAAGATAAAATTAAATTCTCACCAGATAAAAATGAAAAAAAAGAAATAATTAATATTGTTTATTCTAATAAAGGTTTTGCATTGATATATGATGAAAATGTAGATAACTTATTTGAAAGCAATTTAGATAATACGTCACTGAATATATTAAGTCCTAATCTACCTAATGGTACACCTGTAAGAATAACAAATATAATTAACGGAAAATTTTTAATGACTATTGTTAAAAATAAAACTGTTTTGCCTGCCTTTTATAATTCAGTAATAACAAAGAGAATTGCTAGTGAACTATCAATAAATCCTGATGAGCCTTATGTGCATATTGAAACTATCAATTCTAATAATTTATATGTTGCAAACGATGTAAAAACATTTGATGAAGAAAAAGAAGTTGCTAATAAAGCACCTGTTGACGATATAATAGTCCAGAGCATTAGTTTAGAAACTGAAATTAAAGAATCTAAGACTAATAATTTTGTAACAAATTTTAATTATATAATTAAATTTGCAGATTTTTATTTTGAAGATTCTGCTATTATGTTAAAAAATAGGTTATTTGAAGAGTATAATATTGAGAATATCTTAATCAAAAAGTTGTCACAAAATAATTTTAGAGTTTATAAAGGACCTTATAAAAATTTTGAGAAATTAAAGAAAGGATTTCATAATATCGAAAATCTTGATTTTGATAGTATTGAAATAATTAAACTATGAGAATAAAAAATTTATCATTGATTTTAATATTTTTATCTTTTTTTATAAAACCAGTTTTTGCAAATTTCGATGTAAATGCGAGAACTGCTATTATACAAGATTACTTATCTGGAAAAATATTGTATGAAAAGGATGCCGACCGACAAATTTTTCCTGCGTCTATGACTAAGATTATGACTTCGATTATAGCTTTTGATTTACTTAAAAGCGGTGAGTTATCATTAGATGAAAAATTTTTAGTATCTGAAAATGCATGGAGATTGTCACAAGCAGGATATTCATCGATGTTTATTATGGTTGGAGATGAAATAACTGTAGAAAATTTATTAAGAGGTATTATTGTTTCATCAGGCAATGATGCTTGTATTGCTCTTGCCGAAGGTATTGCTGGCACAGAAGAAGAGTTTGCAATTATGATGACTGAAAAGGCAAAAGAAATTGGTATGGAAAATACTAACTTTTCAAATTCATCAGGAATAAATGCTCCAGATAATTTATCAACAGTTAGAGATATATTAATTATGTCTAATTATTTGATAAAAAATTACCCAAATTATTATGAATATTACAAAGAAACTGAATTTACTTGGGATAGAACAGGTGGAGACCCAATTAAACAAGGCAATAGAAACCCATTGCTTTATAAAAATATAGGAGTGGATGGAATAAAGACTGGATATCTTGCGTATGAAAAATATTCACTTGCTTCAACAATTAAAAGAAATGATAGGAGAATAATTGCAGTTGGAAGCGGTTTTGTCTCTAAAAATGAAAGATCAAAAGAGTCACTTAAATTACTAACATATGGTTTAACAAATTTTGACACAATCAATATTGCAAAAAAAGATGAAATATTTGATGAATTAGATGTTTGGCAAGGAACACAAAAAACAATTAGATCGTATATAAATGAAGATGTTTATCAAACAATTCCAAAAGCTAAAAAAAAATATCTAAAAGTATCAGTCAATTATCAAGGTCCTTTAAAAGCACCAATATTGAAAAATGACATAATAGGCAAAGTTAAAATATCATATAAAGATGAACAAATAGGCGAATATGATCTACTAGCTTTTGAAGATGTAAAAAGACAAAATATTTTTTCTAGGTTTATTTCTTCTATAAATTTCCTAATCTGGGGTGATGTCTAAATATCCCATCTTAGTATTTGAAGGTATAGAAGCTTCTGGAAAATCTACCAGTTTAAAAAAAACAATTAAATATTTAAAAACAAAAAAAATTAAATATGTTTCCTTTAGAGAACCAGGTGGTACAAATTTATCTGAGAAACTAAGATCTTTAATGCTAAATAAAAAATCAGCATTAAGTAATAAAACAGATTTATTTTTACTAATGGCATCTAGATCAGAAAATGTAGATAAAATTCTAAAAAAAAATTATAAAAAAAAGGTTATATTAATTGACAGATTTATTGACTCGACATTAGCCTATCAGCATTATGGAATGAAACTAGATAAAGATTTAATTTTAAAAATGAATAACTTTTTATTAGGTAATATAAGACCAAACTTTACTTTCTTAAGTATTGTAAATAAAAATAATATGCTCGATAGATTAAAGTTGAGAAAAAATAATAATAAATACGATAATTTTGATTATAATTTTTATAATAAAGTTCAAAAAGGTTTTTTAAAAATTGCAAATAAAAACAAATCTAAATACTTAATTTTAGATTCCAATAAAGATAATTTAAAAATAATTGAAAATAAATTAATTAACAAAATTGATAAAATTATAAAGTAAATGAGTGAGATAAGCAAAATGATTGGTCATAAGCCTCTTTTTAATAACTTTATTTACCTCAACCAGATACAAAAATTTCCCAGTAAAATTTTATTAAATGGTCCGAAAGGTATTGGCAAAAAATTATTTGTAAATCATTTTTTAAATTATTTTTATTTAAAAGAGAACATACAATCTTATAATTTAAAGAATTATGAATATAATTTGAGTAATAATATATCTAAAATTATATCTTCGAACACTCATCCCAATGTTTTCAAAATTTACCGGAAAAAAGATAAAAAAATAATTGATATAGATCAAATAAGAGAAATGATTAAATTCACCAATCAAACCTCTTTTAACAATGATAGAAGGTTTATAATTATTGAAAATGTTAATTTATTAGGAATTAATTCTGCTAATGCGTTATTAAAATCAATTGAAGAACCTAATAACAAAATACACTTTATTTTAATCAATAACTCAGAATTTAAAGTTTTGGAAACTATTAAATCAAGATGTTTAGAATTTAAATTAAATTTACTAAATTCAGAAGTAATTGAGATTGTGAATTACCACTTTGAAGCTGATATATATAAAGATATAAATTTAGATTTTATAAATAATTACAACTCTCCTTCCTTTTTAATATCATTAGTGAACTTTTTAGAAAATAATGATTTATCAATTAAAGATAACTCTATAGAGAATCTATTGGCCTATATAATCAAAAATAAATCATATACATCTAATGATTTTATAAAAGAATATTTGAATTTATTTATTGAACTTTTTTTCTATAAAAATATAAATATCTCTAAGAAAATTTCATTTAAAATAAAAAAATATTTTTACCTAAAACTTTCTTTTGTTAAAAAATATAACTTAGATTTTGAGTCTTTTTTTCTGGAATTTAATGATAAATTATTAAGTGAATAAAAATTACTACATTACAACACCAATTTATTATCCATCTGCAAAGCCGCATATGGGTCATGCTTATTCAAGTATTATTGCTGATTTTTTTGCAAGATTAAAAAGAATACAGGGTTTTAATGTTTATTTTTTAACAGGCACTGATGAACATGGACAAAAAATACAAAGAGCTGCAGAAGAAAAAAAAATGGATCCTTTATTATTTTGTGATGAAATTAGCAAAACCTTTAGAGATTTATCCGACACATTAAATTTATCTAATAATGATTTCATAAGAACAACTGAAAAAAGACATGCTAAATCTGTTGAAAATCTTTGGAATATTTTAGAAAAAAAAGGTGAAATTTACTTATCCAAGTACTCTGGTTGGTATTCAGTATCAGATGAAGCATTTTACACAGAAAGTGAAATTGAAGATTTAGAAGGTATAAAAAAATCAATTAGTTCAGGTTCAAAAGTAGAGTGGGTGGAAGAAGAGTCATATTTTTTTAAATTATCAAATTGGCAAGATAAATTGATTGAGTTTTATAATAAAAATCCAGATTTTATACTACCTGAAACAAGAAAAAATGAAGTTATCAGTTTTGTAAAATCAGGATTAAAAGATTTATCTGTAAGTAGAAAATCTTTTAATTGGGGTATAAAAGTTCCATCTAATAAAAACCACGTTATTTATGTTTGGCTGGATGCTTTAACAAATTATCTAAGTGCTTTAAATTATCCAAATGAAAGTGATGATTTGTACAAATCCTTTTGGCCCGCAGATCTACATCTTATTGGAAAAGATATATTAAGATTTCATGCAATTTATTGGCCGGCTTTCTTATTGGCTGCAGATATAAAACCCCCAAAAAGAGTATTTGGCCACGGTTGGATACTTTCAGGAGATGAAAAAATGTCTAAATCTAAAGGTAACATTTTAGATCCACTTGAGATTATAGATAATTATGGCCTAGATCCTTTAAGATATTATTTAATTAAAGAGGTTTCTTTTGGTAATGATGGAAATATCTCACAAGAAAAACTAGAGTCTTGTATTAATAGTGATTTAGCTAATAATTATGGAAATTTGTGTCAAAGAGTTTTAGCGTTTTGCGAAAAGAATGCGAACTTAGAAGTTCCTGCCATAGAAGATCTAACAGAGGAGGATAAAATTATTTTAAATCAATACACCAAATATTATGATAATTTAATTATGTATTCAGATAATCAAGATGTTAATTCATATATTAATTTTATTGTTGAACAACTATTTTCAGCAAATAAATATTTTAACGATCAAGAACCTTGGAAAAAAAAGAATGATAAATTAAGGATGAATACTATTATTTATGTTGCCTTGGAATTAATCAGAAAAGTAACTATACTTCTTTATCCTATTATACCATCATCAACTCTAAAAGTTTTAGGTTTATTTGGTATAAATGAGGAAAAAATTAATTTTGAAACGATTAAAGAAAATAATTATCTAAAAAAAGGTCTTAAATTGAACAAATTAGATATTTTGTTTAAAAAAATTGAAAAAAATGATTGATTCACATTGTCACCTAGATCACGAACCTTTAGCTCAAAATATTCAAGATGTTTTATCAAGATGCAAAAAGGAGGGAATTAATAAAGTATTAACAATTTCTACAACATTAAGTGGTTTTCCAAAAATTTTGGAGATTATTGATAAAGACGAAATGATATATGGCACTTTTGGTATACATCCTCACGAGACAAACACAGATCAAATTTCAAAAGAGGAAATAATCAGCAAAATCAAATCAAATAGTAAAATTATAGGAGTGGGAGAGACAGGTTTGGACTTTTATTATAACAATAGCGATAAAGATAAACAAATCACAAGTTTCAAAAATCATATTAATGCTGCGTTAGAATTAAATTTCCCTTTAATTGTTCATTCTAGAAATGCTGAAAATGAAACTTATGACATATTAAAAAATTCAGACAAGAAATTAAAAATCCTGATGCATTGTTTCACAGGTTCACTTCCATTTGCTTTAAAATTAATGGAGCTTAATTCTTATTTTTCAGCTAGCGGTATTATTACATTTAAAAATAGCAATGACCTTCAAAATACATTTGAACATTTACCTTTAGAAAGATTACTAATTGAAACAGACAGTCCCTTCTTAGCACCTGAGCCAATGAGAGGTAAGAAAAATGAACCATCTTTTGTACGCTATACCTTAAAAAAACTCTCAGAACTAAAAAAAATCACTTCAAAAGAACTTGATAAAATAACAACAGACAATTTTAATAGATTATTTTTTAATCAATGAGCTTAAAATTTACTATTTTAGGTTGTGGTAGTTCTTTAGGTATACCAAGAATTGATGGTTATTATGGAAATTGTGATCCAAAAAATAAAAAAAATATACGTTCAAGATGTTCAGCATTAATAAGATCTAAAAATTTAAATATCCTTATTGATACATCTCCCGATCTAAAATCCCAACTACTTCAAAATAAAGTAAAGAATATTGATAAGGTTTTTTACACACACGCTCATGCAGATCAAACACATGGGATTAATGAATTAAGGGTTTTCACATTAAAAAATAGAAAAAAAATACCTATTTATGCTGACTTAATTACAAAAAGAAGTCTTCAAAAAACTTTTGGTTATTGTTTTAAAGATTATAAAAATTATCCATCAATTCTTGATGCTAATACTTTAAAGTCCAAACATATATTCAAAGATGTAAAAACAAAAATTGTAATTAAATCTTTAAAAGTTCATCATGGTTCAATAAAAAGCATCTGCTATATAATTAATGATAAATGTGCTTATGCACCAGACGTAAATAAAATAGATAATAAAGATTTAAAATATTTAAAAAACTTAAAATACTTTATTGTTGATTGTTTAAGATATAATTATCATTCGACGCATTTTAATTTAGATGATGTATTAAACTTAATTAGAAAAATTAAACCTAAGAAATCTATTCTAACAAATTTGAGTAATGAAATTGATTATAATGAAATAAAAAAAATATTGCCAAAAAATGTAACTCCCGCCTACGATGGGTTAACTGTTTTAATTTAATAAACTTTCTATTTTATTTATAATTTTTTTTGAGGTTGGATTTGTTAAAGATGCGTAAGTATCTTCAATTTTACCTTCCTTGTTAATTAATATTTTGTAAAAATTCCACTTTGGTATTGCAGATTTACCATAGTTATCTTTTGCCCATTTATAAATTTCATGCGCATTATCACCTTTTACATTTGTTATTTCAGTTAGTGGAAAGTTAATATTAAAGTTAACCTTACAAAATTCTTTTACTTCACTGTTGTTTTTTTTTTCTTGATTAAAGGAATTTGACGGTATGCCTAGTACAATTAACCCTTTATCTCTATATTTATCCCATAATTCTTGCATGTCATCATACTGTTTTGTAAATCCACAATAACTTGCTGTATTTACAATCAGAACTGGTTTCCCTTTAAAATCTTTAAAATCTATTACATCCCCTGTGATACTGTTGATTTTAAAATCAAAAAAGATTTTTTCATACTCAGCATGCGATGAACTTTTAAAAAAAAACATAATTATAGTTATTCCAATTATTAATAGGTTTTTCATTATTTAAATTATCTATTTGGTGTAAGTAGTATTAAAAAGTATCCAAATAAAGTGGATAATAATGACCCAGTTAGAACCCCAATTTTTACACCATCCATGTATTGCATACTCTCAGCAAATGCTAAATTTCCAACAAATAAACTCATAGTGAAACCAATTCCAGTTAAAACACCGACACCATAAAAATTATACCAGCTTGTATTACTTGGCATTTGGGCAATTTTTAATTTAATTGATATGTATGAAAAAACAAAAACTCCTAATTGTTTTCCAACAAATAAACCTAAAACTATTCCTAATGGAACTTTATCTAATAATGATGAAAAAGATAAACCTTCCAATGATACACCTGCATTTGCAAAGGCAAATATAGGCATTATACCAAATGCAACATATGGACTTATTGCATGCTCTACTTTAATTAAAAGTGAAAAATCTTTATCTTTTTTTCTGTGAGGAATTGTCATTGCAAGTAATACACCAGCTATAGTTGCGTGAATTCCTGAGTTATGAGTAAAATCCCAAAGGAAAATTCCAACTATCAAATAAGGAAAAAATTTTTTTATTTTAAATTTATTAATGACTAACAGAACAATAAATGCTAACAGCATCAAAGATAAATATTTAATACTTAAATCACCAGAATAAAATAAAGCTATTATAACTATTGCTCCTAAATCATCTATAATTGCTAGGGCCGTTAAAAATACTTTCAAAGAGAGAGGTACTCTACTTCCTAATAATGACAATACACCTAATGAGAAAGCTATATCTGTAGCTGAAGGTATTGCCCATCCTTTTAATGTTTCTCCATCTCCCAGGTTTATAAATACATATATTAACGCTGGAACTACCATTCCACCGACCGCTGCTATTATAGGAAGTAATGCTTGTTTAATATTGGATAGCTCTCCCTGTAAAAACTCCCTTTTAATTTCAAGTGTTACAAAAAAGAAAAAGATTGCCATTAATGCATCATTTATCCAGTGCAGAACAGAAAGTTTAAGACCAAAATTATTTATTCCAATAAATAAATACCTTTCTAAAGTTGAAAAATATAGATTTGATAGTTCAGAATTACTTATAACCAATGCTATTACAGCTGCAAAAAGAAGTACTATTCCACTTGCCGCCTCAAGTTTAAAAAAAGATGTAAACCCTTTTGTAATTTTTTGAATCATATTTAGTTAGTGAGATCTTTTATAAAAAGTTTAACATCCAAAATAGTTTGGTAAAAACTATCAAAAAAAGGAGCCATACCTGGAAATACACTCAATAAATACGACTTAAATGTATCGACTAAAAGTATAAAGCCAAATAAAGATATAAGAATTATTATAAAATAAATTAATACAACTTTTATTTTTCCGTCTTTTTCTTGATTTTCTTTTTCATTTTTTATATCTATTTTTTCATCCTCAGTGTTCTCTTCAGATAATACTTCTTTATTTGTATCAGTAAAATTCTCATCATTTATTACTTCGTTAGAAGGAACTTCATTTTTATTAATATTTTCATTTATTTTAACATCTAAATCTTCATCATTTTTAGATTCTAAAACAGGCGTATAATGCCAAATTTTACTGCAACTCCCACACTTTAATAATCTACCTTCTTTAGGTATTAGACTGCTATCAATATTAAATTTTTTTTTCCCACACTCACAATTAATGATCATAAATCTTTTTATATAGTATAAATGTTTAAAATTCTTTTTAAAACGTGTTTTTATACTTTGAATTTTTTTTTATCTACTGTATTAGTACTCCAATCGGGGCGTAGCGCAGCCTGGTAGCGCATCTGGTTTGGGACCAGAGGGTCGCAGGTTCAAATCCTGCCGCCCCGACCATTAATTATGAAAAAAGCAAAAATCTACAAACCATCTAAAACCGCTATGCAGTCAGGTATAAAAAAGTTTGATAAGTGGATTATTGAATTTATTACTAAAGATCCTGGCAAAAACCCACTTATGGGTTGGGAAAGTTCTTCGGATACATACTCTGAATTAAATTTAGAATTTAAATCTAAAGATTTGGCTATTCAGTATGCTAAAAAAAATAATATTGATTTTGAAGTTATTGAGCCACAAAAAAGAAAATTAACAAAAAAATCCTACGCAGATAATTTTATAGAATAATGTTCAGGTTTTTCACAATAAAAAAATGGTATTTATGGTCATGGGCAGGTTCATTTGTAATTTTATCCTCTTTATGGGTACAAGTAAAAATTGATGTCAAAATTAATGAGTGGTTTGGAGAATTTTATGACATGATTCAAAAGGCACTAGGTGCACCTAATGCTATTACAATTGAAGAATACTGGGCTAGTTTATTTTCGTTCATTGTACTTGCAGCTATGTACGTGGGTGTTGCTGTTATTGTGAGTTATTTCACTTCACATTATTTGTTTAGATGGAGAACTGCTATGGTTGAATATTATCATAGCGTGTATGAAAAGGCTCGTAAAATTGAAGGAGCTTCACAAAGAGTTCAAGAGGACACCATTAAGTTTTCAAGGATAATGGAGTCGTTAGGAACAAGTTTAATAGAAGCAATAATGATATTAGTTGAATTCATGCCAATTTTATTTGGTTTAAGTATCGGGATACCAATATTCTTTTTTGGAGATTGGGAGTATGGTTTGATTGTAGGAGCACTTCTATGGTCTATAGGTGGTACAATTTTTTTAATTATTTTAGGATTAATATTAAGATTAGTTGGTGTTGAATATGATCTTCAAAAAAAAGAAGCTGCTTATAGAAAAATTTTAGTTATAGCTGAAGACGATGGCACTGTAAGACCTAAATCAATAGAGGAGTTGTTTGATGATGTAAGAAGTATTCATTTTTTAAGTTATATTAGATATTTATATTTTAATATTGGTAGAATAGCATACTTACAGGCTAATGTGTTATCTGCATATGTTTTTCTCGCACCTGCTATAGTTGCTGGAGCTGTTACTCTTGGAGTAATGCAACAGATCATAAGAGCATTTGGTCGTGTAGAAGGATCAATGCAATATATTTTAAAAGCATGGCCAACAATTATTGAACTAGCAAGCGTTTACAAAAGATTAAGAGAGTTTGAATATAAGTTACAAATTGAAGATAAAAGAAGTGAGAGTGAATATAAATCATAATTAATGAAGTTAACTAAGGAATTATTAAATAATTTTATAGAAATAACATCGAATTCTGCAATTGCTTGTTTTCCGTATATTGGAAAGGATGAAAAGATATTAGCAGATAAAGCCGCAACAGATGTTATGAGAGAGCAACTTAATAAATTAAATATTAAAGGTAAAGTTGTGATAGGCGAAGGTGAGCTTGATGAAGCACCTATGCTATATATTGGTGAAGAACTAGGAAGAGGAAATGGACCAGAGATAGATATTGCAGTTGATCCAGTTGAGGGTACTAATTTTGTTGCAAAAAATTTACCTGGGTCAATGTCAGTTTTAGCTGTAGCAGAAAAAGGGAAATTGTTAAATGCACCTGAAACTTATATGGAAAAAATTGCTACTGGTTGTCATGTACCTAAAGGTAGTATTGATATTGATTTTACCGTTGAAAAAAATATTAATATTTACTCTGAAATAACAAATAAAAAAAAATCAGAGATTACAGTTTGCATTCTTAATAGACCTAGGCATAGTAAAATTATAAACGAATTAAAAAGGTTAAAAGTTAATGTCAAACTCATTACCGATGGAGATGTATCTGGCGCTTTACTTGTTTCTGATAAAAAATATAATGTTGATATTTTCATGGGTATTGGTGGAGGCCCAGAAGGCGTAATAGTAGCCGCCGCATTAGATTCATTAAATTGTAATTTTCAAGGTAGATTTTTATTTAAAACAGAGACTGACATAAAAAGAGCAAAAGATATGGGTATAGAAGATTTAAATAAAAAATATGAGATTAATGAAATAGTTAGAGGAGAAAGTTTTTTTTGTGCAACAGGAATTACCTCTGGAGAATTAATGAATGGCGTAATTAAGGAAGACAATAATTATATAACTGAGACAATTTTTACTTATAAAAAATCCGATTTAAAAGTTGTAAAAAAAAAAGTTTCACTTACTTGATTAATTGAGAGAATTACAATAAAAGATCCATCACTGGTCCCTTCGTCTATCGGTTAGGACACATGGTTTTCATCCATGAAAGAGGGGTTCGATTCCCCTAGGGACCGCCATTATTTTTTTCTTCTGGTTGGAGCATTAATTTTGTTTCTCAGTGTTGATAATAGATTATAAACAAAATTATCCTGTGCAAACTTTTTCTTTGTTTTTTGTTCAGCTATTTTAATATTATTCATATCATTTAAATCTAATAATTTCTTATCTTTAACTAAACCCATATTATTAAATTCAATTATTAATATATTATTTCTCGAAATATTTTTTTTACCCAATTTAAATAGTGATTGATTAGTTTTTTTTCTCTCAAAATAAAGCCAAGTATTATTAAAAGTGCTCTTAGATGATGGCGGACCTATTATTTTCCTTACGTCATTTTTGTTACTTTTATTTAGTTCTATTTTATCAAGTTTAGTGTCTATAAATCTAAATCCATGAAGATTCGAAACTTTATTTATTGAGCAATTAAGTGTAAAAAAAAATATAATAATAAGAAATAAATTTCTCATATGAGTAAAAATTATATAAATATTTACAATAATTTAGTAAAATTAACTAGAAATAAAAAGCTTTATACTAATTTAAAAAATAACGATACATTTTCAGATAGACTTATAATACTTTTATTCCATTTCGCTTTCTTTCTTAAAGTTTATAAAGAAGAAATTTCAAAAAATGAAGCACAAGAAATTTTTGATTTTGTAATCAGACAAATAGAACTATCCATAAGGGAAATTGGTTATGGAGATGTTTCTGTAAATAAAAAAATGAAAGATTACATAAATCTTCTTTTTTCGATTATTGAAATTGTAGATACTTGGGAGAGCCTTCAAAATTCAAAAAAAACATCTTTAATTGCTGATTATATAAATATAGATGCACATAATGATTTATTTGTTAAATATTTTGATAAATTTGTAGAATTTCTTACAAAAAACTCTTTAAAAATCTTTACAAAAGATATATTAGAATTTAAATTTTAATTATGGCTGTACCAAAACGAAAAACATCGAGATCTAGAGCGGGCAAAAGGCGTTCTCATATGAAATTTTCCTCAAAAAACGTAATTGAGGATAAAAAATCTGGTGAGTACAGATTATCTCATCATTTAGATTTGAAAACAGGTTTATACAAAGGTAGACAAGTTTTAGACAAAAAAGATTAGATATTATGAACAACCCATTAATTATTGCAATTGACGCAATGGGTGGTGATGATGCTCCCAATAAAGTAATAGAAGGGATAAATATTCATTCAAAGAAATCGCAAAATATAGTTTACAAAATTTTTGGTAACAAAAATTTAATTGAACCGATCATCAAAAAAAATAAAATTTCGACAGACAGATATGTTGTTATTCATACTGATAAACTTGTTGAAGGAAAGGACACTCCGCTTAGTGCTGCAAAAAAAGGAAAAAACACAAGCCTATGGCTCGCCATTGACTCCTTAAAAAAAAATGAGGCTCATGCAATAGTATCTGCAGGTAATACAGGTGCACTCTTTCTAATATCAAAATTAAATTTAAAAATGATAGAAAATATTGACAAACCAGCATTATCTGCATTGTGGCCTAGCAAAAAAGGAATGAGTGTGGTTTTAGATTTAGGTGCAAATATAGAATGTAGTTCAAAAAATTTAATTGATTTTTCAATAATGGGAGGGGCATTACATAAAGTTTTATTTAATACGGAAAAACCAAGAGTTGCTTTATTAAACATAGGTTCGGAAGAGTTAAAAGGAAATGCAGTCATAAAAGATACCTATCAATTACTAACTGACAATAAAAATACTTTATTTGATTTTGAAGGCTACATAGAGGGTAATAATATTATGGATGGCGAAATAAACGTTATTGTTGCGGATGGTTTTACAGGAAATATAGCTTTAAAAACTGCTGAAGGTACTTCTAATTTTATAATAAGCGAATTAAAAAATGCATTAACATCTAATATAATTGGTAAAATTTCATCTACGATAAATTATAAAAATTTAAAAGAATTTAAAAATAAACTTGATCCAAGACTTTACAACGGAGCTATCTTGCTGGGTTTAAATAAACCTGTTATAAAAAGTCATGGCTCAACTGATGCGATAGGATTTGCAAATTCTTTAAAAGTCTGTGAACAAACTATAAGAGGAAACCTAATAGAGCAAATTAAACTTAATATTAATTAAATGAAAAGAATAAATTTAACAAAAAAACATATAATTAATTCAATCTATATGCAAATTGGATTTTCTAAAGTTATAAGTGAAACTTTATTCTCAGATATTTTTGAAATTATTTTACTGAATATTATAAAACACAAAAAAGTAAAGATTGCAAAATTTGGAACTTTTGAGTTAAGAACTAAGAAACAGAGAATTGGAAGAAATCCAAAAACAAAAGAAGAAAAAATCATTTCTGAAAGAAATGTAATTTTATTTAAAGCATCAAAAGAATTCAAAAAATTAATTAATAGAAATGACTAACTTTAAAGCTAATAGTAAATACAAAACTATTGGTGAAGTTGCTAAAATACTTAACTTAATTAACAAAAAAAATGGTTCTTTATCAACTCACACAATTAGATTTTGGGAAAAAGAATTTAAGCAGATAAAACCAATGATACTAAAAGGTAATAGGAGATATTATGATAATGAAACAATAAATATTCTACAAAAAATAAAATTCTTGCTAAAAGATAAAGGCATGACATTAAATGGAGTCAAAAAAGCTTTAAATTCTGATGATTCAGATATTGACGAATTGCATAATACAACTATAAAACAAAGAAAATTTATTAAATCTAAAATACATAATATTAAAAATATTTTAACTGAGATAAAAAAAAATAATGGCTAAAAAAACGCATGTAAAAGTTAGACTTGTTCCTGAAGCTAAACCTGATAGTCCTTTTTTTTATTATGTTAAAAAACCTGCAGGCGGTGAAAAAGCTAAAGTTAAGTTAAAGGCTAAAAAATATAATCCAACTACAAGAAAACACGAAGTTTTTATAGAAAAAAAACTTCCACCTCACAGCAAATAATTTATTTCTTTTTGTTGAAATTCCTCTTTTCAAAATCTATGTATGCATGAATCATATTTTTCCAAATTTTGTTAGTGATTTTTGGATCAATATTATTTTTAATTGATTTTTTTTTTATGTTTCTTAGAATTAAATCAATTCTTTTTTGATCAACTATTTGATTTTTTCTCTCTTTAAGTGCAAGTACTTTTTCCACTAGGGAAGTTCTTTTCTTAATTATTTTTATTAAATAATCATCTAATTTATCCAATTCTTTTCTTAATTTCCTAAGTTTTTCTTTTTTTAATGGCGACATTTATATATTTGGATAATTTAAAAATTATTATATTTATCCGTTTATGTATAGTGAAAATCTTAAAGTTAATAATCAAATATCAATATGGCTTATAAGTATGTTTTGGATTATTTCTGGCATGATTGTTGTTGGAGGTTTAACGAGATTAACCGATTCTGGTTTATCAATTACTCAGTGGCAATTATTCTCCGGTTTTTTACCACCACTTAATGATTCCGAATGGATTATGTATTTCGATTTATACAAAGAGATACCCGAATTTAAATTACAAAATTATGATATGACCATGCAAGAATTTAAAGTGATTTTTTGGTGGGAATGGGCGCATAGATTTATGGGGCGGTTAATCGGTATAGCTTTTCTAATGCCATTATTATATTTCACATTTAAAATTAAATCTAAAAAATTAATAAATCTTTATTTAATCTTTGCCTTAATTTGCTTTCAAGGATTTATAGGATGGTATATGGTAAGCAGTGGACTTATTGATAGGGTAGATGTTAGTCACTTTAGATTATCAGTTCATTTATTAATAGCTTTTATTATCTTATCATTGATTTTTTGGAATTATTTAAAAATTAACATTAAAAACAACATTCAAAACACTATCAACTTAATTTATCCTATTAGTTTTCTGTTTTTAGTTTTTATACAGATTTCAATTGGCGCGTTTGTTTCAGGGATGGATGCTGGTAAAATTTATAATTCTTGGCCGTTAATGGGTAATTCAATTTTTCCAAACGATAATAATTTTGCTAACTTATTTAAATTATCAGCTTTTAGCGATCCTTCATTAGTACAATTTATTCACAGAAAATTAGCTTATTTAATAGGATTTTTTTATCTATATTTATTATTTCATGTTTATAAAAATAAAAAAAGTGATCTATATAAATCAATAAATATTTTAGGTTTTTTTATAATTTTACAAATTATTTTGGGAATATTTACTTTATTATATGGTGCACAGATATTAATTGCATCTATGCACCAGATTAGTTCTATTTTTTTAGTTGCGTCTTGTATTTATTTTTTATTTATAAATACAAAATCTAACTTACGGCTTTCAAGTTAGGCTTTCCAGAAGCACCTAAAGCTTGATCGAGATCTGCTATGATGTCATCCGGATGTTCTATACCTATAGAAAGTCTAACATATCCTGGTGTAACACCAGCGGCTAGCAGCTCTTCTTCAGTCAATTGACTGTGCGTAGTTGTTGCTGGATGAATTGCTAAACTTCTTGCATCTCCAATATTTGCTACATGGTAAAACATTTTTAATGATTCAATAAATTTTTTACCTGCTTCAACTCCACCTTTAACCTCGATACCCACAAGCGCTCCATTACCACCCTTCATATATTTTTTTGATCTTTCACCAATTTCACCTTTGTGAAGAGTGGGGTAGATAACTCTTTCCACATTCTTATGTTTTTGTAAAAATGCAACAGCTTTCTCTGCATTAGAACAATGTTGTTTCATTCTTAATGGCACAGTTTCTAGACCTTGAATTATTCCCCATGCATTATCTGGTGCTAAGGGAGCTCCTAAATCTCTTAGCAGACATACTCTAGCTCTTACAGCAAATGAAACATTTGCACCTGTTAACTGTGGTACTACTTCACCCCATTTTGCTCCACCATAACTAGCATCTGGCTCATTAAATAATGGTTGTCTTTTTGGATCTTTTGTCCAGTCAAAATTACCACCATCTACAAGAGCTCCACCAATAACTGTTCCATGTCCTCCAATAAACTTAGTTAGTGAGTGAACTACAACAGCAGCCCCATGTTCTAATGGCTTACAAATTACTGGAGCTGCAGTATTATCCATAATTAATGGGATATTATGTTTTCTACCTATGTCAGAAACCTCTTTAATTGGAAATACCCTTAAGTAAGGATTAGGTAAAGTTTCTGCATAGAAACATCTCGTTTTGTCATCAATTAATTTTTCAAAATTACTTGGGTCTGAAGGATCTGCATATCTACATTCAATGCCTAATTTTTTAAGCGTGTGTGTAAATAAATTAACTGTACCTCCATATAAATCAGTTGAGCTAATAAAGTTATCACCTGATTGACAAACATTCATTATTGCAAATGTTGATGCTGCTTGACCCGAACCAACTGTTACTGCTGCAAGACCGCCTTCAAGTGCTGCAACTCTTTTTTCAAGTACATCATTAGTTGGATTCATAATCCTTGTGTATATGTTTCCAAATTCTTTCAGTGCAAATAAATTTGCAGCATGATCTGTATCATTAAATTGATATGACGTTGTTCTATATAGCGGTACTGCTACTGCTGTAGTAGCTGGATCACTTCTGTAATCTCCACCATGTAAAGCTATTGTTTCTGGATTTTTATTTTTACTCATATTTTCCCCTTCTGTTTAAAATTGTATTAAACTAAAATGAAAAAATACAATCAAGCATTAATTTAACTTGATAATGGAGGATAATTAGTTGTTATAAATTTTTTGAGAACTGTTAAAACTCTATCAGCTTCTTCTAACAACATCATATGTCCACAATTGTCAATAATATCAATTTGACTACCATCAATTAAAGAGGCAAGTTTTTTTCCTTCTTTAACAGGACACATTTTATCATCTGTTGCTAAAATTGAGAGGGTAGGACATTTTATTTTTTTAGCAGCATCAAATCCATTTTTATAATTATCACATGCTCTGAAATCTACTCCCAAAGTATTCTGTATTGTTCTTGATTTTGCTAACATAGTACCTGTATTTATATGGTATAAACCAGGAACTGGGTGGCCACCAAAATGGCCAGCAGGACCATGTGCCCAATCCATCATTAAGTCTACAGCCTTTGGATCATTATTTTCAGCTAAGGAGAGTAATTCTGGATTCATTGGGATAGCACCTGCTCCACCCATTAGACTTAAAGACTTAATTTTTTCTGGGTATCGAGATGTACATTCTATTGTAACTAAACAACCTTGCGAATGTCCTACCAACGATGCCTCTTTATGACCGACAGCATCTATAACATCATTTACCCAATCTGCCATTTCTTCGATCGATTTAAGACTTTCACCACTCGATAAACCATGTCCTGGTAGATCAACAGCCAAAGCGTTGTAACCATGAAAAGCAAAGTACCTCGTTTGAAGTACCCATGTCATATGTGTTAGCCCGCTACCATGTACAAATATAATTAATGGCTTTTTTTTATCAAAAGGTCTTCCACCAGTTGAGGCAAATACCTCATTGTTATTTACTTTAAATTTCATTGATTTGAGACAAGTCTTGGTTTTCTTGCGGCCCTAAAACCAATCTCGAAATCATTTTTTATGTCATCGATGTCTTCTATACCAACGGATAACCTAATCATGTCATGTGATAATCCAGCAAACTTTAAAGTAGCCTCGTCCATTTGTGAATGTGTTCCAGATGCAGGATGTATTACCAAAGTTCTCGTGTCACCGACATTTGCCAAATGTGATGCTAATTTAACATTATTTATAAATGCAACACCAGCATCTTTTCCACCTTTAATACCAAATGCAATCATTGAACCTCTTCCATTAGGTAAAAGTTTTTTTGCTAATTCATGATCTGGGTGATCTGGGACACTTGGATGAGATACCCATGCAACACTCTCATGGTTAGATAAATATTTAACCATTTCCTCAGCATTTGAACAATGTTTTTTCATTCTTACAGATAAAGTTTCTATACCTTGTAAAACATTCCATGCGTTTTGTGGACTCAAACAAGGACCAAAGTCTCTCATACCCTCAGCTCTAGCTTTCATGGTAAAAGCTGTAGGACCAAATTCCTCTGCAAAAGATAAACCATGATATCCTTCATATGGTTTAGTCATTGTTGGAAATTTATCATTTTGCATCCAATCAAATTTTCCACCTTCAACTAATATTCCTGCCATTGAAGATCCATGACCTGCCATCCATTTTGTTAAAGAGTGTATTACTATGTCAGCACCATGTTCAAAAGGTTTACATAAATATGGAGTTTGATAAGTAGCATCAACCATTAATGGAATTCCAGCATCATGTGCAATTTTAGCAATCTCAGGCATGTTCATTATTTCATTGCCTGGATTTCCAACTAATTCTCCAAAAATTCCTTTAGTGTTCTTTTGTATTGCTTTTTTAAAACCTTCTGTGTCTCTTGGTTTAACAAAAGTGCATTTAATTCCAAATTTTGGCAGTGTAAGTCTAAACAGATTTACCGTCCCTCCGTAAAGTTGAGACGACACTACTAAATGATCACCAGCTTCACATAAAGTCATTACAGTTAAAAAAATAGCACTCATTCCAGATGAGGTAGCAAGGGCTGCTGTTCCACCTTCTAAAGATGCAACTCTTTCCTCTAATACTCCTACTGTAGGATTTGAAATTCTACTATAAATGTGCCCACCTCTTTCCAAGTTAAAAAGAGCTGCTGCATGATCTACATCATCAAATAAGTAAGAAGTTGTTTGATAAATTGGAACTTGTCTTGAACCTGCATTTTTGTGAGGCTGATAACCTGCGTGCAAACTCAGAGTATCAAATTTGTATGTATTAGGTTTTAATTCTTTTTTTTTATCACTCATTAGGCTCCTTTAATTTATAATTTTATGAATTCGTTTTTAAAGGCTCTATTATTACTAATAAATGGTCATAATTCAATCAACCATTCACTCCAATTAAATATAATAAATTGACAATATAAGTAATTATAAGTATTAATCCCGCATTCATGACAAAATTTGTTAAAAAAGATGAGATAAATAGCGAGTGGTTTGAAATCGATGCAACAGGAGCAGTCGTAGGTAGAATTGCAACAATTATATCAAAAATCATAAGAGGAAAGAATAAAACTACTTTTACACCACATATGGATCACGGCGACTTTGTAGTTGTTAAAAATGTGGATCAAATAAAATTTACCGGTAATAAATTTCAAAATAAAAAATATTATAGACACACAGGTTATCCTGGTGGAATTAAGGAAATAACTCCTGAAAAATTAATTGAGAAAAAACCAGAGGAAGTATTAAAACTTGCAGTTAAAAGAATGTTGCCATCAGGTGCTTTGGCAAAGAAACAATTATCAAAACTTAAAATATACTCTGGTCAAGATCATCCTCATAGTGCTCAAAATCCAAAGATTATAGATATAAGTAAACTTAATGAAAAAAATTTAGTAAGAAATTAATATGGAAACTAATCAAAGAATTTCTACCAAAGTAAAATTAGATTTCAAGGATAGCAAGTATGCAACAGGTAGAAGAAAAAAATCTGTTGCTAAAGTTTGGTTAAAAAAAGGTACTGGTAAATTTTATGTTAATGGCAAATCTTTAGATGATTATTTTCCAAGAGCAAATCATAAAATGCAAATCTTAAGACCTTTTGAAATTATTAATCAATCAACAGATTATGACGTTAGATCAAGTGTAGTAGGTGGAGGACAAACCGGTCAAGCAGGTGCTTTAGTTCACGGAATTTCAAGAGCTTTATTAAAATTTGATGAAACTCTAAAATCAACACTTCGTAAGGAAAAATTAACTACTAGAGATTCAAGATCTGTTGAGAGAAAAAAACCTGGTAGAGCAAAAGCAAGAAGAAGCTTTCAATTCTCTAAAAGATAATTTCTTTTTAGATTTCAACTGTTATATTAATTTATGGACAAGAAAAATGTTCTTATATGTGGTGCCACTGGTTATATAGGATTACAACTAACTAAACTTTTATGTAAACACAAAAAAATTAATATTAAATATTTGTGTGGAAGTACTTCTGTTGGAAAAAAAATTGAATTTTATGAAAAAGAATTAAAAAATTATAAATTACCTAAAATATCAAAATTCAAAAAAGAATATTTATCAGATGTTGATATAATATTTACAGCATTACCAAATGGTGAGGCTCAATCAATTTCAAAATTTTTAAATAAAAAAAATTTACTAATAGATCTGGCAGCAGATTTCAGACTTAATAATAAAAAAGATTATGAAAAATGGTACAAAACTAAACATAAAGCATTAAATCAAATTAAAAAAAGTATTTACGCTATACCTGAAATTAGCGGTAAATTAGTTAAAAAATTTCCAATAATATCTTGTCCGGGTTGTTATCCTACATCTGTGTTAATTCCATTAATTCCATTAATAAAAAAAAACTTAATAAATAATAAAACAATTATTATTGACTCAAAATCCGGCTATTCTGGAGCTGGCAGAAATGTGCATAAAAAATATAAAGATAAAAATTTATATGAGTCTTTAAGTGCTTATGGTTTGGCAAATCATAGGCATAATGTTGAGATACAACAAGAGCTCGATTTACAAACAGGAAAAAAGAATAAATTTCATTTTACACCACATCTTACACCAATGTTCAGAGGAATTTTAAGCACTATCTATATTGATATAAAAAAGAATATTAACATAAATAAAATTATTAAAGTTCTTAAAGTTCATTACAAGAATCATAAATTTATAAAAGTTGTCAAAATAAATACGTTCTTGAGCACTAATGATGTGATCAACACTAACAATTGCTTAATTTCTGTATGTAAAAGCAAATATAAAGACAAAATAATAATATTGTCTGTAATTGATAATTTGATTAAAGGTGGAGGAGGACAAGCAGTACAAAATATGAATAATTATTATGACTTTAATGAGAGTGATGGACTGAATGTATAAATTTTTTATTGTAATTTTAATAGTATTTTCTTTATCACATTGCTCGATAAATCCTTTTGATACAATAAGAAATATAGATGGTGAAAAAAAAGACAATACAACTCCAAAATTTAATTTTAATAAAGAAACTTCTTTTGACGAATTTAAAAAAAATATTATTAAATATGGTAATTTAAGTGACTTTCCAAAATTAGATTGATTAAATGAAGAAGAATATAAATATTGCTGTTATAGGACTTGGTCAAATTGGTTCGTATGTTCTAAACGAGTTAAATACAAAAAAAAAAGATATAGAAACTAAAACTGGAAAGAAAATAAAGGTTATTGCTATATCTGCTAAAAATAAAAATAAGAAAAGAAAATTTAAAATTAATAAGAAAATTTTTTATTTAAATCCTCTAGATATTTTGAAGATTAAAAACTTAGATATAGTAATCGAAGCTATAGGTTTATCAGATGGTATTTCAAAAAAAATTATTGAGACAGCTCTTAAAAATAAAATTCACGTTATAACTCCAAATAAAGCATTAATTTCAAAACATGGTGATAAACTGGGAGAATTAGCTGAAAAAAATAAAGTTAACTTAGAATTTGAGGCATCTGTTGCTGGTGGTATTCCTATTGTAAGAACAATCAAAGAAGGTTTGGCTACAAATAAAATCACAAAAGTTTATGGTATTCTTAATGGCACTTGCAATTATATCATGTCAGAAATGGAGAGAACTAAAGATAGTTTCAAAAATGTTCTGAAGATGGCGCAAAAACTAGGTTATGCTGAACCTGGAAATTCAAAATTAGATCTTAACGGTTATGATGCGTTAGCTAAAATAAAAATTTTGACATCATTAGCTTTCAATATGAAAATTTCAAAATCCAAATGTTTAATGGAAGGTATTGAAAATATCGATTACGCAGATATTAAAATTGCTGATCAGTTAGATTTTAGAATAAAATTATTAGGTATAACTGAGACTATAAATAATAGTATTTTTGAAAGAGTTCACCCATGTTTAGTTAAAAAAGATTCTTACATAGGAAATGTAGATGGCGTGATGAATGCTGTTATATTAAATGGTTCACCTATTGGAGAATCTGTATTACAAGGGGAGGGGGCTGGACCAGGGCCAACATCCTCTGCTTTGATGTCTGACCTTTTATCTATATTGAGAGGAAATATAAAATATCCCTTTGGTATTTCTAAAAATAAAAGATTAAAACCTAAAATATTTAATAAAGACCAATCATCAAATTCTCTTTATGTAAGATTAGAAGTTAAAGATAAGCCTGGCGTTTTATCTTCTATAACAAGGATTTTGGCGAAGTATAAAATCTCTATTCAAAGATTAATACAAATACCTGATCATAAAAGTAAGACAGCTTCAATTGTTCTTATTACTCATAATGCAAATGAATTAGACGCTCAAAAATGTATTAAATCATTTAAATTAAATAAAAGTATTATTAAAAATCCTGTTCTTATTCGATTATTTTAATGGAACTTTATATAAAATTATTTGAAGTTCTTTTTCCAGTTTTTTTTATAGTTGGTATCGGATATTTTTTAGGTAAAAAAAATCCAAATTTTGATACATCATTTATAACTACTTATTCTGCTAATTTTGGAACGCCATCTATAGTAATATTCTCTATTTCAGCAAGCGGTGTAACATTTGCAATGTTTTCAGAGTATTTTTTATATGCAGTAATTCTTTTATCCTCTTTTTTAATTGTTGGGCTAATTTTTTTAATTTTGATGAAGAAAGATTATTTGAGAGAACTACCGACATTTTTTTTACCCAATACAGGCAATATGGGTATTCCAATATGCTTGTTTGCATATGGTAAATTGGGTATGGGTATTGCGGCAGCTATATCTTCTTTGGTCGTTCTTCTTCATTTTACTCTTAATATTTTTTTAGCTAAACGTGAGTTTGATTTAAAGGTTATAATAAAAAGTCCATCATTTTATGCAATAATTGCTACCATTATTTTCCTATATTACGAAATACCTTTGCCAATATTTTTATTGAATACTGTTATGCTTCTTGCTTATGGAATGATAGTAATGATTTTAATGTCTCTAGGTGTTTCATTAACACAAATGAAAGTTTTTTCCTTTAAGGATGCTTTAATTACATCTACCGGAAGAGTTATTATAGGGCCACTAATTGGTTTTTCGCTGATCTCTTTTTTTAATCTATCTGGGTTTGCTGCTGGTGTTCTTTTAATTCAGTCATCTATGCCAAGTGCAATACTTTGTTATCTTGTTGCTTCAATGTATTCGCCTAAGGAAATTGTTGATAACATATCTAGCACAATAGTTATTTCAACTTTAATGTCTCTCGTAACGGTGCCCATAACAGTATTCTTTGCTTTAAAATACTTTAATTAAGAGATAAGATTTTCATATGAAAGCTGTTATTCTCAATGCATCAGCTTGGATGATTGTTCCATTTATGGATGCTTTGGCAAAATATTTAAGTTCATCTATGGATGTTTTGCAAATTACTTGGGCTAGATACTTTTTTACAGTTGTCTTTGCTCTTTCAATAATGCTTTTTTTTGATAGAAAATCTTTGGTTTGGAGTAAAAAACCTATGCTTCAATTGATAAGAGGGCTGATATTTGTATTTTCCACATATTTATTTTTTTTTGCAATATCTGAGATTTCATTACCTAAAGCTTTGACTTTAGCATTTGTTGCCCCAATTTGTGTGACTGCAATGTCGCCTTTTTTTTTAAAAGAAAAAGTAGGTTTAAGAAGATGGACGGCAGTATCGCTCGGTTTTATAGGGACTCTAATTGTTATTAGACCTGGTTTTATAGAGATCAATTTAGCTACATTAGCTGCATTAGGAAATGGTATTTGTTACGGATTTTACTTAATTATTACAAGAAAATTAAGCACATCTGATAACTCTCTGTTAACGTTACTATTTGCTGGCACAGTAGGGACTATTATCATGTCTTTATTTATGCCCGGTGTTTGGATACAGCCATCAAATAGTCAGTGGATTATGATGGTTTTAATTGGCTTCATAGCAGCTATTGCCCATCTTTTTATCATTTTGTCTCTCAAATACGCTGATGCTTCTAAATTAGCTCCCCTAGGCTATACTGAAATTATTACTAATATTTTAATAAGTTATTATATATTTCAAGAGTTGCCCGATAATTGGACATATTTAGGTCTTTCTATATTAGTCTTTTGTGGTATTTATATATCTAGAAGAGAGTATTATCTATCAAGACTTTATATAGGTAAGTAACACTTAATAATATTCTAATGTAATACTTTATGTTTATCGCATATATAATTGTAATTTAATGCTTTTTTAAAAATAATTTGATTATTAAATATTTTTTTTTTATCTTAATAATTAATATCGTAAAAAAAGTCTAATTTTTAATGAATTAATTTATAATTTTTTCCTAATTAGATAAGATTTGATGAGAATAGAGTGGGGAATAAACACCAGTTTTTTAAATAAAATTAGAATAACTAAAACTTAGTGATAAATAACTTAAAAAATAAGCAAATATAACAATATTTTGATAATTATATGTTTCAAGGAGATATTATTAAAGTTTTTTCAAAAAATTATAATTAAATTTTTATTAGAAAAAAGTTGATTTTGAAATAGCCCTGCAATATTCGAATATACCGTTTAAAAGCTCATAATAGGGTCTATTTTAAGTGTTTGTAATTTTACGGTGCAACTTATAGGTGATATTAAAAAATAATTACCAAATATTGTATATTAATCAATAAACGTTAGTATTTAACATTTTTAGATCGAAATACCCTCTAATTTTAGTAATTTTTTCTTGGTATTTATGCCACCTCTACCCGAATAGCCTCCTAAAGAGCCATCTGATCTTATTACCCGATGACAGGGTATTTTAGGAGCATAAGGATTTTTTCCTATGGCATTTGCTACAGCTCTTACTGCTTTGGGCTTTTTAATTGCTTTTGCTACTTCAGAATAGGTTCTGATTTGGCCTTTTGGTATAGATCTTAAATATTTCCATACTTTTAATTGAAATTTTGTGCCTTTAAGGATCATATATAAAAAAAACCCTGTTTCCTTGCACCTTTTCAGGTACAAAGAACAGTAGTTTTTGGCACGTCGTTGTATGCGCTACCGCCATGCCGTCCACCCTACAATTTTAGCGCTACTCTGCAGAGCTTTCTGCCCTCTAGGCTTGAACCTCTCGGTTTTTCCCTAGCTGGTCAGTTAAGAGTTGCCTCTTAATTCATTTTTAACAATATCAGATAGAGTAGGTTGTATGTATCACTTTATCGTTGAATATACTGAGTTTCTAACAGGGATGAATAGTGGGGATAACTTAATCTAAAGCTTTAAGTAAACCATCTAAAACCCTCATACATTGCAATTCCGTATATTGAGTGTCTGATTAGAAACATAACTGATGTTTTAATAGGTATTCCAGTCTTATTTGCAAACACTCCTTGTCCTGTAAAAGGAAGAAATATCAATAATGGAGCTAATGTTGTAAGAGCTCCAAATATAAAGCCTGAAAAATATGTCATTTTTAGACCTACTATTAAAAAACAAAAATAATAGATTACAGCCCAACAAATCGATACATAGTAGTGAAAAATCCAACCAAAAATGACCTCATACCTAACATTGGGCATTTGAGCAATATTTGGGTTATAAAAAGTAGCATTTTTAAGCATATAATAAGTCCATCTTCCAACAATTCCCCACGATGGTTCTGGAATACCTATCAATTTTAGTAAAAAACCGAGAATATCAAGAATTATGCATGAAAATATTCCAGCAACTAAAATACTAATTATATCTATCAAATAACCTCAAAACATTAATAAAAATAGTAAAACAAATATGCTTATAAAAAATATGCCAAAAACAACCATTAATATTCTATTTTTTGTTTGTTCTCTCAGTTTTGGCCAATAATTCATAATAAGGAATGTTCCAATAACAACAAATAGACCAATTAAAACATATTTAGGCATAAAGTTTCTTTTACATTAAATGCTTGACTTGTAAAATGTGATATATTATATTTCCGATAATTAATGGTTATCGGAAATAAATATGAATGATATAATTACTGACGTAAAATCACTTGAATTAGAAACAATTAAAAACCTTAAACATTCAAAAGCAGATAACACTGTTAGAGCTTATGAATCAGATTTTAAAGATTTTGCAATATTTTGCATGAAAAATGGACTTAAATCACTTCCAACCGAACCAAAAAATCTATCAATTTACTTAACTTATTTATCCAAAAATTGTAAATACAGTACATTAAAAAGAAGAATTGCATCAATCAAAGTAGTTCATAAGATGAAGGGTCATTATTTAGACTCAAAACATCCAATTATTATGGAAAACCTATTAGGTATAAAAAGGATAAATGGTTCTTATCAGATGTCAAAAAAACCATTATTAATCAATAGTTTAAAAAGTATAATTAATGTTATAGATGAGAAAGAAAGCAATGAATATAAAAAAATAAGAAATAAATCTTTAATAATGTTAGGTTTCTCTGGAGGTTTTAGAAGATCAGAACTTGTCAACATTGAATATGACGATATAGAATTTGTTGAGGAAGGTATCAAAATTTTTATAAAAAGATCAAAAACAGATCAAATAGGAGAAGGAAGTATTAAAGCAATCCCCTACTTTAAAAACTTTAAATATTGTCCTGTAATAAAACTAATCGAATGGATTAAGTATTTAAATATAAATAAGGGGAAGATTTATGATATTTCAGACAAATCAGTATCATTAATTATTAAAAAATATGCTCTATTAGCAGGGTTGGATCCTAATAAATATGGTGGTCATAGTTTAAGATCAGGATTTGCTACATCAGCCGCTGAAGCAGGAGCTGAAGAAAGAAATATAATGACGATGACCGGGCATAAATCGACCCAAATGGTAAGAAGATATATTAAAGAAGCAAATTTGTTTAAAAATAACGCTTTAAATAAAATAAAATTTTAAATTTTGATCCAGTCAGTTGGATAAAAATTAGGATTTCCAGATGGGTTTAGTTTAGATGGATATACACATATCTTGTCAGGGTTAGCGTTCAAATAAGCGCCCCACCAATGGAAAGTTGAACCACCAACAATGAAATGCTTAGCGTAGGAAAATAAATTAAAATCATTAATTACATCATTTCCTCTAACATATATAAATTTTTTACCTTTGAAATGATTAGCAATACTGTCAATATCGTTTGACCAAATAAAAAAAGTTGGATTGATTAATTTTTTTTCAAAAAAAACTATGGATTTCTTTATATAAGCTAATAAATCATTAGTAAATTTTTCTGATTTAATTAACCTTTCATTATCAATAATTTCATGTGGTTGATCAGAATATTTATTTTTTCTTACATGTATAGATACAGAATTAGTATTTTTTAATTGGTTAATAATTTCAATATCAGAGTTAATAAATTTTTTTAATGGTTTATACATTTTGATTATATCGTTTTTAAAATAATTAAAATATGCTTCATTTTCAAAATTTCCTTGAACATAGAGTAACTTAGATAAATTATTTGTGTAAGGAATAATTATGGGTAATGCAGTTTTATTTTTATTAATTTTAACGTTTTTTTCTATAATAAATTTTTTTTTTAATTTAAATTTTTCAGAAATTAGTTCAAATTTTTTTTTTATTCTTTTAAAAGAATTTTCATATGTATTATTAGTATCAGCTAAATTTTGAGTAATATTAAAATGATCTAGCATATATTTTTGATGAGTTCTAAGCTTATTTTTTTTTTTGGAAAATCCACTTAAATTATCAATTTGTAGATCGTAACCTAGTTTTTTGCTTAATGTATAAGCGTGTGCATACATGAATAGTTGATTTCCTAAGCCTTCAGCAATTTCTACAATTAATATTTTTTGCATTATATTAATTTCGATAATTTGTTAATTGTTTTTGAGTAGTCTTTCTTAATTATTGTGAATTTAAAATTTGATAAAGGTGCCCACTCCTTGCAAGCAATAATTTGTTTAAATACATCTGATTTATGCTTAAAATTAAAATGCATTAATGCCAAAGTTTCTTTCTTCAAAAAACTTCCAATGTGAGTTATTCCACTCTCTGGAGCAATAACATCTTTACATAAATAAATTGCATTAACTAAATTTTTTCCATCTATATTTTTTAGATATAAAATATTATTGGTATTTAATTGGTTATATTTTTTTGTCTTGAAGTCAAAACTATTAAAGGCATTATAAAAAAAATAATTTTTTTCCTCATTATTAAGTTCAGATGAAAATACTATGAATTTTTTTCTTTTTGATAAATAATAAATAAAATTCTTAATTTCGAGATTTGACCAAGATAATTTTTCATGAAATAAATTGTGTTTGTAGTGAAAAAATGTTGAGTTTTTTGGAAATTTAAAAAAGTCAAATTCACCAAAGTTCAGAGATACAAAATCTTTATATTTCGTTTTATAGTTAATTAAATTTTCTAAAACTTTATATACAGATAATATTTTTGATTTGTTATTTCTATACAATGTTTCTTTTTTGTATAAATATTTTTTCAAAAAATTATAAGGTCTACTTCTATCCGATTCAATGCATACAGCATGAAACTTTATTTTTCTAAAAATAAAAGGCAAATAATAATAAAAGTTTTTTGGAGCTAAAATATAAATATCACTTATATCATTATTAATTAAATAAAAAAAAATTTGAATTTTTTCAAATAAATTCAAATTAATATTAAATACTTTTACTTTTAAATTATTGAAAATAAAATTAAACTTATAATTTATTTTTGAGAGAAATATTTCAATTTGTTTATCCTTATGTTTATTTAAAATTAAATTAATTGACTTGATTGAAGTATAATAATCACCAACTCGATCATTTTTTAAAATTAATACTTTTTGCACTTAATAATTTACTTATTCCAATAAAATTTTGAATTTATTCCTATTGATTTGTTAATAATAAACTTTGCTACAATTGTTGAATTAAAATATTTATGATACTTATAATTACCATTTTTGGCAATCTTTCGTCTTAATTTGTCATCTTTTTTATATTTATGAATTTTTTCAGATAAATCATCCAAATCATTATAAAATATCATTTCATCATTTTTAAAAAAATCATTATAGCATGTTTTTTTATCTATAAATGTAAGAAGTCCGTTCCCCATTAATTGTGCCAGTCTATCACTACTATAATATTTGATTGGTTTGCCCCTACTCAGATTCAGTCCCATTTTAGAATTTGCAAGTTCAGTTAGAAAATTATCACCCCAAATAGGTTGTTTTCCAAACATGCCATATGTATCAAAAGATATATTTTTACATTTACTTTTTAACCTAGCTATAAAGATCTCTCTTTCATCTTTTTTACCACTTCTTAATACTCCTCTATGAACCCCATGACTTATTGCATAGAAAACATCCATATAAGGCTTGTGATTAAAATTTTTCAAATTATCTAGAGATTTGTCACATGGATTTGGCATAAAGTAAGATTTTTTAATTTTAAAATCTAAAGAATTAGGATTTGTGGTTGTAAATGTTGCATCCATAGCGTCTATCTTATCAAGTATCCTTGATTTATTTTTTAAATAATCTGGTCCTTTTCTAGACAATGGGTCAAGAAACCATTGAGAAATTGCAAGATTTTTATATCTTTCTTTTGAATCAAGAAGCATTTCATTATCTACCTTATCAGCATGACCTAGGATTAATAAATCTGGTTTAAAGTTATCAATGGTTTCTGAAATGAGGTTATTTAAGTATTTCGATCCCGTAGGGTCTTTGAAAGATTTTGATATATTAATTAAATCTCTATCAGATAAACTAATTACGTTGTGACCAAGTCTAATTAATCCGTTATTAATTCTTATACCTGTATTATATTGCAATCTACCAAAATATCTTTGATTAAAATTAGTTACATGAATAATCTTTAATTTAGAATTATTATTAATATTAAATTTGGCTACCTTATTGCTTAAGGATATTTTTAATCTCGCTTTATCTATTATATTAGAGACATATTGATGTGTAAGATAAAAAGATTTGTAATTTAATTTTTGAAATTTAATTCTTTGTTTTGGAGTCTCAATAAGTTTTTTAATTTGTATATAAAGGGAATTTACATTTAATTTTTTAATAATAATCGGATACTTGGTAGTTTCGGGTAGACCACCTCTATCAGTAATTATTGTAGCGCATGCCATGCTTGATGCTTCTAAACTAGATCTTCCAAAAGGTTCTTCCCATCTAGAGCAGGCTACAAAAATACTTGTTTTTTTAAGAAGTTTTAAAACATATAAATTTTCTGTAAAACTATGAATTTTAAGATTTTTATGTTTAAAAACGTGACTTTCTCTGGGCTCATCTCCAATTACAACTGATTTCCAATTTGGATATTCATCAAGAATTTTTATTATAGTTTGACCAAAAATATCATAACCTTTTGCTGTATTTAATTTACCTACAAAAGAAATTATATTTTTTTTATTTTTTAAATTTACTTTTGTTTTTTTTGTAGATTGATAACAAATATCAAATTTATCTAAATAATTAATATCTTTAATATCATCGAAAAATTGTTTTTTTGTCCATTTACTGTTAAAAAAAATAAAATCACATTTTTCGAGTAAGTATAATCTATCTGACTTTGATTTTGATCCAAGCAATGTCAATGGATTATTATGAAAATACAGAACCAATTTTGATTTTAAGTTTTCACTTATAGATTTAACATATGATGGCCTGTTATGTATTTCAATAATATCAGGTGTCTTGTTTTTATTTATTTCAATAAATTTTTCTAAGTATTTTTTATTATTACTTGAGAATATATTTGAATTAATCTTTATATTAAAAAAATTCTTTGATAAGTATTTTCTTTTTTTAGTATTACCAAATACAGTTGTTGAATTTTTATATTTCGAAAATTTTATTAAATTGGAAACATGTATAGAAACAGCACCTGAATATTTAGGTGTATAATCTTCTTTATAAGGTAATAAAATTGCAATTTTCATATTATTTTTTTATATATTTATTTTTAATTATATTTCGTAATTTATAATTTTTTTTTAATTTATACTCTTCTTTCATAGCTGTGATTTTATTATTGTATTTTTTAAAATAAATTAATTTCCAGGTATTTCCTTTGGTAAATTTTGCTCCTTTAGAATTATTGTGAAGATACAATCTTTTTTTAATACTATTCGTATAACCCACATATGATCTATATTTGTTGAGTTTATTTGATAATATTAGATATACATAATATACCATTATGTTTTATATACATCCTAAATACTTTTAATTAAATATATAAATAATGTTTCCTAGAAAATATAAAAAATTAAGTAGTTTTAAAAGGTTTATACTCAAACTTTTAAATGTTTATGCTTTGGATAGGGAAACACTAAACCTAGTAAATCCTAATTATAAAAACTCTGGTTATAATACTTTTGAAGTTAATAAAGAAACTATAATACTTTCAAATGGTTTTCTTGAATTAAATAGAAAAGTTAAAAATGTAGATATTTTTTATAGGTATTCACCAAATAATTTAATGTGGAATTCAACATCAAGATGGAAAAGAATTATTCCAGATATTACTAAAAGGGATTTAATTCTAACAAGTTTAAATAGTTTAAAAAAAAGTATCATAAAATTTTCATCAGTAGATCAAATAATAGTAACAATTAATTTAATATCTGATGGCTCAGATAAAAATTTTGATGATTGTATACTTAAACTATTAAATCACCCTTCATTAAAAATTAATTTTATTAAATCTAAAATCAAAGGAAACAGAGGATCTTATCTTGAATGTTGTGACCAAGCAAAAAATTCCAAAGATTTAATATTCTTTGTAGAAGATGATTATATCTTTGAAGAAGATTGTATTGAAGAAATGATAATTACATATTCAAGACTATCATCTATTTTTGAAACAGATGTGTTTCTTTGTCCAAGTGATTATCCATTTTTTTATGACTCAAGCTATAAAACTTCTATATATATTGGTAAAAAATATAAATGGAGAACAGTAGAAGAGACATTGCTAACTTTTATGATGTCCAAAGAATTATTAAATAAATATGAAAAAAATATAAGATTAGTTGGTGAGCAAGAAAATGATCCTTTTGAAAAACCATTGCATGAAGTTTATAGACTTAATCCATGTTTATCACCGATTAACTCTTTATCTTATCATATATCAAGAAATCATCCAGCAACAACTGAAGATTGGATTAATCTCTGGAATAAAAGTTATACCAAATTTATTATCTGAATGATTAACCGGCAATTACAGCAAGCAAAAGAAGAGCCACAATATTTGTAATTTTAATCATTGGATTAACAGCGGGCCCTGCAGTATCTTTATATGGATCACCAACAGTATCACCAGTTACAGCAGCTTTATGAGCTTCTGAACCTTTTCCTCCAAATTTTCCGTCTTCAATATATTTCTTAGCATTATCCCAAGCTCCACCTCCTGCAGTCATTGAAACAGCAACAAATAGACCTGTTATAATAACTCCTAATAACATTGCTCCAAGAGATGATAATGCTGCTACTTGACCACCTATAAAATAAATTACCACGTATAAAATAATTGGAGATAAAATCGGTAATAATGATGGTATTATCATTTCTTTGATTGCAGCTCTTGTTAGTAAATCAACAAGCTTACCATAATCAGGTTTAGCTTTCCTTTTCATAATACCAGGTATTTTTTTAAATTGCCTCCTAACTTCAATGACAACTGCACCACCTGCTCTACCCACTGCTTGCATACCCATAGATCCGAATAAATAAGGAAGCATACCACCTATAAGCAGTCCAACAACTACGTAGGGATTAGATAAATCAAAAGTAACAGCTATACCTTCTAAATTTGATCCTGCAACTTTTGAAAAATGTTTAATATCCTCTGTATATGCTGCAAAAAGAACTAATGCTCCAAGACCAGCAGATCCTATTGCATAACCTTTGGTTACTGCTTTTGTTGTATTACCAACTGCATCAAGAGCATCCGTAGTTTTACGAACATTTTTTGGAAGATTTGACATTTCAGCTATACCGCCAGCATTATCTGTAACGGGACCATAAGCGTCTAAAGCAACAACCATACCAGCTAGTGCAAGCATTGTAGTGACAGCAATGGCAATACCATAAAGTCCAGCTATATGATTAGTCCATAATATTCCCCCAACAATTATTAATGCCGGAACAGCTGTAGCCTCCATGGAAACCGCTAAACCTTGAATAACATTTGTACCATGGCCTGTTGTTGATGATTGAGCCACACTTTTAACAGGTCTGTAATCAGTCCCCGTATAATATTCTGTAATCCAAATTATTAATCCTGTTATAACTAAACCGATGATTCCACAAAAATAAAGACTTAAACCATTAAATGACTTTCCATTAGCCACATATTCTGTCGTAAAACCTATAACATGCTTGGTTATTGGAAATAGAATTACCAATGAACTAATAGCTGTTATTACAAATCCTTTATACATTGCTTTCATAATATTTTTATCACTACCAAGAGTAACAAAAAAAGTTCCAAGAATAGAAGTTAATATACAAGCACCACCAATTGCTAAAGGATAGATCATCATATCAAAATCATTTACAAAGAAAATAGATGAAAGAACCATTGTAGCAACTATAGTGACAGCGTAAGTTTCAAAAAGATCAGCTGCCATGCCAGCACAATCTCCAACATTATCACCAACATTGTCAGCTATGACAGCTGGATTTCTTGGATCGTCCTCAGGTATACCAGCTTCAACCTTACCTACTAAATCAGCACCAACGTCCGCTCCTTTAGTAAAAATTCCTCCACCCAGTCTTGCAAAAATTGAGATTAATGAGGCACCAAAGCCTAATGCAACTAAAGCATTAACTATTTCTCTCTCATCAACTCCATTCTTAACTAAAAAATAATAATATACAGCTATTGCAAGTAAAGCTAATCCAGCTACTAACATACCAGTTACGGCACCTGATTTAAATGCAATTGATAAACCACTAGCTAAACTTTTTCTTGATGCTTCAGCAGTTCTAACATTTGCTTGAACAGATACAATCATACCTACGTAACCTGCAATACCTGATAATGCAGCACCAATGAAATAACCTATTCCAACTAAAGGACTGAACAATATTGTAATAACAATCAGAACTACAACGCCAACAATTGCAATAGTTTTATACTGTCTATTTAAATATGCTCTAGCACCTTCCTGAATTGCAGATGCGATTTCTAACATTTTAGCATTTCCTGAGCTTGAATTTAAAATATTTCTTCCTGTTATAAAACCGTAAACGATGGATAATATTCCAGCCGCTATGATATAATACATTATTGTTTCAGTTGATGTGTTCATTGATTCCTTTGTTAATTAAAGTTATGAAAAATATGTAATACAAAATATGATATAAAACGCAATATTTAACTTTATTAGAAATTGTGCGAATATCCTTCGTTAAATGTATGTTTTACTCGTTTATTACCATCAATAATTTCATTATTTTTTGCATCTTTAGTTAAATTGCCAATTAGTGTTACTTTCTGATTCATCTTTTTAAAAAATTTTTGAATATAATCTCTCTTTGATTTTGGGGATGTAAATATAATTTGATAGTCATCGCCCTTTGAAATGAAGTTGATCTTCTTTTTTTTTGATTTAGAAAGGAATTTTTTCAAATTTATCGAAATTGGGATTTTATTAAGTTCTACTTTATAAAATAATGCACTTTTATTGATTAATTTACTCAAATCTCCAAATAAGCCATCTGAAATGTCAATTGAGGAATTTGCAAAGTTTAAAAGATTTGAACTGATCTTAATAGGTAAGTCAGGTAAATAATATTTTTTAATAAAATAATTATATTTTTTTCTATTTAATAAAATATTTCTTTTTAAGATTTGTAATCCCAAGTAGCTATCACCAATGTTGCCAGTTACATATATATCATCACCATTATTACATTTATTTCTTTGAACTATTTTTTTTGAATAACCTAATGACATTATTGTAAAGATTGTTCTTTTTGACTTTGTAGTATCACCGCCAGATAGTTTAATATCATATTTCATTTGTTCTTCTTTAAGACTTTTAGAAATAATATTGAGATTTTTTTTTGAAAAAGAATTTTTGTTTCCACTAGCGCCTATAAAAATGAATTTTGGTTTTACACCCTTGCAATACAAATCTGATATTGAAGATCTTACTATTTTTTTTATAACTAAATCAGGCTTTTTAAAATTTAGGAAATGAACACCTTCCACATAAGTATCAATGGAAACAACAACGTTACGTTTTTTATCAAAAAAAACGTCATCATTTAGTTTTAATGCAGATGGGTTATTATAAGTTAATTTTTTAAAGTACTTTTGAATTAGAGCAAATTCATTCATTGATAATTCTAATTTTTTTTGAAATTTTATCTAACAATGCATTTAAATATTTAGTTTGCGAGTCATCAATAAAAAAATTTGATGCTTTCAAATATTCGTTAATAATAATTTTGATTGAAGTATTTGGTTTATATAAGAACTCAAAAATTGCACTTTTTATTATAATTTGAAAAACTTTATCCATATTTTTAATTTTTAAATCTTGCTCTAAATGATTATTAATTTCTTTATTAATTAACTCTTCTCTTTCTAAAGTTCCGTTCACTATATCTTTTATGAATTTTTTAAATCTATGTTTAGGAAAAGTTATATTTTCCTCATTATTAAAAAGTTTTCCATAAAGTTTTTGTATAATTATTACTCTAGGATTTCTTTGTGGAGAAAATTGAACTGTCATAATTTATTGAGAGAGAACAGACATAACTGCTTCTGCAGCCTCTGAGCCTTTTCTGCCGCGTTTATTAGCTTGTTTTTTGTTTAAGCAGGTGATTACACCATTCCCAATAGGTTTCTTAGATGTAATTGATAATGTCATTAATGCATCTGTAGTTGCTTTTGATATAAAATCAAAATGAGGCGTTTGACCTTTAATTACACATCCTAAAGCAATAAAACCATTAAACTTATTTAAATTTTTTGATATTGTTACAGGTATCTCAAATGCACCAGGTACATTAATCACCTTTATAATACACTTATTTTTAATTTTATTTATTGCACTTTTTAATAAAGACCTAGCTATATTTTCATAATAATTTGCAACAACAATTAGAATTTTTTTTTTCACTTTATAATTTCCTGTTTTTTAATTTTTATTCCATAACCTTCTAAACCTATCACTTTTTTTTTAGATCTAGTAACAAGTATCATATTTTTAATATTTAAAGATTTAATAATTTGAGCCCCTATACCATAATTTCTAATCAATTTATCATGTCCTTTTTTGTAAAAAGTTTTACTTTTATACTGTTTAAGTGTTTGAGTTACTGATTTTAAATTAGGGTCTCTTATAAATACAAGAACACAATTATTATATTTTTTAAAATATGAGATTGTTTTATCAAATGAATTTGGCAGTTTTTGATTAATTAAATAATTTTGAACTACATTAGATGATATTACTCTTAGTCTAGGAACAATTCCTTTCTTTAAGGTTCCTTTTATCAATGCAAAGTTTTCCGACCCATCAAGTACATTTTCAAATACTTTTATTTTAAATTTTTGTTTTTGAACAATTATAGAAGAAGTTTTTTTTAATTTAACAAGTTTCTCTCTCTTTAACCTATAAGCAATTAAATCTTCAATCTTACCTATTTTAAGTTTATGTTTTTTAGCAAAATTAAATAATGTTCTGCCAGTAGCCATTTTTCCATCTTCTGCCATAATTTCACAAATAACAGCTGAATTATTTTTTTTAGCAAGTTTTGAAATATCAACTGATGCCTCAGTATGCCCTGCTCTAACAAGTACACCTCCATCTCTTGCTATAACTGGAAAAACATGTCCTGGAGATACAATATCATTTTTTTTTGCGTTTTTATTTGATGCAGCCTTAATTGTTCTAGCACGATCATAGGCCGATATACCTGTTGTAACGCCTTTTTTAGCTTCTATAGAGTAAGTAAAGGCTGTTTTGCTTCTGGATTGATTTATTGGAGAAGCCAGAGTTAATCCAATTTTTTTTGATTGTGCACTATCCATTGCTAAACAAATTAATCCTCTTGCATGTTTGGCCATGAAATTAATATGAATAGGATTGACAGCTGATGTGGAAATTACTAAATCACCTTCATTTTCCATTTCTTCATGTTTGCTCTCGTCATCAACAAGAATATACATTCCATTTTTCTTAACTGTCTTAATTATGCTTTCTATTGAGCTAAAATTATTTTTTTTCATTGATAAATTTTTTTACATATTTTGACATAATGTCAATCTCGACATTAACCAAATCATTTTTTTTCAATTTGATTAAATTAGTTAGTTTTAATGTGTGAGGAATAATCCATATTTCAAAAGAACTCCTTTTTATTTTTGATATTGTTAGTGATACCCCATTTATTAGTATAGAAGCTTTTTCTACCAATTGCTTCTTAAGTGATTTCGTTATTTTAAATTCAAAAATATTTGATTTATCCACTTTCTTAATACTTTTTACAGAACAAACTGTATCAACATGACCCTGGCAGATATGTCCTGAAATATTATCACCAAATTTTAGTGGTTTTTCTAAATTAATTTCATCTCCAATTTTAATATTTCTAAATTTAGATTTAGCCAACGTTTCATTTGAAAGATAAAATTCTAAAGTCTTATTTTTATAAGAAATTAAAGTAAGACAAACTCCATCACAAGAAATTGAAATCCCAAGATTTTTATTTGAAACTTTCAATGAAGATTTTATGAATAAATTAACTCCCTTTTTTCTTTTTTTGACTCCGTTAATTTTGCCTTTATTAAATATAATTCCATTAAACATTTTAGTAATAGTGAGTAAGTGTATCTTTATCTAAATATGTATTTATTTTTTTTTTATTTTTATAGTTTTTATTAATCATTTTTATTAGCGAAGATATATTAATTTTATCTCTATTAGAGATTATTTTGTCGCTTTTAAAGAAGTAGAATTCATTTAATAAATTTTCATTAAGAAAATTAGTCATTAAATCTTTGCCTGTCTCCACTAATAACCTATGAAGTCCTAATGTATAAAGTTTTTGACTAATTTTTCTAAGATTAAAATTCAGATTGTTATTAACATTTTGATAAATAAGCTTTACACCTCTATTTTTTAATAATCTAATTTTTGAGATATTTTTAGAGCAGTGAAATATAATTAATTTATTTTTTGATGAATTTTTAATTACATAAGAATTAATTTTTATTTTTAAATTCTTATCTATTACAACTATAGTAGGTGAAAATTTCTCTAATCCATTTAATCTACAATTAAGTTTAGGGTTATCTGTATTAATAGTTTTGTAAGAAGTTAATATTGCATGATTTTGAAATCTTAATATATGCGAAACATTTCTTGAATGTTCATTTGTTATCGGAGTATTGTTTTTTAAAATATTTAAATTTGATGAACTTGCAATCTTTCCAATTATATAAGGGGCTTTGTTAGATCTTATATAATTATATTCATTGTAGAGGTTCTTAACGTTTTTTTTTTGTAGCCCAGATATTGCAACTATTTTTTTAGACTTTAAAATTTTTTTAGTTTTATTAAATGTTCGTAAATCTTTATCCTCAATTGAATAATAAACTTTCTTAACTTTATTTTTTATTATTGCATTTGTGCAAGGAGGTGTTATCCCTTGATGAGAACAGGGCTCAAGTGTCGAGTAAAGTGATGTTCCTTTGTTATATCTATTTTTATTTAAAGCAATACTTTCTGCGTGTGGTCTACCTCCATTATTAGTAGTTGCAAAGGACAAGATTTTATTATTTTTTACAATTACACAACCAACTGATGGATTTGTCCCAGTTAAATACTTATTATTCTCTGCTATGTTTATAGCAAAGTTCATAATTTTTTTATCTGATGATTTATAATTATCTTTTTTTAAAGACATCAATTCTATCCACAAATTGAACAAAGTCTTTTTCTTCTCTGAAGTTTCTATAGACTGATGCAAATCGGACATATGCTACAGGATCAAGCTCTTTTAAACCCTCCATAACCATTGTACCAATCGTATTAGATGAAATTTCGCTCTGACCTAATTCTTCTAATGATCTACTAATTTTAGAGATAAATTTTTCTGCTGTCTCAGTATCAATAGGTCTTTTCTTTAAGGCGACATAAATTGATTTTGAAAGTTTTTCTCTATCAAAAGATGATTTTCTTCCGTTTTTTTTAACTACTGTAATTTCTCTAAATTGAACTCTTTCAAATGTTGTAAATCTTTCACCACAGCTACAGAGTCTTCTTCTTCTAATTGCAGTTCCATCTTCTGTAGGTCTTGAATCAACTACTGAAGTGTCACCTTTTTTACTGCATGGACAAATCATAAATTAATTTAGCCTAAGTGTTTATAGATAGGGAAATTAGAACAAAGACTCACAACTTCTTTTCTTACTTCATCTTCTGTTTTAGAGTTATCTCCAGGGCTTTCTGCCAATCCTTTTATTGTTTTTGTAATTAAATCACCTACTATTTGAAATTCTTTTAAACCAAATCCTCTTGTTGTAGCTGCCTGCGATCCAAGTCTTATACCAGAGGTTATCATTGGGCTTTCACTATCAAATGGAATACCATTTTTATTGCATGTTATATTAGCCCTAGAAAGGCTTTCTGCAGCAACATTGCCTTTTACATTAAAAGGTCTTAGGTCAACTAACATTAAATGTGTATCAGTTCCACCTGAATAAATTTTAAAACCATTATTTTTTAATGTTTCAGCTAAAATCTTTGCATTTGCTAGAACAGTTTTTATATAATCTTTAAAACCAGGTTTTAATGCTTCTTTAAATCCAACTGCTTTAGCAGCTATAATATGCATAAGTGGTCCTCCTTGGTATCCAGGAAAAACTGCTGTGTTAAATTTTTTAGATAGATCTTCGTGGTTAGTTAAAATAATTCCACCTCTAGCACTTCTAAAAACTTTATGTGTAGTTGATGTAACAACATGAGCATAGTCACATGGATTTGGATATCCCTTACCAGCAACCAAACCAGAAAAATGAGCCATGTCAACCATTAAGTATGCTCCAACTTTATCAGCTATTTCTCTAAATCTTTTAAAATCAATAACTCTTGAATAAGCACTACCACCAGCAATTATAAGTTTAGGCTTATGTTCAAGCGCAAGTTTTTCAACATTGTCATAATCAATAAGTTCAGATTCTTTATCAACCTCATAGCCAATTGCATTAAACCATTTACCTGACATAGAAATTTTCAGACCATGAGTAATGTGTCCTCCTGAATTCAAACTCATTCCCATAAAAGTATCACCTGGTTTTAACAAAGCTAAAAAAACAGCACCGTTAGCCTGTGCCCCTGAGTGAGGTTGAGCGTTAGCAAATTTACAATTAAATAATTTTTTAAGTCTATCTATAGCTAATTGTTCAGCTACATCAACATGTTCACAACCATTATAGTATCTTTTGCCTGGGTAGCCTTCGGCATACTTATTTGTTAGTACTGAGCCTTGAGCTTCAAGTACTGCTTGAGATACAATATTTTCAGATGCAATTAATTCTATATGATTTTGTTGTCTTACTAACTCATCATTAATGGCTTTATAAATTTCAGGATCACTATCTAATAAACTTTTTTCAAAAAAGTCTTTGTACTCACTGTTTAAATATTTTGTTTCACTTGACATAATCTTTATATTTTTTTAACTCTTTTTAAGTGTCTTCCACCCTCAAACTTAGTATTTAAGAATGCATTTATACATTTAAAGGCTAAATTTTTACTAATCAACCTTTCTCCTAATGTAATAACATTTGCATCATTATGCAATCTAGATAATTTAGCGTTTTTTACCGAATAACATAATGCCGCTCTTATATTTTTATGCTTATTAGCTGTCATTGCCATACCCATACCCGAACCACATACTAAAATACCAATATTCTCTTTTTTTATCTTTTTTGATAATTTATGGGCATAATCTGGATAGTTTACTGATTTTTTTGAATGCTCTGGACCTAAATCTAATACTTCAAATTTTGAAGAAAATTTCTTTTTAATACTCTCTTTTAAATTAAATCCAGCGTGATCAGATGCGATATAAATTTTTTTCAAATTAATTAAATTTATAATCTAAAACACATGCAACTAGGTGTATTCTATTTTCCTCTCCACCATTAAATGCATTATGATATTTTGTATTGTTAGTAACCCAAACTGATCCATCAGCAGGCATATGCTTAGCTACATTATCAATAACCATTAAGCATCCAGGATTTGTGATAATTGGTATATGCAATCTAGGTTCTGGGTCTCTATGCCAGCTCAATGTTGATCTTGGTTCTTTTAATAAAATTCTTACTCTGCCTAATTTATATTTGGATGACAGAACATCATAAACTTCTTTAAAATAAGTATTTTCGTAGTCTCTTATGAATTCACTGTATTTAGACTCATCTATATCCACATCTCTTGAAACTTCTTTTCCAGATTTATCTGGTTTAGTCCAATAAACACCTCGAGCTTTACTACCTTTTATTGAATCAGGGTCTCCTGGTATTTGTGTCAATGAAATTGCACCAAAATTAGTTACACCACCACCATCATCAAATTTTTTAATTTGTATGATTTGGTTATAAGCATCTTGAAGCTTATCAATGTCAAATTGTATAGTCTGTTTTTGAAAATCACTAAAGTCTAAAACTCTATCAGTTTGATTATGTAAGTTTAAGTTTACAATTTTATCTTTATTGTTGATCATGGAGATTGTTTTCTACTCATTTATATATATATTTGTATAATAGATTTTGTCGCATAATAAAATACAATATGATTACAGGTAAATATCCAAATTTAAGGCTTAGAAGATCAAGAAAATATGCCTGGTCTAGAAAATTAGTCCAAGAAAGTTCTTTATCTTATAGTGATTTGATCTTGCCAATATTCTTGATTGAGGGAAAAAATAAAAAAGAATCAATAAGATCTATGCCAAATATATTTAGGTATAGTGTAGATAAACTAAATACAGTTGTAGGAAAAGCAATTAAAAAAGGAATACCTATGGTTGCTCTATTTCCATACATAAGTCCAACCAAAAAAGACGAAAAAGGTTCAGAAGCATTAAATCCAGACAATTTAGTTTGCAGAGGAATTAAGTTCATTAAAAATAAATTTGAGAATAAAATTGGTATTATGTGTGATGTAGCCCTAGATCCTTACACTTCTCATGGCCATGATGGATTATTAAAGAAGAATAATATTCTAAATGATATAACTGTAGAAATACTTACCAGACAAGCAGTACTACAAGCCAAAATGGGATGTGATGTTATAGCACCTTCAGATATGATGGATGGCAGAATTGGTAAAATTCGATCAGCATTAGATAAAAATAATTTAAATGAAGTGCAAATATTGTCATATGCAGTTAAATTTTCATCTAGCTTTTATGGACCATTTAGAGACGCTGTTGGATCAAAGAAATTACTAAAAGGTAATAAAAAAACATACCAAATGGATTTTAGAAATTCAGACGAATCTTTGAGAGAAGTTTCATTAGATATAAAAGAAGGTGCTGATATGGTCATGGTTAAACCTGGTATGCCCTATCTTGATATAATAAAAAAAGTAAAAGATAATTTTAAAATACCAGTATTTGCATATCAAGTTTCTGGTGAATACAGTTTGATAATGAATGGAATTAATAAAAAATTAATTGATAAAGCTTCAATAAAAGAGTCTCTTATTTCGTTTAAAAGAGCTGGAGCAAACGGTATTGTAACTTATTTTGCCGATCAAATTGATCTTTAATTATTTCAACAAATTAACAAAATCATTTCTTGAAGAAGGATAATTCTTGTTATTAGGTTTGATAATTGTTTTATCCAAAAAATCACCAACTATGGAAAAGCCATTGTATATATCTTTTAAATTATCAGGGCTGAAGTTTTTATCAATTAGAAAATTGGGTATGATTTTTTGACTTGTGTCTACAATATATTTGGTTTGACCATTTATGCTTTTATCAACCACGTAATCTTTAAAGTTAATATCGTATCCTACAGACTTTAATATATTTAGTTCTAAATACAAAAATTCAACTAGCCAAGTATCATGTTCAATTATTTTGAATAATTTTTCTAAAAGATTATAAATTTCAACATTATTCTCATTTTCGACTGTAAGAATTTTAATTAAATTCATGCAATAAATAATACAAAATAATTTTTTTTTATTTTCCAAATAAACAGGCGTTTTAATTTCATCTATTTCAACCTTTAGATAACCAAGCCTACCATCCTCTCTTAGTTTTGAATTTATGTGAAATTTATTGCCTATTAATAAATAACTCTTAATCTTTTTTGAAGTTGAGCCAAAAATTACACCAACTATTTTTCCATTATTTTCAGTGTAGAATTCAGCTATTGATGAATTTTCATTATATTTGTTCAAAGACAACAAATATCCTTTATCTTGCCAATTCATTTCTGATAAATTTTTTTAAGAAGTTCTGAAGCTGCAGTTTGCTCTGCATTTTTCTTTGATGATCCTATTGCGTAAACATATGTGCTATTTTTAAGTTTAACGCCAACTTTAAAATTTGGTTTATGTCTTGGACCTGTATTAGAGATTAACTTATAAATAGGTAATATTTTATAATTTTTTAAAGAGTATTCTTGAAGTTGTGTTTTAGCATCAATAAAAGTAGTTTCTGCTTCATTTATTAAATTATTCCACAGTTTTAGAATAAAACTTTTAGAAACTTCAAAACCTTTATCTAAATAAATAGCCCCAATTAATGCCTCACAACAATCAGAAATAATTTTATTTTCAACTATATTTTTGCTCGTCTTAGAATTGCCTGTAATTACAAATTCTTTAAGGTTTAATGAATTTCCAATTTCTAGACATTTATTTTTATTTACTAAAGAAGCTAATTTTTTATCTAAAGACCCTACTTTTTCATTAGGATAAAGTTCATACAATTTTTTTGAAACAACAAGTCCTAGTACTCTATCTCCTAAAAATTCAAGATTTTCATAATTATTATTTGGATCATGGCTTTTATGAGTAATAGCTTGCAAAAGTATTTGCTCATCTTTGAAATTTATTTTAATCTTTTTTTGAAGGTTTTTAAGAGTGCTCATAATTAATCAATAAATTTGAAAAATCTATTTAACCTTAATATTTCATTCCAATTCCAAAATTTAACAATACTTCCTACAAATGGATCTGATGAAAAAAATAATATTTGAGCTTTACCCACAAGATTATTTTTATGGACATATCCAACTTCAGATAAAAATCTGCTATCTTTTGAGCAATCTCTATTATCTCCTAAGAAAAATAAATGATCTTTTGGAACTAGGTATTTATCTGTGTTAGCAAAAGTAATATCTGTTCTGTATGATGCTAAATAAACTTTACCGTTTGGAAGTTTTTCTTCAAATGTGTTAACTTTTATTTTTGATTTACCACAATAATTAGTGATATTTTTTGATTTAATTGTTTTTAAAATTTGATTTCCATTAAGGTAAAGATCACCATTAATAAATTGAATTGTATCACCTGGTAAACCAATAACACGCTTTATATAGTCAGTTCTATTATCTGCTGGCGTTTTAAACACAGCAACATCACCTCTTTTAGGATTACCAGTTAAAATACGATTTTCAAAAATAGGTGGGCTAAATGGGAATGAATGCTTACTATAACCATATGTGAATTTAGTTACAAAAAGTCTATCGCCAACTAATAAATTTGGTTCCATAGATGATGAAGGAATATAAAAAGGTTGCAACAAAATAGATCTAATTAAGACTGCAATGATAAGTGCATAAATTATAGTTTTAAGATTTTCAATTATTATTTTTTTCATATTTTTTATCTATAACAACAAAAGCTATTGAATAATCTTTCTCATCTGAAAGTGATAAAAAGACTTTATATTTTTGTATTTTAAATTTTTTTTGCAGAAAATTGTTTAATTTTTTTGATAGTGAGATATATGGCTTTCCATTCTTATAATTCTTAATTTCTATATCTATAAAATTTATATTTGATCTAAAGCCGGTCCCTATTGCTTTAACAAATGCCTCTTTTGCAGCAAATCTTTTTGCATAAAAATTAATTTTATTTTTTAATTTTTTTCCCTGTTGAATTTCTTTTTCTGTAAAAATTCTATTTAAAAAACCTTTGATTTTTAATGAATTATTTATTCTACTATTTTTAATAATATCAACACCATTTCCTATTATTTGCATTATCTTAATATTTTAACAAATTGTTTAACTACTTTTGTGATGCTGTACGAGACAGCCTCTCCTATTATAAAATGGCCTATATTAAATTCCTTAATTTGTTTTATCTTATTTAGTATTTTTGTTGTCTTGTAGTCCATGCCATGTCCAGCATGTACCTCTAAACCTATATTATTTGCATAAATGGCACATTTTTTAATTTTAGTTAGTTCTCTGGAGTAATTTTTGTTCTGTTTTATTTGATTAGAAATCTTACCTGTATGTATCTCTATACATTTACTTCCTAGAGTTTTTGATAATTTTATATCTTGAAGAGATGGATTTATAAATAAACTAGTTCTAATATTATTTCTATTAAATATTTCTAATATTTTTTTAATTTTATTCTTATTTTTTTTTAAATTTAATCCACCTTCTGTGGTAATTTCATTTCTTTTTTCAGGCACGAGACAAATGAAGGAAGGTTTATTTTTAAGTGCTATTTTGACCATTTTTAGGTCTGAAGCTATTTCCAAATTAATAGGAATTAATTTGTTAGATGATAGGATTTTTAAATCAATATCTTTTATATGTCTTCTATCCTCTCTTAAATGAACAGTAATTGAATCTGCGCCAGCCTTTAAAACATCTAAAGCTACAGTATAAGGATCAGGATGTTTTTCACCTCTAGCATTTCTCAAAGTTGCAACATGGTCTATGTTTACGCCAAGTCTTTTTTTCATTTTAAAAATCTACTTCCGGGTTTGGTAATTGGTATTTTCTTTAAAATCTCAGGAATATTTTTTTCTTTAAAAGTTGGAATTTTTAATTTGACTTGTGAAATAATTTTTTTTCTTTTTATTTTTAAAGTTTGTTTGTTAGATCTGTCAATTAAGCATGCAAATCCTAATAAAATTGCTCCAGATTTTTTTATTAATTTTGCACACTCTAAACTTGATTTTCCTGTAGTTATAACATCTTCAATAATTAAAACTCTCGATTTTTTTTTTATATAAAAGCCTCTTCTTAACTTAAAATTTCCCTCGACACGCTCACAAAAAATTGTTTCTTTTTTTAAAACTCTACCAATCTCATAACCAATTACAATTCCACCCATTGCTGGTGAAAGAATTAAATCAATATTTTTAAATGTTTTTTTTATTTTGCTAGCTAAAGATTTAGTAAATTTTTCAGATTTATTCGGAAAACTTAATAATTTAGCACATTGTATATAAGAAGGTGAATGTAATCCAGATGACAATACAAAATGTCCATCTAACAAAGCGTTAGTTTTTCTTAAAACTGCTAAAGAGTTTTTTAAAGAAAGCATATTTTTTATTTTTATGTCTAATAATTTTAAATTTATATTCTTTTTGTTTTAGTTCACTTATCAGTTTTGTAAAGTTCTTAAGATCGTGTATGATTAAATTAAATTTGAAATTAATCCTTCCATTGAGCTTTTCTACCATTTCTACGCTTGAAATATTAACAAAGTTTTCACCGATCATTGTAGTTACATCCCCCATTTTTCCAGGTTCGTCTGGAAGAGAAATCCAAAGTGTAGTATTGTATCTTTTTTCCTTAATCGGTTTGCTGTTTTCACGGTACTGCCAATAACGTCTAATTGCTGCTCTTGCTTTTCCTGTTTTTGTACTAGTCAACCAATGTAGAGAGGGAGAGGCTTTTTTAGATGTTACAATCTTAACAACATCGCCATTCCTTAATATTGATTGTAAAGCACTTTCTTTGCCGTTTATTTCGCAACCAACAGCAGCATCTCCTATTTGCGTATGGACTGCATAGGCAAAATCTATAGGCGTAGCATTTTTAGGTAACTTAATAATTGATCCTTTTGGAGTAAAACAGAAGGCGTTTTCTTGAAACATTTGAAGTTTTGTATATTCGTATGAGTCATCTGGATTTTCGTTTTTGTCTATAATTTCTACTAAATCTGCTAACCAATCATATTCCTTCCAAGTTAAAGAATTAAATTTTTCAGATGATTTATATTTCCAATGAGAAGCAATACCTCTTTCTGCAAATTCATGCATTTGTTTTGTTCTTAATTGGATTTCAATTGGTCTTTTATTTGGTCCAATAATTGCGGTGTGTAATGATTGATATTTATTGATCTTTGGTGATGAAATATAATCTTTAAATTTACCTGGTATACAATTCCATTTACTATGAAAAATTCCTAAAGCTTTATAGCAATCATCAATATTATCTAAAATAATTCTAAAACCAATTATGTCTGTTATTTGCTCAAGAGAAGTTCTTTTTTTTTGAATTTTTCTCCAAATTGAAAAAGGAGTTTTTTCTCTTCCAACTATTTTTGGATCTATATTTTTAATTTTAAGTATTTCAGAAAATTCATCAGAAATATTATTGAAATTTATAAGATTGTTTTCTTTGATTTTGTCTAATCTGTCTTTTATTAATTTTCTTGCATCTTCATTTAAAACTTCAAAAGAAAGATCTTCTAACTCATCCCTTATACGATGCATCCCCATTCTGTCTGCAAGTGGAGCATAAATTTCCATAGTTTCTTTTGCTTTTCTAATCTGCTTTTCTTTATTAACAACTTTAATAGTACGCATATTGTGAAGTCTATCAGCCAACTTTACCAATAAAACTCGAATATCTTTAGATGTAGCAAGTATTAATTTTCTAAAATTTTCTGCTTTAGAATTTGATATAGCTTGATTTTCAAACACTGAGATTTTTGTAACACCGTCTACTAAATCAGCAACCTCTTTTCCAAATTCTGCCTCTATAGTGTTGTAAGTAGCATGAGTATCTTCTATTGTATCATGAAGTAACCCAGTGGCTATAGTTGCACTGTCTAGTTTTAACTCAGTTAAAATATTTGCAACTGCTATTGGATGAATAATATATGGAGAGCCCTCGTCTCTTTTTTGTTTTTCATGAGCCTTTAAAGCAAAATCATAAGCTTTTGACAAAGTTTCTGGATTAAGAAACTTATTATAATTTTTTACCTTATTGATTAATTCTTCAGATTTAAGCATTACTATTTATATCATTTTATTAGGCAATTTTAATACCCAATAACTGATCAGAGGTTAAATTTGACATTAAAATGACTATATTTTTATTAAGTTTAGGATGAACCCAATCTTTATCTAATTCATATAAAGGAAACAGAACAAAATTTCTATTATGCATTCTTTTATGTGGAATATTTAATTTATGATTTCCAAGTTTTCTATGTGTAATTTTGCCATTATAATCAATTATATCAATATCACATACTCTTGGGTGATTTCTTTTTGACTTAATTCTACCTAATTTTTTTTCGATTTTTTTAATTTTTAAAAATAGTTTGGTTAAATTTAATTTTGTCTCAATCAATATGATAGAATTTATAAAGTCGGGATAATTTTCATTTGGCCAGGATTTTGTACTATAAAATTTTGATTTTTTCTTTACAAGAATTCCCTCTTTTTGGATTAAGTCTATACTTTTGTTTAGATTATTTTTCTTGTCTCCAAGATTAGAACCTAGCGCCAAATATGCTAAATTAACTTGATTTTCTAATATATCTTGCTTTTTCACGGTTCCAATCTCTAGTTTTTTTTGTCAGTCTTTTATCAAATTGTTTTTTGCCTTTTGCTACTGCAATCTCTAATTTTGCCTTGCCCTTTTTAAAATACATTTTTGTTGGAACAATAGTCAAACCATCTTCATGAATTCTGCCAATAATTTTATTTATTTCTCTTTTATTTAATAATAGTTTTCTTTCAGAGTAAGGGTTATGGTTTGAATAACTCGCTTGTTTATAGATAGGTATATGGGAATTAATCAAAAAAATTTCTCCCTCTTTATCTACAGCATATGAGTCAGCTATATTAATTTTACCTAATCTTACTGATTTTATTTCAGATCCCTTTAAAACAATACCAGCTTCAAATACTTCTTTAAAAAAATAATTAAATGATGCTTTTCTATTAATTGTAATAATTTTTAAACCAGGAATGGTTTTTTTATTCATTAATTAATTTGGCAGATAAAAGTGCTTTTTTCACCTCAGCTTTTGTTGGTTCTAAAACTGTTACTAAAGGTAATCTCACATTATCATCACAGAGACCGATCAATTTGGCTGCATATTTAACTGGTGATGGATTACTCTCAATAAACAAAGATTTGTGAACAGGCTGAAGAATTTTATCTATCTCTTTTGCTTTTTTTTGCACATCTTTATTTTCTGATTTTGAAAATTTTTGCATATCAGAACACATTTTAGGAGCTATATTGGCGGTAACAGAAATACATCCCACTCCCCCTCTTTTATTATACTCATAAGCAAGACCGTCTTCTCCTGTTAGTTGGATAAATTCATTTCCAATTTTTTTGAAGGTTTCATCTACTCTATTCAAATCACCAGTTGCATCTTTAACTCCAACTATGTTCTTGAGCTCAAATAACCTTGCCATTGTGTCTACTGTCATATCAATAACTGATCTGCCAGGAATATTATAAATTATAATTGGTATGCCACATTTGTCATTTATGGCCTTGTAATGCTGATATAAGCCCTCCTGAGTAGGTTTATTATAATAGGGTGTAACCACCAAGGCGCCATCTGCTCCAGCTTTTTCTGCGTGTTCTGTGAGTGATATCGCCTCTGACGTAGAATTTGATCCAGTGCCTGCAATTACAGGAATTTTTCCTTTAGCTTCTTGTATGCATAACTCTATAACTTTTTCATGTTCTCTATGTGAAAGAGTTGGAGACTCACCCGTTGTACCAGCTGGAACAAGTCCATTTGTTCCATTTTCTAAATGAAAATTAATAATTTTTATATAAGTTTCCTCATCAAGACTATCGCCTTTAAATGGTGTTACTAAAGCTACATTTGAACCTTTAAACATAAATATTTATATCATAAGTTATTAAAAATGATTTTTAGAAAATCTATATTACTACTAACAACTATATTTTTTTTTAGCTTTTTTCAATCATCATATTCAAATGAAATAATAATACCTAAGAAAAAACCTACATTTAAAAATCAGATAGTAATACCCCCGTTGAAACCTGGAACATTTGATGAAAAACAAAGTTTAAAAGATGATAAAGATTTACCTAAAGAGATATTTGGAATTTTATTACCTCCAAAAAAACCACTTGTTGTAAAAAAACAGTTATTAAGAACTGCAAAAAAAACAAAATATTATAGTGAGAGAGATTTTGAATATGCAAAACAAGCAATTAGATTTATGGAAAAATCTAATTGGAAAGATGCAAAAAATACAGCAAAAAAAGCTAGAGCTGAATCCATATATGATTTCATTGAATGGAGACATCTACTTACTTCAGGAAATAGGGCAACTTTCTATGAATATAAAAGGTTTATCGAAAGAGTTAAGGATTATCCAAGATTTGATAGAATTAAATATCTTGCTGAACACAAAATAAATTTACAAAACCATTCTTCTACAGAAATCATTAATTGGTTTCAAAGCAACGAGCCATTAAGTGGATATGGAAAAATGATGTTAGGTGAAAGTTTGATAAAAATTGGTAAATCGGGGGAAGGTATTAAACTAGTCAAAGAAGGTTTTGTAAATGCTGACTTAAATACAAATAGTCTAAAATATTTTAGAAAAAAATTTAAAAATTTTTTAGATACTTCAGATTATATCAAACGAGCAGATTATTATGCTTGGGAAGGTAAACACTGGGACCTTAAAAGAATTATTAGATATTTACCAAAGGATTATCAATTACTTTATACAGCTAGACAAATATTGATAAGTAGAGGCTATGGTGTTGATGAGGCAATAAAAAAAGTACCACAAAAATTAAAAAATGATCCTGGTCTAAAATATGACAGATTAAAATGGAGACGGAAAAAAGGTCGTGTAGATAGTTCATTAGAAATATTAAATGATATTCAAAATACAAAAAAATATTTAGTTAGACCTGATAAATGGTGGAAAGAAAGATCAATAATTGGAAGATCTTTATTATATAAAAGAAAATATAATACTGCTTATAAAGTAGTTTCAAAACATGCAATGTCAGAGGGCCCCGAATATGCTGAGGCCGAATGGATGAGCGGCTGGATAGCATTGAGTTTTTTAAAAAAACCTGAGCTGGCAGAAAAGCATTTTAAAAATTTTTATTACAGTGTTAACTACCCAATAAGTCTTTCAAGAGGTGCTTACTGGTTAGGAAGAACTTATGAAAAAATTGGTGATAAAGAAAATTCTAACAAATGGTATTTTGAAGGATCGAATTATTTAACAACTTATTATGGTCAACTTTCACATATGAAAGTTAAACCGCAAGAAAAATTTGAGTTAGATAAATTAATGTTTGTTGATGATAAATATGAGCAAGAATTTTATCTAAAAAAACTTGTCGCAATTGTGGATCTACTTGATTATTTAAACAAAGATAAATACACCAAACATATATTAAGACATTTAGCTAATGATAATATAGAAAAGGGAAGCGAGGTTTTGGCTGCGAAACTGGCGTCCGATATCTCACGGTTTGATTTTGCAATACAAGTTTCTAAAATAGCATCATATCAAAAAAGATTTCATAACCAATTTAATTACCCAATCATGAGTGTGCCAAAATTTGTTGGAGGCAGGAAGATTCCTGATCCAGCTTTAATATTATCAATTATAAGACAGGAAAGTGAATTTGATACTTCGGCTAGAAGCAGAGTTGGTGCTCAAGGATTAATGCAGCTTATGCCATACACTGCTAAAACAGTTTCAAAACAAGCTAAACTTGGTTACTCTAAATCAAAATTAACAACCGACCCTGAATATAATATAAATTTAGGATCTCATTATATAGCTGGATTGATTAGTAATTATAAAGGCTCCTACCCTTTTGCTACAGCTGCTTATAATGCAGGACCCAAAAGAGTTAAGCACTGGAAGAAATTAAACAAGGATCCCCAAAAAAAACAAATAGATTATGTGGATTGGATTGAGCTAATAAAATTTAAAGAAACCAGAAATTACGTTCAAAGAGTTTTAGAAAATTATAATGTTTATAGGTACATATTGTCTCAAAAACCAATTTACCTCAGCGATTTTTTTAAAAATAAGCCACTATATTAATGGCGGAAGGAGAGGGATTCGAACCCTCGGTACACCTTTTCAAGCGTACGGCGGTTTAGCAAACCGCTGGTTTCAACCAGCTCACCCATCCTTCCGTATGTAGATGTGTAACTTGAAATCATTGAATATTCAATATTAATCAAGTAATTTCTGGCAATTATGAAAAACAAATATTCGATATTCTCACTGATTAAAAATGCTTTTTCGCAGCATGAAAACTGGAAGCAAGCATGGGGAGATCCTGAGCCAAAAAGAGAATATGAAGCTATTATAATTGGTGGTGGTGGACACGGTTTAGCAAAAGCTTACTACCTAGCTAAAAAGCATAACATGAGAAATATTGCTGTTTTAGAAAAAGGCTGGATTGGTGGAGGAAATACAGGAAGAAATACTACAATTATAAGATCAAATTATTTGTGGGATGCAAGTGCTGGATTATACGACCATGCATTAAAGATTTGGGAAAATTTATCTCAAGAATTAAACTACAATATAATGTTCAGTCAAAGAGGTGTGATGAATTTAGCCCATAACCTTCAAGATGTAAGGGATTTAAAAAGAAGAACTCACGCAAACAGACTTAATGGCATTGATGCAGTGTGGTTAAATACAAATCAAGTAAAAGAATTTTGTCCAATAATAAATACTTCTCCAGATATAAGATACCCTATTCTTGGTGGAACATTACAAAGGAGAGCAGGAACTGCTAGACATGATGCTGTTGCATGGGGTTATGCGAGAGGTGCAGATGAAATGGGAGTTGATATAATACAAAATTGTGAAGTTAAAGGTATAAAAAGAAATGGAGATCAAGTTGAAGGTGTTGAAACATCAAAAGGATTTATTAAAACAAAAAAAATTGGTGTTGTTGCAGCAGGACACTCAAGTGTAATTGCTAACATGGCAGGATTAAAATTACCGCTGGAAAGCAAACCTTTACAGGCATTAGTTTCAGAACCAGTTAAACCAATAATTGATACTGTAGTAATGTCCAATGCTGTACATGCATATGTTAGTCAGTCTGATAAAGGTGAACTAGTAATTGGCGCTGGTACTGACGCTTATATTTCTTATACACAAAGAGGTAGTCACGATGTTGTTGAAGGAACATTAAAAGCAATATTGGAGCTGTACCCTATTTTTAGCCGAATGAAAATGTTGAGACAATGGGGTGGAATTGTTGATATATGTCCTGATGCAAGTCCAATAATTAGTAAAACAAATATAAAAGGACTCTATTTTAACTGTGGTTGGGGCACTGGAGGTTTTAAAGCAACACCTGGATCTGGTGATTTATTTGCACACACTATTGCTAATGATGAACCACATAAATTAAATGCTGCATTTAATCTTAATCGATTTGTAAGTGGAGATCTAGTTGACGAACATGGTGCAGCCGCTGTAGCACACTAATGTTTTTAATAAATTGTCCATATTGTGGTGAAAGAGACCAAAGTGAATTTTCATGTGGAGGTGAAGCTCACATAGTTAGACCCAAACAACCAACTGAGCTAAGTGACAATCAATGGGCAGAATATCTATTTATGAGAAAGAATATTAAAGGAGTTCAGTTCGAAAGATGGAACCATGCTCATGGATGTAGGAAATGGTTTAATATGGTTAGAGACACATCAAATGACAAAATACATGCGGTTTATAAAATGGGCGAAAAACCACCGGTAGAATAAATGACAAAATTTAGAGTTAATAAGACAAAACATGTAGATCAAACTAAAACAGTTTCATTCAATTTCGATGGAAAATCTTATCACGGTTTTGACGGTGATACTTTGGCTTCTGCCCTACTTTCAAATGGAGTTCATTTAGTTGGTAGAAGCTTTAAATATCATCGACCAAGAGGGATAATGTCTTGTGGATCGGAAGAACCTAATGCGATATGCCAAATAAATGAAGATACAGATTTAACAGAACCCAATGTTCGAGCTACAGAGATTGAATTGTATGAAGGTTTAAAAGCCTCAAGTCAAAATTGTTGGCCCAGTGTTAATTTTGATATAGGGGGAATTAACAATTTTATATCTTCATTTATACCTGCAGGTTTTTATTATAAGACTTTTATGTGGCCTAAAAGTTTCTGGAAAAAAATTTACGAACCGCTGATAAGATGGTCTGCGGGACTAGGAAAATCACCAACAAAACCCGACCCTGAATTGTATGACCATAAACATGTTCATTGTGATGTATTAATAATAGGTGGTGGTATTTCTGGAATTATTGCATCAAAAATTGCTGCAAAAAATAATTTAAGAACGATATTGATTGAAGATAAAAATATTCTTGGTGGATCAACAATATTTCAAAAGAATGAAAATTATAAAATTAATAATAAATATTCTAGTGAATGGTTAGATGAAGAGATTGCTGAACTTCAAAAATTAGATAATTTAACAATCAAAACTAGAACAAGCTTAGCAGCTTATCATAATTATAATTACCTCTTAGCAAAAGAAAATATTTCAGATCACCTACCATTGGACAAGAGAAATGGTGACATAAGACAGAGATTATGGAAAATTAGAGCTGATAAAGTATTAGTAGCAACAGGTGCTATTGAAAGACCGCTTGTATTTAATAATAATGATAGACCTGGAATAATGCTTGCTAACTCTGTAAAAAAATATTTAGAT